>NZ_CP021850.1:315414-630828 GCF_002896855.1 Clostridium thermosuccinogenes | reverse complement strand
ATTTAATGTTAAGTATATTTTACCATTATGACATTAGGAGTTAAATATATATTAAAACATATATGTAAATTTATTGCATAAAGTCAAACTTGTAACTATTACCTTCTCTTACTGCAAATGTCGGTTCAATATAATCCTTTCTTCTACTCCATTATGATAAACAAATATTAGTTTTCTCCTGTCAAAAACAGGTCTTGCCCTATGAATAATCCGATGATGATTAGGACAAATAATAACCTGATTTTCTGAATTATTATTGAGTGATTCAACAAATGGGTTTATATGGTGCGATTCAACAACATTGACTCCATATCTTGCACTAATATTCTCTCCACATATCTGGCAGCGGTAATTATAAAGAAGTTTCAGGCTTTCTCCTATTGCCCTGTTAAGTTTACGAATCTTTACTATTTGGTTCACTGCAGCAATAGTAGCATTAGGGTCAACAGTGTTATAGTTAATACTTGCTTCATATTCCTGCTCATCTTCATGAACCATTGTTTCCTTTATTATCCTTGTATCCTCCTGCGTAATACATTCAAGTAGATATGTATCTGGATACTCTGTTGTATATATAGCCAGGTATTCCTTTATTTCTTCAGGAACTTTAATGAATTTGCGTTGATTTTCAGGCAGGCTATTCCTCTGCTCTAATATATACCTGTAACTTGCAGCAAAAATGCTTCTAAGTCTTTCCGCAATCTCACTTTGTGGATGATACCTTATTTGCAGTATATCTTTTCTATTAGGATATTTTCTCTCATCGAATTTCTGGTTTACAAGCCTTGCCTTATAAGTCAGTCCTTCCAATACCAGATAAATATCTTTAGACTTGCCTCTTGGCAAAAACTTATTTATAGTATTTTGGAAAACTACCTGTATGGTTACTGGAATGCTTACACCCTGCTGCAGCACCGACCAGTCCACTTCTTTTTTGTATACATAATAGTTGTTATCAAGCATACTATCATTCCTTATACCTTTAAACTGTTTATTCTACTTTTCTATTCGATAATTGTGAATAAAATCCTTTTAAATTTGATATAAAAAACAAAAGTGCACGCTATAAAAGCATGTACTTTATATCACATACTCCCTAATCACGGTCCCGTACCAACACCGTCAATCCTCCAGCCGCTTTTTTCAGATTCTTTCTTCAATATAATAAATCTTGGCCAGACTCCATCATCTGCTGTTATTAGTTTTTTAAAATCAAAATCAACTTTAACCTGATACTCCAACACCCCTGGCTCATTGTTAAATCCCTTTAACTCTTTTATCTCCAACAACTTTGCACTTTTCCAAAATCACCACTTACAGATATTGACTGATTATTCGTCTCTGCATTGGCGCCAGTGTCTATGTTTATCTCCCATGACGCAACATCTTTGTCATCAAAAAAGTTATAGGCTTGGAACCCTGTTATACCAACTGCAATCAGTGTCCAGAATATACCGAACAGACCTGCACCGGGAATTACTACAAATAACCCAATAAATACAAAAACAATACCTACTATCATACCAAACAATGATGCTGGCTTACTTGGTTTAACTTTTATTCCTTTTCTTTGCTCTGGTAGTCTATTGCTTAAAACTTTAACCTTGTATTATAGACCCCTTATATCTTTTTGCCTCTTTTTCTGTCAGAATATAGACATTATCAAGATTAGCAAGGTATTTATAACTTTCTTCATAATCATATAAAAATTCATTTACTTCATTTTCATCAGAAATGACTGCAGAATACGTACACTTACATTCATCAAAATTATAACCAAATACTTGAATATGATTTATAAAAATAGGCTCATATCCTTCATTTATTAACATTTCATAAAGTTCGTCCTCTATATCCTTTCTTAACCACTCTTTTGCAGTAATATGGTCCCATGCACTATCTCCATCTGTTGAAATAGAGACTTGTCCAATTATTTCACCATTAATTGAATCAGTTTCTTCTGCAGTGGTGAAATCTAACTTTTTTGCAAAGCAATCTAACTCATTCCAGTAAAATATTAATGTCGTTTCGTAGAAATAATTACCAAAACTATCCATACGAACTACCTTTTCGAAAATTTCTTTTATTAAATATGGAATATGAATTTGAATTTGTTTCTTCATTTGATTTCCTCCTGTTCTTAACCTAATATCTAATCCATTTATTAGCCTTTCATAAGAGAAATGCTATGAAGCATTTCTCTTATGAAAGTAAACTTATTACTTTTTGCTTGCTTAACTTGCAAGATGCTTATCTGTATACTGGCCGCTCTTTTGCCCAAACATTTTAAATCCTGCTGTAACTGAATTGCTATTAATAAAAACAATTTCTATCTGTTTTTTGCGAACTGCATTCATTGTCTTATAAAACATTGCATGTGAGTTGTATGCAGTGTTAAAGTATATTTTATCGGCATTTTCTAATATTTTTGTATCATAGTTTAACTGTTCTACTTCTATGAATTTAAAGTGAGGCACAATTTTACGCATATGCTGCTGCCATTGTGGAGTTCCGCCAATAATTACTCCTCTAGTTCCAGTTAATGCGTCATTAGTTATCTGCTCTTCATTAACGTATCGGCTTTCATCAATTAAATTTTCTATAGTCATTTTCAGTAATTGAATTTCTTCTTTATTTTCCTCTAACAATTGGTCTTTTTCTTTAATAATCTCATTGTATTGTTTCTTAATATCGATGATTTCTTTTTCTTTTTCTCTTACTGTATCCAAACTTATAATTTTAAGTTTTTCTCTTAATTGGTTATTTTCTCTTTCTAATTTTTCAACCTGCTCTTTTAGACAATATATTTGCGTTGTAAGTTTTTCAAGTTCAATGCCCTTTTCTATGCTGCTTTTATATAAGCGCACATAGGTATCGTCCAATGCACTATATTTATTAATTAAAATCTGAAACATTCTACTAAATATAATATAGTCGAACATATTTTCTTTCTCATGAACATTATTCAAAATGTCATCTATTGATAAAACAGAAGCATCAAGATAACTTGCCAAAAGTTCCCTATCTTTTTCCTCAATCTTGTAACTCTGTCCAAAATCCCATAAATCTATAGAATAATAACTCATTAAATACAAAAGCCCTTTGCAAAAATTACTATTTTTATCTAAATTAATTCTTTTTTGCAATGTATTGTCTCTGTTGACTTCGCCTGAGACTAATTGAAACTCCTTATCAAGTGATTGAAAGAATTTTTCTTTTATCATAATATTCCATGCTAATGATAGTCTATTATTGTATGCATCTATTTCACGTTTGCTTTCATCTCTCTTATGAGTCATGTCCTTATTAAACATATCTAGCATTTGTTTTATAATATAGATTGTATAACCTTCAGACAAATTATCTAAACCATAATCTTTTATTTGCTTTATTTCTTCATAAACTACACAATCGGTGTTTTCAACATAATCATATAATCTGGGCCATCCTGACTTGAGAATTTTTCGCATGAAGTTGTTTCCATTTTTAGATAGAAAAATGCCTGTTAATTTAATACTATACTCTTTCATATCTTCTGATATAATTTTATGCCTATTATTGTTAAAGAAATCGCTATTGAGAATCAGTTCATCATATTCTCTTTTATTATTTTCATATTCTTCATCTATTAATGGATATAGCGATTTGTTACTTAATATTGCTATAAGTAAACAACCATAGTCTTTAGACATCACATTCTTTTTTGTATTAATCATAATCATTCTCCTCTCTTCAACATTGTTTAATATTTATTTAAATGGACATTTTCTAAAGAAGGTTTTAATAGTTGAAATTTATTAAGAGTTCCCTATACATTGCTTTTTTATAAATTAGTCGTGAAAGTCTTGGGGCAGTATCAGGCTTTTAAAGCCTGATACCTCCCTGTTTCCTTTAAAGTACCATTCACCTTACTGGTATATAATGCCTTTTACTTTTCCTATTTTTTATTGTATAATCTGTTATAGGTAGTTTTATAAAGTACATATTTTGTTTACAGAAGGAGCATTTTGCCGAATGCTGCCTTCTATTTTTTTAAGATTCCTATTTTATTTTCCATGTAACCTTTCCCTCTACTAATGATTAAGTATATTTTCTATTAGTCTAAACGCTGCGCAGAAATATAAATTGCACCTGCAAGTTCTTTTCCCAACATATTTACAAAATGTCTTTCAATCGCTTCGGTACGTGCAATTCTCTCTAACCAGTTACATGCATCACATGGCTCTAACGGAATAATATCTTCATGGCCCTCATATTCTGTATATTTTCCGCCTGTATAATATAAAAACATGTCTCCATTCTCAGTCTTATAAAGCCTTTCAAGATGATAAAAGTCATCATCTTTTTCACGACCATTCCAATATTCTCTTATCAATTGAGCAGTTTCAGTATTATATACTTTGTTGTTGATAAACTTTTTCATGTTTCATCTCTCCTTAATTTTGATATAATATTGATTAACAAATTAATTTTTTATTTCCAATATCACAGGGGCATTCGGCAAATTGCCTCTCATTTTTTTCTTTATCAGGTGCTCTAATACTTATCACAAAACCACCTCCCTTATAGCCTCATATCGTTAGAGCAAACTGTATTTCTAAAACCAGATGGGTGTAAACTTTTTAAATTTTATTTGAACCATTTAACCCCTACATTATAAGTATAGCACATACAATTTTTGGTTATTTTATAAGCATTTTCACCCCTCTATTGATAGTTTAACATATAAGAAAATCGAGATTTTTTTAACCATATCTCCCTTCACTTCTAAGCATAACATATTGTAATATAGAAAATTTTTCCTTTATTTCCACATTTGTAGTATAATTCATAAGAAATTTGTGTTTTTTAAACCTTACCCCTCTATAATTGAGTATAACATAAATGAAATTTTGAGTTTTTTATGAGCCTTACCCCCTTACACTATTAAGCATAACATATTGTAAATTTTAAATTTTTTCCTATTTCCCCACTTTTGTAGTATAACTCAATAAGAAATTTGAGATTTTTTGCACCTTATCCCTCTAATAGAAGTATAACACACAAGAATTTTTGTTTTTTTGTAAGCCTTACCCCATCGTATATAGTATAACTCATATAAAATGGGCAACTTCAATTTACCTTAGGACTCTAGTCCTTATACCTCGTATCCATCTCGCCTGTAATTGGCAATAAAAAAACTGCCTACTTTTTTGTAGACAGTTTAACGAAAGAGGCATTGATGATAAAACCTTTACTCGACCGATGCATTTTATATATAATTAGTTATTCATGTCAAGTATATTTTATTTTTAAATCCTTAACCTGTTATCCTTTTCCCTTCTTTAAACCTAATCATAATATGTATATTAATGAGTCAGGGTAAAGACTTATGGATTAAGGAGTTTGGCAAATTTTTATGCGACTAAAATATAATCATGCATTAAAACAACCTTATAACTAATTCCTTAAACCTTTCCCCTCTCTGACCAAAAAGGCTGACACATTAACCTACTATCAGTAATTTGCCAGCCATATTTATTACAATTGAAGTCACGCTGTTTTTTCATTTAGTAACTTTTTAAACATCTTTTCAATCTTATTAGCAAATGTTTTTCTGCTTTCATTGTTATTTACTATAGTATACCCCTTTTCCTTTCCTCTTTTAATAACATCTCCGTACCACTGCTTAGAGCCTTTTGATAAATCTAGTTCATTAATTAATGGCAAATACTCTTTCCAATTCTCCTTCTCCCTTAGAACTTTGCTTATCGCCACATACCCGTAAAACATAAAGTTTTCTCCCGTCAGCGATGTCTCTTTGCTCTGTGCCCTCTTTTCGTAGTTGTGAAGTTCAGGAATAAGGTTTATAAGTTCGTTGAAAAATTCCGATAGATACTTTGCAAGTTCCATCGCCTGAACCCTTGTCTCTAAATCTTTGTAAACTATCTCTATAGCATTTACAAGGGTAGCAAAGGTTACAATGTGTCGCTCATCGTTCTTCGATATGGAATTTCTCACCACTTCCACCCTGCCAGCCAGGTCGCTGTTTTTCATCAATTCTCTTACAATGATATTCGCAAGGCCCGTTTGATTAAAATACTCAGCCCTGCTGGAACTGATTTTGAGTCCTTGGGAGAACTGGTGGAACTGCTGCTGTGCAGTTTGAACATCATAATTAGTGATTTTAACAGGGAATTTAAGTTCAGATAAATCAAAGGCTAAATCCCCTTTTTCATTTCCTTCGAGAATCATAGCCAAAGCCCTGATTCTGTGCTGTCCATCGGAGATGTTTATTTCGCCACTAACATTAAGGTTACCTTCATCGTCAAGTTCAACTTCTTCATTGCCATCTTCAAGTACATTTAATGTAATCATGTCAGTGAAATACTGCCCACTTAACATGGATTCATAAATTTTTTTCACATTGGCTTTGCTGTATACAGCAACCTCCGTTTCCGTGTTGTCCTTTCCCCTTTTAACCTTTGTTCCTCTCTGAATCTCTGGGTTATATGTTATTATCCCATCCCTCCACATCTCTGCCAATTCCTGTCCATCAATTATTGTCTGGTATTCCTTTTCGCCTATCTGGTTTACATCCCTGAACACATATTCCGCCATATGTACTTTCCTCCCTCGTTTATATGCTTATAATAATACAGCAAACTTTTCCAATACTAAAATTATGGACAATATTTTCTGGTTGTATTCTAACAGATATAGGTTTAAGGCACAAGAGAAAAGTTGATAATCAGTTTTTATAGATTTCGGTAATACATAATTGATATGCCATTCAACTTTAATTAAATACATATAATTTACCTAAAGCATATTTGGGTTGAATTATCAACAAATCATGTGGATATTTTGTGGATATCTTGTGAATAAAAGCAGGCTGATACTGCGATAGGTATCAGCCATAATTTTTATAAATACTGCATTCTTTAATTATTATTTTGCTTTTCCTTTTCTGAATATAATCTTAATCATTTTTATTAATCTTAATGCTTTTTAAATAATAATCCCGTATAAGCATGTCTAATTGCTGGCTTATTTCGATAGTTTCTTTGTCTGGTTTTAAGCATTCATTAACCTTTTTATTAAGTTTTTCCCTCATAACTTCTATTGAATTATTAATTTCCTGTAATTCCTGCTTGATATTATTAGATTTTATCGGTATACTTTTGCAAAACATCTTATACTCCCCCCTTCTTAGCAACAAAAACATCAAAAAAGGACACACCAACCCTATACTCTTACATTCCAGGCACTAAGCCTGGCAGTATAGGGAGGCATGTCCTCCCGTCCGTATATTCTTATATTACCATATTTGCTATTTTTCTACAATAACAACTTCTATTTTATTTTTTCTTTGCAACTATAGTCCAGCGTATGGCAGTTTTTTGTACCATTTTGTCATTATCCTGTACATCCACTTCCGTATAATAAGGGCGCAAATTAAATTTGTAGCCTTCCTTTACCAGATACTCTGTTGCCAATATTATCGCCCTTACGGCTGTGTAAGTTGCTTTTACCCCTATGCAGTCTACATGCACTATTCCATCGTTCACAGCGTGTTGGATTATTTTGTCCGAAACAGAATTAACGCTGCTGTTTCCAGCGACTTTTAAAACCTGTATATTCATACCTTATTATGCCTCCTTGGTTTGTATTTATCAGCATAATAAGGATTGATTGTTAATAGTTTCAAGTGTTTTATACTTCCCATTTAATACTTCATTTCAAAACAAATCCTCCATTAATTAACAGGTCAATATCACCTGTAAATCAATTTATATCTTAACTGGTTAATAATATACCTGCTTCTTTTATGGATTATTGTGCATCTTTTAAATACTTTTTAATCAGATTTTCCAGTTTCATATTTACCTCTATAAGTTCTTTGTCAACCGACCCGTTTGGTTTCCAGATAACTTTATTTTTTAATTCATCCCTCACTGCCTCTATTTTCTGCTTTAGTTCTGTTAGTTCATCAGTTATTTGTCTTGTTTTAACCTTTTTCCCAGCCTTTTCTTTATACATTTTATTATCCGCTATGGCTATTATCTTTCCTATCTCGCAGGTACAGTCTGAACAGGCCGTCCCTGTGCTTATTTCAATATGAATATTTTCTTCCTTCCCTCTTTTTCTTATATTTTCCTTAATCCTGTTTATCACCTTTTCTACTATAGCCTTTTTCGTATTTGCAAGAAGTATAAAGAACTCATCTCCCCCGTACCGTATAGCAATATCTTGTTTACGGATACTTTCTCTAATAGACTTCCCGACAATCCGTATAGCCTTGTTGTCGCTGTTCGGCCTCTTTGACCGCAATCTGCTCATTCTTTTTGACCGCTAGTTTTGCTCATTAGCCCTGTCCGCAGATGTATACGGACAGGGCATATTAACTACCAGTTCAATTCTTCCTCAACAATAAGCCTTACCACATGATCGTCTATGATTTTTTTCTGTACCTGTGCCCCATGTAAAAGGCAAGCTGTACACGCCCGGTTGATTTTTCGCGGTACTCCATGAGAATATTCATATATCTCGTCTACCGCCATATCCGTAAATATCTCCCGGCTTTCTCCTGCATACTCCAGGTGCTTTCTTATGTATTCACCGGTTCTTTGCCGATCATATGGCATCATATGATATCGGATATCTATTCGCTGGCATATTGCCTCATATATCTGCTTCTTCAGGATGTCCTTCAACTCACTCTGGCCTACCAGGATTAAACTCATTGGGTTATACGAATCCATCCTGAAGTTTAGTAAAAACCGGATTTCCTCCAGCATCTCCCTTGAAAGTAGGTGTGCCTCATCTGTGATGATTATAGGAATACGTCTCTGTATTTCAATCAGGTTGCTGATCTCTCTCGTTAGTTGTCGTTTTGCATCGCTCCTGTAGAATTTCGCTTCACATCCCAGCTGGTTCAATACTTCCCAGTAAAAATTCCTCGGTGTCAACGCCGAATCGCTTATGTACATTACCTTGTACCGGTTGCTGTCCAGCGCCCCAACAAACTTCCTTATGGCTGTGGTCTTTCCTGTACCAACATCTCCCGTTATCACTGCAAACAACCGGTTCCGGGCCGCATACTCAAGCCTGCTGCAGACCTCTTCCAGCTCCGGATTGCTATACAAATGCTTCTCCGGTATATCCCGGGTGAACGGCGTGTGCAGAAAGTTGTAGTACTGCTCAAACATTTCTGTCACCGCCCTTCATGCTCCTGAAGGTTAATGCTCCGGTCTGCCGTTTTTGCCTCTTTTCATTCTCGCTCTCATATATTTTTAATAGCCGTGAATGAGTCGCCGATTTCGTTGCTGGTGTTTTTTCAACCTTTGAGCAGTATTCCCCAACCTTCAGCGGGGTTGCTGTCTTTCGGCGCTCACCATTGTACCATATCTCCAGAAGGCTCATATCAAAAGGATCATACCGCACATCCACTTTTTTGCCTATGTATTCGATTCCGGCTTCATATTCTATCCCTTGCAGCTTGAAACAGCCTGTGTTGTCAACTTTCCTTGTATCTTCCCATAAAAATGCGTCCCGGCATTCTTCAGGAGTTGCAAACCGCACCTTCTTTGGATCACTTGCATACGCCTGCGATGGAGAAACCCCTTTTAAACTGCTATGAGGCTTCCCGTTGTACCCTTCATCCAGCCATACCCGAAATTTGCGGTTAAGTTCCTCCAGGCTTTTTGCTTTCTCCAGCGATATCTCCTGGAAAAACTCTTCAACTGTGGCATTGAACCTCTCAATCTTGCCTTTGCTCTCCGGAGAATACGCCTTTGTGTTCATGTGACGGATTCCCAGCTTTGCACATGCTACTCTGAACCATTTCGAGATAAATACCTTGCCATTGTCAACGTATACTGCCTCCGGCTTGCCGTATTTCAATATTGCCTTGCGAAAACTGTCTTCCAATATCGGAAGCCTCTGATTGTCGTAAAATTCTGCATGACACACCAGCCTCGTCGCATCGTCAATAAATGCCACCATGTATGTCCGTTTCTTACCGCCGTCGGCAGTCGGTATGTACGGACCGTATTTGATATCTGCCTGCCACAATGTGTTCCTTCCGTTTTTGACGAACCGGCGGGCTGTCGTTCCTTCTATACGAACATTTCTGAAGTCTTTTGCACCAAAGCCCATCTTCAAAAGATGCCTGGACAAGGTGCTTCTGGAGACACTTCCTTTTTTGACAATCCCTTCGCCTTCAAGGATCTTTATGATCCTCCTGACACTTCTCTCCGGCAGTTCCTGTTTTATTTCGATTGCCCGATCTAATATTTCCTGAGATATCGCTCTTTGTTGCCCTGTATCTTTTCGTATCTTTGGTAATAGCCCTTCGTAACCATTCTCCCGGTACGCTGCAAGATACCTCCGAAGTGTCCTTTCCGAAATTCCTTCCCTCTCAAGTATCTCCTGCCGTATTCTCCGCTTTTCCGCCTCATCCAGATCCGGCTGCAATAGCGGCGATATGATCTCATGTTTCTTTAATGCTTTTTCCAATACTTCATTGTTTATCATTTCGATCCCTCCTGTGCTTTTTCCTAAAGCCTATCAGAAGGGAACTCCGGACAGCTACGCAAACTATGTGGGAATTTTCTATACAAATACTCCTGCCAGATGATTTGTTAGCCACATATTCGTTTCACCTATGGCAAGATGGCTGCTTTCTATCTGCGGCAGTAACCCAAGCAGCCGCTCAATCATGTGGAATACCTTTGTTTCTATCATCTCCAGCTCATTGACAAACTTGCCATAATACCTGTACAGTATAGCTCTTAATGCTCCTGCAGCTTGCCGCCCCCGTTGCCTGAATTCTTCTACCCACCGCCTTAATGTGGATATGCTGGCGGCAGTCTCAATCTCCTCAAGAGGTATACCGTCCTCCTGGTCCCGAAGGACCAGCTCGCTATCACAAGCCGAGTAATGCTTATACGGCCTGATGAAATCCGGTATGATTGCATGTGTCTTCCCACACTTGCTACAGATTACACGGAATATGTTAATCCATTCAATTTCCTCGCCCATATGCACATGACGTGCATATCTGTCATGAAAGGTTTTTTTCCCGCCGCATTTCGGGCATATCAACTCCAGCCTTTCCAAAAATTTTAAACAATTTCTGCGATACTCCTTAACATTCCGCCCCAGATATGCTATTATCATATTACAAATGTGTTAAAGGGCTTTGAGGGTTAGGTGCTGGAACACTTAACATATATATTCAAAGCTCTTATCATATCCTCCTTTTTTTCTTCCAGGAAGATATTAGCATACGTGCAAACGGTCACGCAACTTGAGCAACTCCGGGACATTTATCCGGGGCAGAAACACCTTGTCCCCCGCCAAATGGCCTTTATTATCATTAAGGTTTTTCAGATTATCCACATCAATAACAATTAAAGTAAACCTCTTGGGTATGGGGCGGTGCATCATACCTGATATCAACTGCTCCCAGTAGTTTCTGTTGTATAAGCCCGTAAATGAGTCCCTGTAAGCATATTTATATAAATTGTCCTGCGGTTGAATAAGAATCAAATAGTAGTGTGCCTCATCCATATCAACCGTATCAGCAGTGACAGTGTAATACCCAACATTGTAACTAACAGTACCGTCAGCAGGCAAATGGTCAAAGATATGAATATCTTCCAGGCACTTTTTAGCAACATCCTTACCGATATTACTGTAGTAAATCCTGCCTTGCTTATTTATCAGTATGCATACTGTTTTGCCGGTTTTTACAAACTCCTCCATAGCACATTCTCCTATAAAACCATGTTATGTGCTTTATTAGAACATAAAAGTTTAGATGTTCGGTTAAACTTAAAATGTTCTAATAAAACACAAAGGTGGTAAATATGAAATTGATACTCGACAATGATAACCGTAATATCATCGGGCCTCGGTTAAAAGTTGCAAGGTTAAAAAGCAATCTAACCCAACAGCAGTTATCAGCCAGGTTGGAGACAATGGCTGTATATATAGACAGGGCAAGTATCAGCAAAATCGAGCAGCAGAGGCGTATTGTGACTGATTTCGAATTATTAGCCCTGTGTCAAATCCTCAAAGTCAGCCCCAACTGGCTGTTAGGGTTAGAAAAATAGTTTATAACGTTCTTTATTAGAACATTATAAACTATATCCTCATCTTTGTAAATCCTACAGCCCTTTTCCTTCCCTTATACCTTATACCCCATTTGTTATTTATTTAACCATCTTCCTAAGAGTATAAACAAAAAACACGCCTCTCCTATACTTATGCAGTATAAGAAAGGTGTGTACCTTTCGACTGTGTGTATTCATTTTACCATATTTAGGTTATAAATACAAGAATTTGTATTATTTCCCCTTAGCAATCAAAGTCCACCGAATGGCAGTCTTACTAATTGGCTGTATATCATTTCCTGCTGTGTTTACTTTAACGTAATATGGCCTCAAATTAAACCTATACCCTTTACTCACCAGATATTCAACCGCTTGTATAAGGGCTTTCACTGTCATATATGTTGTCTTTACACCTATAGCATCAATATGGACAATGCCATACTCATCTACGTATTTATTAATTGTATCAGCAACAGCATTAATATTACTATTCCCTGAAACTTTTAATACCTGTATGCTCATGTCTCATATGCCTCCTTAACCTGTTTTATGAGGCATATTATTGATTGATTATAAAGCATTTCAAGTATTAATTTTCATTCTTCATTACTTCAGTTCAAAACAAGAATTGAACCAAAACTAAAATTGATTAGAATATTTCATTAATACTTCATACTTCATTAACTTCAAGGCGTCTCTCAATGTTTCGCAAAGTTTTCTTGAACTGAAGTACCTTGAAGTATTAATAACATATTAACCATATTTTTAAGTTTGTCAAATTTTTAGGCTTTATTTTTTTGTTACATTTTTGTTACAAAATAAAGTTCCTCTTGAAATACACTGATTTATGGCTATAATACGTTCATTAAAAATTACGGAACGGAGGAATAGTCTATGAACAGAAGTATAGATAGCATCATAGCCAAAAAAATTTCTCACGATGTTGGTGTCTTAGTATTTCAATACCTTAATGATATCGAACCCTTAATCCAGCAGTCTCTCACTGCCGCAAAATTGAAAGACTACTACAGGCTTAAAGGAAAGTATAACAAAGGACGTTTTGTCTGTCCGTTTCACCCCGGGGCAGATAACCCTACCTCTTTATCTTTAAATGACAACAAACGGAACTTTCACTGCAATGCCTGCGGTAAAAGCGGTACATACCTTGAATTTATCATGTATATGCAAAATTTCTCAGGTAGGAACAGCCTCAACGAAGCAAAAATTTTTGCTGCAAACAACTTTGCTGGGCTGAATCTAGGATTCAACTCAATCGCTGATTTTGAGCAGAAGTTAAAAGATAAAATACTGGAACGCTATCATAAAACAAATAGCCTTAGATATACAGATTACTGTAATATCTGGCTGCTTCCTGAAAGATATTTTTCTTATACAGCAGAATCGCAAGGCCGCCAATGCCAAGGAGAAGAACAACAAATAAAGCCTTCCTTCAAGGTTTCTCCTTCCAACTCTACAAACAAGCCCGGTTTTATACTGGAAGCACTGGACCTTGAAATGACCATCAGGCATCATAAAGCCCAGAATATAATTGACAATGGGATTACTGATTATGATAAAGCAATTCAGGATGCTAAAAACAGTA
Source organism: Clostridium thermosuccinogenes (assembly GCF_002896855.1). Lineage (NCBI taxonomy): Bacteria > Bacillati > Bacillota > Clostridia > Eubacteriales > Clostridiaceae > Clostridium > Clostridium thermosuccinogenes. The sequence continues at coordinate 617,124 of NZ_CP021850.1, read as the reverse complement.
AACTGATTAATGACTTTACTCAAAATGCAGATAAATTAAATTCTGTCGATAAACTCTCTGATTTCATGAGTAAGAAATATAATATAGACATAGATACTGCTTTGAGATACGGACTTATCTATTTTGATAAGGATAGCCAGAAGCAACTCTACTACAGTGATTTCTTTATGCTGAATGACAGAGTCCTGTTTCCCGTTCAAGACCATGAAACTGGCATAGTTGTCGGGTACCAGTGCCGACAAACAGATTTAAATGCTCCAAAACAGTACAAATACCTTAACGTGACCGATTATCAGGATAACTTGACAGCAAATAAAAACGGAACGGCCTTTAGAAATTTTGTTCCGTTTAAACCTGGAAACTTCCTTTTTAACCTTTACGAACTGAAGAATAAATGCATTAATGCATTATGGATTACAGAAGGCATTGCAGATGCAATAAAACTTTCCTGCATGGGATATGACGCCGTTTCTCCAGGGCAGGCAAATTTAACCGACTTCCATATATACTTAATTGATAAATATTGCGGCAAAGATGTGGTTATTAACTTATTCTTTGATAATGATGACCATAAGGTTGGACAAAGCAAAAGCATTGCAGCCGCCTACCGCCTTTGGCAGTTTGGTTTCAGGAATATTAGAATTATAAGTACCTTTAAAGAATTAGGAAAAGATATTACCGATTGTTCCGTTAAACTGCGTGATGATAACATGCTAAGGCTTTTAATTAGTCTATGGGAAAAACAAGCCTATTCTTTTACCCCTGCAAGTAATGAAGATTTAAACACTCTATTAAAAACAGGCCTGTACACTGAAAATGAAATTATGTGTATTGACCCAAGAGATATAAACCAGATGACTAATTTTGCTGAAGCAATTGTTAAGCATATAGATTTAAAGGATATGACATATCAGCAACTTGCAGTATTAAAAAAATTATGTTGCTTTAGAGAAGAAGAAATAAAAATTCTCTTTAACCTTTCTACAAAAGATTATCATGACATGCAGGATACTGATGAAACAGAAACTGCCATAAAAGAAAATGGCAATATTAACGCAGGCAATGCTCAAGAAGAAAGAAATGCAGGAGAAAACCTAATCAACATTTCTAAAGCACAACTGTTTCATCTGAAAAAGAGATTTAATTTAGATTTATAGTACTTACGCAAAAGTAACATAAACAAGTCATATCAGCACTTTGAAAACAGAATATAGCTTAAAAGGTTGTTGCATTGAGGTTTCCATATATTACAGCTATTCACCAGTTTTCGAATTATGCTATTCTTTTGGCAGGGGTTCCATGAGGTCTACCAAAAATTGCATTTCCGACATAACCGTTGCCAAGCACGGCATTCACGATATTATTACTGAACTGGTGAGAAAGTTCAATTTGGATAAGTTTTTGTTCCCTGAGAAGTATACACTGGTCTTCGTTGCAGCATGTATGGGTATAATCCTGTTTAATAATCCTACAGCAACATATATTGCGCAGAAGCTGTACTGGGTATCCCATGATGCCATAACAAGGCTGCTGCCGTTGCTTTCTATTAATAACACAAATATCATGATCCTGTTCATCCAGGCAATACAGTCACAAACGGCTGGTCTTGGATATTTGATCATCGATGATGTGATTATCAGGAAGCCTTTCGGCAAGAGCATTTTCCCGACATCTTATGTATACGATCACACAAATAATCGGTATGTCTGGGGAATGCACATTGTAGTCCTTCTATGGTCTAATGGTTGGATTAAAATCCCCGTGGCGTTTCGGATATGGAAACCGGAAGAAAAGTGTGAAGAATATCATACCAAGGTTGAACTAGCCATACGTATGATATCCTTCGCCCACAAATTTGGTTTGGCTGCCGAATACGTCACATTCGACACCTGGTATTCCTGTAAAGAGCTCCTGCAAAAGCTCTCAGAGTGCGGTTACCACTATGTCTGCATGATAAAGAATAACCGCAAAGTGCTGTACAACAACAGGGTTAACTTTAACGTTAAGACCATAAGCCTGCTGTTTAGCAAGAAACAGTACAGGTACTACCCCGGTACAGGCTTCTACATCAAGGCTTTATCGGTAATCTTACCTGGTGTGGGTAACACCATGATGGCAATAGTCAAAAACGGCTATAACGCATCTATCCAAAACACCAGATTTATCATTACTGACTTGCCCGGTGTAGCTGCTCAAGACATCCTCAAGAAATACCTTTGCCGTTGGGACATTGAAGTATTCTTCAGAGACATCAAGCAGTTTCTGAACTTTGAAAAAGTTCAAGTCCGGTCTATTAGAAAACTTGAGGGTCACTTCTCCTTGGTGTTCATAACTTCTGTATTCGTGCAGATTTTGCAGATACAGAATAATTTGAATACCATGGGTGAAACCATCAGCTTCCTGCAGGACATTGTCCAGGTTAAAGTCAACGGTATTGTGTACATTATTAATGTAACATCCAAAGACCGGACAGGTAAAGAGGTAAATACTGTCTCAAATCCTCTCGCAACAACCATTTGGGACAAATTAAGTGCGTGAAATCTTTATTTTTCAAGGATCATTTTGTTTTGCGTAAGTACTGTTAGATTTAATTAAGAAAATAGACAACGAATGTTCCAAAAAACAGATTGCGGCTATTGTAGGCAATATAATAAGAAATGAAGATTTTGATGTTTGGGATTACATCCCCAAAAATGAAAGTCACCAGTCTTCAACTGGTATAGCCCCTATCACCGCTGTACTGGATGATGGCAACTTCACCCCTATATATGACGATGTCAGTATTCCTTTTTAATGAGCCGTAATCTTTAAAACTTATTTTTATTCAAAAAAACTTGACTTTACAAACCATAATTCTGTATTCTGTTTAAAATCAAATGAAAGGACGTGGTTATATGAAAGCCAAGAATTTAAAACAAGAAATTAAGAATATACTTTCTGCAATAGACAAGAACTTTGGTAAAGACTCAAGGGAATATCAGGATGCCGAATATTACCTTGACATACTTGAAACTGTTTACCATTATAACTACAACGACGGGATAGATTTACTGAATGAATTAAAGGAATTGCTGAATAAATTGTCAGATAGAGTGCCCGAACTGGCACCTGAAAGATTCTCACAGCATTATCCAGATGTAAGTGAGATGATAAAATATCTGGATAAATGGTTATCTGATTAATAATCTTATGGCTTTTCAGTTTTGACTGGAAAGCCTTTTTATATAATATGTTATATTATCTTTTCTGTACAAACAAACCTGTTGTTACATCTTTGCTCCTGATAAATAACTGATTCTGGATTAATTATGATTTTTCTTATATTTGATAACAACTAGATATATGAATCCCAATATTGTTAGCAATGCAAAGATTGCAGTAAACAAGTGCGAAGAAGACTGACCTGACAAATAAACTGCTGTTGGTCCATCTGCACCGCCTATAATTCCTATTGAACCAGCATCTCTTGTATCTATATTGAATTTATGAGATAAATATAATGACAGCAGATAACTGGAAAATAAACTGATAAATGCTACTAAAGCACATATAACAGTAAATATAGTAATCATCTTTATTGATTTTTCTTTTTTCATACCTTATTCACTCCAAACATTCTCTTTTTTACGAAAGCATCGTATTCTCTATTGCTTACTTATTTTAATAATATTTCTTCCATCTGTTTTATCAATGTCAAATAAGACATTATCATTTATAACAGGACTATTAATTTGTGTAAAATCTACATCGCTTCTGTCGAGCGTAACATCCAAAACTACTTTATTATCTTTCACAAAAACTAATTTTTGAAATATGTCATCATCCAGTGGATGCTCTCCGAGCCAGGTTTTATCAAATATCAGATAACCAATATATGTATCGGCAGTGGTCCATTTTGTTCCTACTATTTTTTGCATTTCTGTTCTGCTGGTATAAGGTCGTATAATATACATTCTCTCCCATTCAAAATGAGTTATATTTTTCATATCAAAATATGATTTTTGCTGGATAGTTGCCATAAGGTTATTTTTGAAACTTTCTAAGTGCTCATTATTGATTTTTTGACTGCGGAAACCCATATAACTTGATAAAAACAGTATCAAAGGTATTATTAAAAATACTGCTATAATAATTGTTTTGCTTTTATAGATAACGAACATTAAAGCCTACAATTGCCAAATTGGCAATCATGGAAAGTAGTTCCGGGCATATAGCCGATGCCTAACCTCATCAGGATGAGCTTTAATATATGCCTCAAAACGATTTACTAAATGCAATAGTTCCTGTTCGTTCTTTACAGCAGAGGCTTGTGCAATAAAGTTTTTCATCCAGTGCCACATCTCCTCTTGAGGATTCAGGTGTGGAGAATAAGGAGGTTGATGCAACACTATTAAATCACTTTTATGAGCCTCAACAAACTCTTGTATCAAAGGGCCTTTATGAATCGGAGAATTATCCCACTGGACAAAGGTGGTAGAAATCCCTCTTGCTTTATCATAGTCCAGTAAACGCTCCATATATTTGACCACATGAGCTGCTGTCAAAGAGCCTTCTTTTTTGGAGTATACATCGTACACAAAACCCATATGATTCAGTACTTCCGTAGCTCCAATGATATTGATGCCCTTATGACAGCCGTTACACTCAATTTCTGTAGGTTTGCCTACAGGACTCCAGGAATAAAAGTTGTTGGATTCGAGCCTTTTACTGGTTTCATCCTGACACCACAGGGAGACATCTCCTAAAGGCTCAATTATATCCAATACAACTGACATTTTTTTTAAAGCTTTCCTGAAGCTTTGGGTCTCCCTTGCTCGGTTTATAAACACCCCTTTTGTACGAGAAACCAAGATTAGCCAGTATTTTACGGATCCAGGTGTCGGAATATTCTTTTCCCCAGTGGTCTTCTACATACCTGACTAACAACTTGGCGTTCCACCGGTTTTGTTCATAGCCGAACTCATGAGGACTCTTACTGGTAACTATATTGCGGATATCCTCTACCATTTCATCGGTGACAGTACTTTCAATATTGCCGCCCCGCAGGTCGGCGATGCAAGCAATACCGCTATCGTTCCAGTTGTTGATATATGACACAATGGTTGCGTTACATTTACTCAAGGTATCTGCAATAACCTGCGTATGGATACCCTTATGCCTCATGATTACAGCTTTGACGACGTCTCTGGTATAATTACTGTCAGAACTATTGGCTATTAAATTTAAGTCATCTATCGTTAATCCATAAAGTGATTTAACCTCAACACATTTTCTACCCATTATACATTCCCCCTGCCCTATATTGTAAGGGCTTCGGAGGAAAATTGCACAGGATAATTTTAACTATATAGTTCGTTATCTATAGTTTTCATATTTTTTCACCTCATAAAGGATAGGTAGTGTCAAAAGTTTTTACCCTTAAAATGCTTCAAACGCTTTATTACCAAGGCCTAGATAGTTTCGACCCTACTACCCCCCTGATTTTGTCAGATTTTAACTTTCATCCTCTTGAAAACCCCCTTAATCTGCGTCTGAATTTTTGTCAAGGCCGGGCTGGAAGCCCGTTCATTTCAGCCTTGACGAAAATTCAAGGACGCAGATTATAATTTTGCCAGAGGATGAAAATCATTCACCCGAACAAACGTTTTTCATAAGTCTTTTGACACTACCAAAGGATACACGCAATATTGTGCTACATTTTGCCAAGAATGTCTATTTACTATTATATAGTACAACCTAAGTTATTAATAGAGTCTTTTTATAGATTTTGATAAGATTTAATGGATAAGAAAATTTAATGCTTTAATAGTTATTATCAATGCAGTTTTTAATTCCAAGCCCCCTATCCCCTTTAACCTATTATCCCCCTACACCTGCTTTTTTAGAATCACTTTTTCACCCCATAACCCTCAAAACCGTTTCTAACTCCTTTTCCCTATTAAAAACCTACTTATTTGCTCTGTTTCTAATGTAAAAAGAATGGTTTCTAAGAATTGATTCTTATTAGTTTTCTATATAAAGGATATCGATTCTAAAATCGTGTTTTACACTTCATACTCCTGAAAAGAGAATTGCTTTTTATACAAAATAGGGAAAGAAACTGCAATAAAGCAATCTCTTCCCCTATTTTGCCCGTTTACCAACTACATTCCCCAGAATGTGTTTTAAGAATATCATATAGCAATGTTATTTGTAAAGAGTCTGTCTTTATATTTCAACTATCCATCAAACTATAGTTCCTTGTAGTACCTTACTTTTTATTCCAGTTCATTTTGGAACCTCCTGTTAGGACATAAGTGATAAGGGGCGAGGAGAAAATGGTAAAAACAACCTAAGGAAATTTGTAACCCATTGCCTATTTATTACATATATATTATCTAAGAAAAAAGCAGGAAGTCTGAAACTTCCCTGCTCATAATGGTTATAGATTATCGAACATATTAAATATTTCGTTAGGTAATTCATGTTCGACGCAACTATTATTCTCTTTTCCCTTGTTTTCTGTGGTAATTCCTCCACATTCCGCTATCGCTTCTTTCACAGCCTCCTTTATTTTTTCCTTATCAAAACCCTTATCCCTTTCTCCTATATAACTTAACACCGCCTTAATTACATAATCTGTTTTATACTTTTGTGCAGAAAGTATGTTATATACCTTCACATCATCCTCTCTATCTAAAGAAAAAGACAAATTTATCCGTTTTGTTGCCATAGTATCACCTTCTTAATTCCTGCTCAAGTAGAATCTTATAACCACGTGCATTGGCAAACTGGTCAAGAAAATCCGCATATTTTACTCTACTGGATTCTTCGATGTATCTCTTTAGTAACATACTTCCCCCGCCAGTAAAAACAGTAGCGTTCCGAAATTCAAACCCATACTCTTGGATTTTCGATAATATATTTTCTGTGTAGTCTTTTGCAAATACTTCGACCATTTCTTTAACGTCTACTTCAAAAATTACTGGTTCTTTGCCTGCTATTATATCCTGTACTTGTCCTTCAGTAAGTCTGATGTTCATTTTTAATAGTTCCTGTTGAACATTTGCAATTAATGTAATGATTCCATCGGGAAGTGAGTAGCATGATTTAATATCAATTATTCCATTCTCTACCCTGAAGAAATCAATTGTATATCCACCAATATCAATAACATTGCATAGAAGGTTTTTGTAACTGTTAAACACCGTTATTAATGCGGAATACCCTTGAGGATAAGTACGGCAATCAACTATATTGATTGCATAATTCTTTTTGTTAAAATTAAACTTTATATTCTGCTTTAAAAAATATTCCCGAAACTTTCTTTTAAGAATTCCATAATTGACAATCGGAAGCCCTACACCCAGGATTACATCTACTTCACCTTCTACTTGTGCTTTGTTTATCGCATCTGCAATTGCAGGTAACGATAGGATGAAAGCATCCTGGTTGATTGTCTTGTCCATTTGAACACTTAACCTCTGGCCTCCGATGCTATAAAATTTACCTTCATAAATTAAAAGATTGCTTGATGAAATTGGTTCAGTATTTGATTTAGTAAAACCTGATTCGCTAATATAACCTTCACTTGTTTTTGTACATTTGTTACCATTATCAAGGCCTAATAAAATCCTGTTTCTCATAACAATTCCTCCAATCTTGTGGTTTAGTTCGTTATAGTTCTTTTAATAAATCACTTTTTATAATTTCAAGTATTTCTACAATAAAAAAATTGCTTACCTGTTAATAAGGTAAGCGTAGGAATTTATCTTAACGGAGGTATATAATGTCAACTTATATAAAATACCTTATTATAAAAGACAATTCTTTATAGTAAATCATCTATTACAAAGTCAAGTATTTTTGTTTTTCTTTATATCCTATATCCTCTTCCTCCTTATCACTTTACCCTTCTCTAAATTATATATGTATTTAGTAAATCCCCCCAATTCATTGATATAACAATGCTTTAATATACTTTTAAGCGTCAAAAATCATGTTAGGATATTAATCCTAAGTGCAAATGTTAAGGACTAATTATGCATTATAAAACTCCTTAAGCCTTTTAACTATTTGAAATAATTTTATAAAAAATTCTAGTATAAAAATTTGACTTACGCTTAACAATCCGTATAATGTGGGAAAATCTAATATTTGAAAGGATGAATCTAAATGAGCAATGGTTTAGTCATAAGGGATTTTAAGACGCTTAAAGTTTGGCAGAAGGCAAACGCTCTTGAACGAGAAATAGAAGCATTGGTTAAAGGGTTTCCAAGCCATGAGCAGTACCGGCTTACTGACCAAATCATTAGAAGCAGTCGAAGTATTTCCGCAAACATAGCCGAAGGAAATACCCAACTATTTATAAAGCGGGAATTATTCCATGCCAACGCTGCCCTTGGCAGTTGTGGTGAAACGAGAAACCATTTACTAACCGCATATCAAAACCATTATATAAGTGAAGAACAATACAAAACTTTAGATGAGAAATTCCTTGAAGTAATAAAAATGCTGTATGGCTATATAAAGATGTTAAAATCTTGTTTAGATAATGAATCAGTTACAATTGACCCCTAATATTTTATAATCTTTACATACTCCATAATATTTTCACCTGCTATTTGCAAAGGCGATGATTGCGCAGTATCACATACTTTTGGTGGACTTAAAATTCACCTAGAAAAAATTTTTACAAATGAATAAGTTTGAACTTTACAGACTGTTATAAAAAATGCCTTGGAAAGACTGCTAAATCTCCAAAGCATTTAAAAAATCATAATAGCCCTATTTATAGAAAGGTTCATATGGTCAAGATGTTGATGTGCTTAGGCTTTAATCTTCTTCTATATTAAATCGCACATTAGTCCTATCATTTATTCACAATTCTTATTTTTCTCAATCGATTCAAAAAATCGACGTAAATTTTCCGGTAATTGATATGCTTCCTTACCAACTCTATTATTTAACTGTGCTTTTTTGTCACTATATACTTCACGAAGTATGGCATCAATTATCATTGCTTTTGGAGGAACATTATATTCTTTACCTTTGTACACCCATACACGGCAGTCCACTTCATCCCCGCACAAATCGCCACATGATTCACAAAGTGATTCTCTCATTTCCAGTTGTATATCATTTCCATTAATACGGATAGTAGGTGAACTCTCAAATCTATACTGTATGGCCTTTTCCTTACTATCAATATGAATTTTATTTACAACAACTTCTATGCCCGCTAATTCAAGCACTTTAGCAACGTCCTTAATGGCTTCTTCAAGACTGCTCTCCGTGCCCTGGCATCTTGTACATATACTTAAATCTAAAAACAAAAAATCAATTATTATTTTTTTCTTTTCTTCTTCATAATTTTGCTCTTCACACCCGCAACTCGTACTACAGCATGTATTATTTCTTTGAGTTTCACAACATCCCATAATAAAAGCCTCCTTCTTTATAACGCCTAGATTCATAAGAAAATTTTTCGGTTGTAGTAAAATTTTCTTACATTAGCGGCGTTTCAATGAGGCGGAAATATGCTCCCGCCTCGTTATAAATATCTTTTAATATCCTCTACCGACGGAACTCTTCCCATAATCTTTACCTGTTCATCTACTACAAGTGCAGGTGTTCTCATTACACCATATGCCATAATGTCCTTAAAATCCTCTACTTTTTCAATAGTGGCTTCAAGTCCCAGTTCCTTTACAGCCTCTCTGACATTAGCCTCTAATTTTTTGCAATTACAACATCCTGAACCTAAAACTTTGATTACCATAATAAATCCTCCTCATCAATCAATATTTTTTCCGTTATTATCGTCATTCCACAATTTTCTTTTACACAGATTTCACATCCTGTGCATTTTACAAGACTCATCATTTCAGAATGAATCTCTGCTTTACACAAAAATATATGAAAAAGCATTAAATAAGTATCCAATAATAATAATCCCTGCTGATACGATAGATACAAAGATTGCTAAAAGTTTAGGCTTTACCACCTTTCTGAGCATAATTATGGAAGGCAGAGACAGGGCTGTTACTGCCATCATAAATGACACTATAGTCCCTACGTCCACTCCTTTTGCAAATAACGCTTCGGCTATTGGAAGAGTACCGAATATATCAGCATACATTGGAATGCCCACTACAGTAGCAAGCATCACTGCAAATGGATTATTACCTCCAACCACATTTTCTATGAATGACTGTGGAATCCAGTTATGAATAGCCGCCCCTATGCCTACACCGATTAATACATATAGCCAAACCCTTTTGATAATATCTCTGACCTGTTCCTTTGAATATGATATTCTTTCCTTACGAGTCATTTCAGGCACTTCCGCATCAACATTTTCAATTTCCCTTACATATCCTTCTACATATTTTTCAAGTCTAAACTTTTCTATTAAAGTTCCTCCAATAACTGCCAAAATTAAGCCTACTACAACATAGGCTATGGCAATTTTAAGACCGAAAAATGAAATTAACAACATTAATGACGCCAAATCTACCATTGGCGAAGATATTAAGAAAGAAAAGGTTATGCCTAAAGGCAATCCAGCCGAAGTAAAACCTATAAAAATTGGTATACTGGAGCAACTGCAAAAGGGAGTTATCGTACCAAGCAGTGCCCCAAGTATATTCCCTTTAATGCCTTTTATCTTTCCGAGAATCTTCTTTGTCCTCTCTGGCGGAAAATAACTCTGGATATAGGATATGACAAATATTAATAGTGATAATAATATAAATATTTTAATTGTATCGTATATAAAAAAGTGAATACTTCCGCCTATCCTTTCGCTAACAGGTAAACCAAATACTTTTTCCACAAGAAGTCTTACCAATTCTGAAAGCCATCTCATTTTTAATAGTTGGTCATTTAACCAACCGAATATCATGGCTAATATGTTCATATGAAAACATCCCCTTTACCCCTTACACACTTCAAGTTATTTTTCAACATGTTTGCACTTTTCAACTTCACTGCAATTCTCTTATTTTGATTAATTACATACCGCTTATCAAATCTGATTGTTCTTTACTCTCTGTATTAAATCCTCGACTTTTTCCTTAATTATATCTCTTGTTTTTCTGTAATCCTCTATTGGTCCGCCTGACGGGTCACTAAGCCCCCAATCTTCTATATGCTGGCATGGTACATAAGGGCATTCTACATTACATCCCATCGTTATTAATATATCTACTTCCGCCGGAATATCGCTTAATAGTTTCGGATGATGGTCACTCATATCCACTCCTGCTTCTTCCATTACCTGTACTGCTAGTGGCTTCACTTCAGGGTATTTTTCCGTCCCTGCCGAATATGCTTCTAATACGTCACTTCCCAACTTCTTTGCCCAACCTTCTGCCATTTGAGAACGGCAAGAGTTGTGGACACATACAAAAGCAACCTTCTTTTTCATTCGATACCACCTTTTTCTACAAGGTTATTGAAACCAATGCCTTGTACTATTTGCAATCCTGACCAATGTAAGCATGACCGGGACTTCAACCAATACCCCTACAACTGTTGCAAGAGCGGCTCCAGATTCCAGTCCAAAGAGTGAAATTGCCACTGCAACTGCAAGTTCAAAGAAATTGCTTGCTCCAATCATTCCCGCAGGTGCTGCAATATCATGGGGAAGTTTCCATATCTTTGCCCATCCATAAGCAATGAAGAATATAAAGAATGTCTGGATAATTAATGGTATGGCAATTAATATAATATGCAAGGGATTACTTAAAATTATTTCACCCTGGAACGAGAAAATAATTACTAAAGTGAGAAGCAAACCTACGATTGTTACATTATCAAATTTCTTGAGAAAAATGTTCTCGAAATACTCTATACTCTTATGTTTAATGATGTTCCTTCTAGTAAGGTACCCTCCTGCCAATGGAATAACAACAAACAGGATTGTTGATAATATCAGCGTGTCATAAGGAACGGTCACATTACTTACCCCTAATAGGAATGCAACAATTGGTGTAAATGCAAACAATATTATCAGGTCATTCACTGCTACCTGCACTAATGTATAAGCAGGGTCGCCTTTTGTCAGATAACTCCATACGAATACCATAGCGGTACATGGTGCGGCTCCTAATAATACTGCACCTGCAAGATAGTCTGTCGCTAAATCCGGACCAATCCACCTACTGAACACTACTTTCAAGAAAAACGCTGCAATAAGATACATTGTAAAAGGCTTGATAAGCCAGTTTGTTACACAAGTAACTATTAGTCCCTTCGGTTTTTTTGTTGCCCTGACAATGCTTGAAAAATCAATTTTCAGCATCATTGGGTAAATCATTAGCCATATGAGAATAGCAACAGGAATTGATACATTTGCATATTCAAATTTGCTTAAAGTTTCAGGGATTGAAGGAACTAATTGTCCTATTGCAACTCCTACTATAATGCATACTGCTACCCATACTGTAAGGTACTTTTCAAAAAAACCTAATCCTTTATTTTCTTGCATTGTTTCTTTGTCACTCAAGTTTTATGCCCCCTATCAATTTAAATTATCTTGTTCTTACTATATGATTATATTCAGTTATAATCATATAGTGACTAATTTAAAGTTTTTACAGAAAAATAACTAAAATCAGTTTTCTATTATTAATAATTTTCATTAATTGTTATTGCACTGCTCTCGAAGATACTTAAGAACCTGACTTTTATCTTCCCGTAGTTGCTCACATGTAAAGTTACTGTTTTTATATTTTTTAAGTGTCTCTATATCTCTTAACAATTGTGTATTTTCAGCCATCTTGTTTTTAATAAATTCATACAGTAGGTTATTTTCTTCAATAAACTTGTTATCTACTCTGTAATAGACCCATTGAGATTTCTTTTCACTGGTTATAATACCTGAAGTTTTTAATTTATTTAGATGTCTTGAAGCATTAGACTGCGTCATATCCAGCACTGTTTCTATCTCGCACACACAGAGTTCCTGTCTTATTAGCAAATTGAGTATTCTAATTCTGTTTTCATCTCCCAACGCTTTAAAGATTTCTATTAAATCCAATTTATCACCACCATATGATTATATTCAATTATACTCATATATATAATAGTATTGATTTATTTCTCTGTCAACAATAAATACATTATCTTATAAATCAAAAAATATGTTTTTTATATTTATCACATAATTCAAGAATACGTTCCCATAACATACCCCAAACCTCCCCTACGATGTGAAAATCTAATTTTGGGAATAACTTTATTATTTTAGAACCAACTTTATTATCATAGAGTCAACTTTATTATTTCTAAAACATTTTCCTTATTCCTTTTCCCTAAAAATCCATACCCCTAACTATGTATATTTAAAATAAACTCCGCTCCAAACCGAAATCCCTCAAACCCTTATCCCTTCTCGCCTTATGCCCATTTTCCTAATTCTTTCCATATAATAAAGTCATGTCATAAATCACCCATTTTCCTTGTTCATTTCTCCTATTTTCTTCCTATTTTCAGCCTCATTTTAGATAAAAAAGTCGTGTCAGGAATAGGGAAAAGTTAAAAGGAAAAAGGGGAAAGTTTTTATCAATATCTTTCATCAACAATCTTTTCAAACCCTTTAAAATCAATATTTTTAGCCTTATACCTTACTCCTTGAGCCTAGTAATCCTATTAAAAAGTCATGGCTCCAATAAGGTTTTCTACCCTATTTTCACCATGACTTTTAACATGACTTTTTTATTTTTAACACGACTTTTTTATTCGTGACACGAGTTTTTTTGGGTTATACAACAGAAAAAATTACAAAGAACCAAGAAATATACAGATAATCTGTGGCGACTGCACTAAGCCTTGCAAAATTCTTAATATATGCAGTAGTTTTGATATGAAATCGATTTCTCTATGGAAAATAAAGCCATAATAGTTTATAATATATATGTTATTTGATTATTTTGTAGTGGGTGATAAAATGCGTGTTAATAATGATAAGTTAGATACAAAAGTAATGTTGGAAGTATTAACCCCTCAGACTCAAAAAATTATTGATGATTTCCTTAAACATTATAAACCTATATCTCATCGTGCTTACATAAGTGCAATATCAAATCTGTTCTATGTTTTAGGAAAGGATGATGCCTCAAAATTAGATATAGAAGATTTTAAGAAAGTTCAGGAATATTTTAGAAATAAAGAAAGGTATGGCTCCCAAGATAAATATTGTGAATCTTTTTTTAAATATATTTATGCTTACAATATAATAAAAAATCCTAAAGGTTTTGAAAAAATCTGGATAAAAAGTAATCTAATAAATCATTTTGAGAGATTATTAAATGGTGTTCCAGAAAAAGCAGAATATAAACCAAGCCTTACAATAGAGCAAATATATAAAATAGAAGAGTTAATGAATTTAGAGCATGAAGATAATCCAGAAATGTTGAAAATGGCATTTTGCTGGTACATACTTTTTCATACAGTGTGTTTTGTCAACTAGAAATGCATCAAAATGACAAGAAAAATGCAGCACCCAAGCAATCCAATTTTGTTAATATAAGGTATGAATTTTTATCGTACTTTCATCAAGGAGTTCTCTAAACGATTACTTGAACCTTCAAATACAATTAAGTGGCTGTGATGAATAATTCTATCAATGATTGCGCTTGTTAGCTTTTCATCGTAGAAAATACTGTTCCATTTACTGAATTCTAAATTAGTAGTAATAATTAGACTTTTGCGTTCGTAACAGTCTGATATAACCTGAAATAAAAGTTGCGCTCCCTCTTTTTCAAATGGAATGAAACCCCATTCATCGCAAATAATCAAATCTGCCTTATTCAATTGCTTCATAAAACGTTTAAGGCTTCCTTCAGCTTTGGCATCCAATAGTTGATTAACAAGTGAAGATGTGCGGAAAAACCTTACCCTTTTCCCACGGTTACAGGCTTCCACACCCATTGCCGTAGCCAGGTGAGTTTTCCCAAGCCCAACAGATCCATAGAGAATCAGGTTTTCCTTTTTGTCAACGAAAGAAGCTGTTTTAATAGCTTCTACATCGATAGTATTGGGTATACTCATCTTTTCAAACCGAAAGTCTCCAAAGGTTTTCAAGACATCAAATTGCGCTTGCTTCAGCAGGGCATTTTTACGATTGAGTTCTCTGGCCTCTATTTCCATAGCCAAAAGCTTAGCAAGAAATTCCTCATGGGTCTCGGCCTCAATCTGCGAATAATTCTTGGCAATTCTTGAGCCAAGTTTTAGAGTGTTACAGTAGGCAGCAATTAGTTCATGCATGAGGAAGCCCCCTCTCAAGCAGGTCGTCGTAGATTGAGTTATTCACCTCATATGACAGACAAGGGATTTCATCTTTCACAACAATATCAGGTATGGGAGCATTTGCGAAGACCATACTGTAATAACGGGCCCATATACTATCCAAGTCTTGTATACCTTTTTGAACACAGTAGTTAAAAGCATCCACTGCTGTTTCAAGCTCACTGTTAGCAACCATCTTCTTCAGCATTCTTAGGGTAGCTTTCTTTTGCTCGTAATCACAGCCAGAAAGGTACTCCTGCAATGTTTGGGGCAACTGCTGAAAAAAGCCGGTATATTTTATGGCATTTGGTCTGTTACTCATCAGTACCAGATAGGGTTCCCATTTCATAGATTCTTTTTGTTTTCCATATAATCGGTTATGCCATTGAACAACCTGATACTGATCATCAAGAATCCAGACATTGAAAGCATTGGCTTTCACAAAAAGCTCCCTTTGAGCATGCTCAGGACTGGCAGAGTATTTTCTGTTTTCAAAGTTCACTTTCCCGTATTTATCGGACTTCACTTTCTCAAGACGGTAGATCTCATACTCAGCTTTTGGCAAAGGTTTCATTGCTTTCTTATCCTGTTCAAACAGAGTTTTAATGAGGATATCTTTTAAGTAGTGCTTACGATGCATATCTTCATCACATTCGATCAGCAGGTTCTTATTAAATTCTTGAAGGTCTTTGAATTCCGGCACCGGAACCAGCATATTTCTTCTTGAATAGCCTACCTTGTTTTCCACATGCCCTTTTTCATGCCCACTGTCGGGATTGCAGAAATTACTCTCAAAACCATAATGCAGTCGAAATCTGTTGAATGCGTCTGTAACTTCCCTCTCACCGTTAGTCAATATCTTCTTTACAACAGCCTTATCGTTATCAAACCATATACAGGTGGGAACTCGTCCCATGTGATTGAATATATTTTGCATACCCTGGAGCAGGCATTCAATGTTGGTTCCCTTATAGGCCTGTATGTAACCGCCATTGCTGTATGGGAAAGACATGGCCACATAGCAGCCTTCATATCGAATCCCGTTTTCCACAAATTCTGCCATTCCAAAGTCTAACTGCGCCTCCCCGGCAGGATGATAAAGCGGGATATAGCTTTCATTGCTTCCATATAGTTTTCGTTTCTTTTCTGCTACATATCTGGCAACAGTTCGATATGATACAGTAAATTCATCTTTGTATAACTTACTAAGCCGATTATATATTCTTTTGGCTGTATGTCTCTGTTTCCTTGGTGCCTTTAAATCGGCTTCCAGCCATTCATCAATAGTTTTTGCAAATGAGTCAAGTACACTTTTGCTGTTCTTTTTTCTGGTTAATGGTTTTGACCAATCATCCTTATCCACATATTTCTGGACAGTTCTGAAGTTAAAACCGGTTATTCTTGAAATTTCTCGTAAGGATAAGCCTTTCTTATCCGATAAATCTTTGATATACTTAATATCAGCCATTGTTAGCATCCTTTCCGTACCCCCTTAGCATTGACAACTAAAGGGTACTATTTTTAATTGGGTGCTGGCAATGTTTTTTTCTTCTATCAAAATCATGAATAGCTAAATATGCCTGCCGTTGACGATAGAAATCAACCGCAGTGAAAGTTGTATTAATATTTACTGTAAAATATTCTCAAATTTGTTTGGCAAGCTGCTGCACTTTTACGTGGCAACTTGCTGTACTTTTATTTTACAATACACACATACAGAGTGCGGTGTTAATGAATTAAAGTCAACAGACGCTACAAAATATAATAATAATATCCTAAAAACAAATAATGGTGAGTATTATGTTCCAGAAAAGTTTGCACCTCTTTTAAACCATTTAAAAGAAACAAGGTATCCAGGATTTAATGTAAATGGTATAATAACAAAACTCGGAAAATTAGTTGAGATTGAAGGCTTAATTCCGCAAGTTATAAAGAATTCAAGAAATGAAAATATGCTTAAATGTTCTCATTGTGGAAACATGTATACTAATACTATAGATAATTGGCAAGCCGTCAATAAAAGAATTATTTGTATTAATTGTGCAGATAAATTAAAAAAAAACTCTAACTTAAAGGTAGAACCTATAATAAGCCAAAATATTGAAGGAATGAGTATAAAAGACGACATTAATATTTCATCAATAATTTATACCTTTGATGAATTAAGAAAAAAACTTTCTCCCGAATTTGACTATTTAAAACTGCATAAATTCCAGATGGAAATTGGCAAACTGGGTGAGGCATATGTATATGACTTAGAAAGAAAGAATCTTGCTGGTACAAAATATCAAGACATGGTAGATAATACCCCTGCCAAAAACCCATCTAACGGATATGATATACTTTCATATGATAGGAATGGAAATGAACTTTATATTGAAGTTAAAACTGAAGCATCAAATGAAAATGATTTTTATATTACAGCAAATGAATTATGTACGGCTCGCCAGTTACAATCAGAAGGTAAAAAGTATCTAATATATAGAGTTCATAATATTTTAGCAAAGGATAAAAACGACATAACTATCGATATTATAGATAACATCTTAAATAATAAGGAATACAGGTTGGAAGAATACATATGGAAGGTAATAAAATGTTAATCATTTATACAAATGATATATAGATAACGAACATTAAAGCCTACAATTGCCAAATTGGCAATCATGGAAAGTAGTTCCGGGCATATAGCCGATGCCTAACCTCATCAGGATGAGCTTTAATATATGCCTCAAAACGATTTACTAAATGCAATAGTTCCTGTTCGTTCTTTACAGCAGAGGCTTGTGCAATAAAGTTTTTCATCCAGTGCCACATCTCCTCTTGAGGATTCAGGTGTGGAGAATAAGGAGGTTGATGCAACACTATTAAATCACTTTTATGAGCCTCAACAAACTCTTGTATCAAAGGGCCTTTATGAATCGGAGAATTATCCCACTGGACAAAGGTGGTAGAAATCCCTCTTGCTTTATCATAGTCCAGTAAACGCTCCATATATTTGACCACATGAGCTGCTGTCAAAGAGCCTTCTTTTTTGGAGTATACATCGTACACAAAACCCATATGATTCAGTACTTCCGTAGCTCCAATGATATTGATGCCCTTATGACAGCCGTTACACTCAATTTCTGTAGGTTTGCCTACAGGACTCCAGGAATAAAAGTTGTTGGATTCGAGCCTTTTACTGGTTTCATCCTGACACCACAGGGAGACATCTCCTAAAGGCTCAATTATATCCAATACAACTGACATTTTTTTTAAAGCTTTCCTGAAGCTTTGGGTCTCCCTTGCTCGGTTTATAAACACCCCTTTTGTACGAGAAACCAAGATTAGCCAGTATTTTACGGATCCAGGTGTCGGAATATTCTTTTCCCCAGTGGTCTTCTACATACCTGACTAACAACTTGGCGTTCCACCGGTTTTGTTCATAGCCGAACTCATGAGGACTCTTACTGGTAACTATATTGCGGATATCCTCTACCATTTCATCGGTGACAGTACTTTCAATATTGCCGCCCCGCAGGTCGGCGATGCAAGCAATACCGCTATCGTTCCAGTTGTTGATATATGACACAATGGTTGCGTTACATTTACTCAAGGTATCTGCAATAACCTGCGTATGGATACCCTTATGCCTCATGATTACAGCTTTGACGACGTCTCTGGTATAATTACTGTCAGAACTATTGGCTATTAAATTTAAGTCATCTATCGTTAATCCATAAAGTGATTTAACCTCAACACATTTTCTACCCATTATACATTCCCCCTGCCCTATATTGTAAGGGCTTCGGAGGAAAATTGCACAGGATAATTTTAACTATATAGTTCGTTATCTATAACACATTTATTCGTTTACTGCTGGTTTTTTTACATGCGTCTAAATATTGAAAATGATGTAGGAGCCTGGTTCTGAGAGCCATTCTGTACTTTCCAATTCTTATTTATTTGCATAACCTTACTGCTTATTTTTAGACTTAATGTATTTATATATTGTAATATTGTAATCATTAATCATCTTCAATTGTAATACCAACATTTTGTATATATCTATTTGACGATACATAGCCGATGAGATTAACTTCATCCTTTTTTAAAACGGCAACTATTACAGCAAATGCATTAAACTTGTAATCTGGGTCGTTCATTATTGAACCAACTGTTAAATAATCACCAGTACTCATTCCATGTAAAGGAACAATATGGCTGTGCCACTCTCCGACATAATCAACACCGAAATTATTATAATGTTCCAATAGTATCTTACTGCAATACTCTGTATCTCTTACAAATTTCGTGGCAGAATGGAATGCATTAGGTCCTGGAAGCGAAGCGTGGGTGACATGAACTGTTAATGGCTCCTTATCATGTCCCATTAATATGCCACCTGTTTCTACATCAGGACTCTCTTTTGTAGTTTTTATAATAAAATCGTAAACGCTCTTTTTTACAATAAGAGTAGGTTTTAGTATTCTAAACTTGTTTTGATAAAAGTTCCGCCATAATTTCATTATATCGCTCCTCGATATTTATATCTGCTATCTCTGATGGTAAATCTCCGCATATCGGGCAGTGTGGGTTAACCAAGTAATTGCAGTAATTTGTTGTAAATGGAAGATTAAACGAAAACGGTGGGTTAAAATCCATATTTCTGACCGAGCCCCAAGTGATATAATTAAATGGTAGTTCACCAAATATTTTCTTTCCCTCGGTTAAGGTCATAAGAGCCACTTTGGATGCTAATGCCGCAACCATAAATACATCTGTTCTGGTTCCAATGTTTTCATTTTCTTTTTCCCTAATCTGCGAACTGTAGGGTATAGGCTCGTCATCAGTATAATTAGCATTAATTAAAGAACCTTGCTCACGTTGGTGAGTTCTTACACACTCATAACAAGCAGTTTCTTTAGGAATCACCCTTATAATCTCCCCAATTCTTGCATTATCAAAAGTACATACAAGAACAAGAGGCTTTTGAGCATTTACACAAATATAATTTACCAACTCCCTGGATTTAACATTGTCTGTCGCACAGATAACGAGGTCTACCCCATTAACAACATCTCTTAACTTTTCGGGATGATTCATTATATTATAAGGATTCTTAATTATCTCTGTTGGCAACAAGTGCTCTTTGATAGTATCATGAATTGCATCTACCTTCTTCCTACCTAAATCCCTTTTATCACAAGCATGCCTGAAGAGATTAACAACAGAAAGTCGGTCATTGTCAAATATATTAAGAGTTCCTACACCTGCTGATGCTAATTCTAATGCTATAAAACTTCCTCCACTTCCAACTCCAATAATCGCCACTTTTTTTTCTTTCAGTTCTTCAATAGGAACTAAACCATCTATCCTTTTAAAGGGATTAGGTTCTTCGTCCAACAACTCAATATCACCTGGTACAAAAGCGAATTTTTCTTCATCCTTTCTTTTGAACACCAGGCAAAAGCGGTAATCTTTATCTGTTTCGCCCAATAAGAGCATATAAGTCGCTACTTTTTCCTCCAATTTTACAAATAGCCCATATGGAATTTTTTCTTTTAATTCTTCAACAGATATATAAATATTTTTAATTTGTTTCAATAAATCGTTGCTAATTTTAACCCACAATAATATACCTTCTTTATAATTACTACTATTAAAAAATCTGTGTTGAGATATAAGTAAAGATGCTTGTGATACTGCCGAATTTTTTTCTCCAATGTCAGCAGAAAAAGCACCTAGAACATCGTCATGGGTAAATCCATTGATATAACCCCAATCTATAGTGGAGGCTCTAATTTTATTAATTAATTCCTTACCAATCAACAGACAGTCAAAATCCCCCAAATCAATTGCCTCCCTTGTCTGATATTGTTGCAATTCCTACATCTGGCATTTTATCAATTTTCTTAAAGGCATATAATAAGAAGTTTATATACCATGTTTGAACCTTTGAAATTACATCGACAGTATAATAGTTAATACTCCAATTTTTAGGGTTCACATAGCAAATGTTCCCTTCTTCCCATCTATGCCACTCATGTCCCCATAAATTATCAGGTATCTTTGGTTCTATTGGAAACACTTTAGGAGGGCTAATAGGATATGAATCATCATATATTATCCTGACTTTTAACGGTATAAAATCTTTATCTTCAGAGTCAAAATGTATTTCCCCTTCCCAAGCAAGGCAATCTTTATAAATACCAAGTTTAAATTGTGGGTATTTCGATTTCACCTTTTCATACTCTAAAACAAGGCGTTTTTTATCCGCTTCATACCATTTCATATTTATCAGCACCTACCTAAAAGAAAGGCTGGTCTTTGAGCGGCCTGGGTCCCTTTGTTGCAGTATTTGAAGTATTTATAACTGTGTCTGTATTAGACATAATCGTTGTGCCTAATGCTGGTAAGTTCTTCTTCAAGAAAGTATACTCAGTCTGTTGCTGATTGGCATTAAACTGTTTACTAAATTCCTGCCACTTGAATAAGAATCTTTTATATGAATATTTCTCATTATCCTTTTGAAACTCATAAGCCTTATAAGTGTCTTTAAACCCTTCTGGAACCCATTCTGCTATGTTTTTGCCAATTATAACCTCCCAAGGGTTTGCATGACTTGAGTTTTTACCTGCTATAAATGTAACCTCTGAAACAGGTTTAGGTTGGCAGGCATCAGGAGTACCAATTTGAGTCCATAATGTATTTCCATATTCTAAACCCATACCTACTCTAATTGTTTCGTCACCATTTCTACTTAAATAACTGTTAACATTATTCTTTATTCCTTCCATCAGGTATGTTGCTGCCCTTAGTGAATTGAATGCATCACGCGAGTTAGTCTTAATACCATCACCAAAATAAGCCATTATACCATCACCAGTATATTCTATTATATATCCTCCAAATTTTCTAACACTGTAGATTGATGCAATAGTAGTGGCTTGCAGAATTCTTATTAATTCTTCATTATCCAGTGCAATAGATATTTTAGTAAAACCACGGATATCCATAAAGAATACGATTATACTACCTGGAATAATCTCTCCATACTTCATGTCAGTAAAGTTAGGGTGTCCGAGTCCTTCTGATAGAGATTTTTTAATTTCTGCCATCTCTCCAGAAAACACTCCTATGTGTTGTTTCGAATTCTCGTAGACTGCTTTATAAACGTCACTAAAACTCTTATCAAATTGACTAGCCATATAAAACCTCCTCTATATTTTTAAAAATGAAATTGTTATTAAAACCGCTATATGCAAAAAATCATTAAGCAGCAAAGAAATTCTTGTATTACTGTCTTCTTGTATCAAGCGCATCTTTTTCAGTAATGCAGAAAAGTTTATTCTCTCAATTGTAAGAGAAGTTAAAAAGATTAAAATTACATCAAATATTGATATTCCAGCCATATAATATCCTATTACACCTATAATCAAGGAATATGTACAACATTTTAACAAAGCGTTCAACAAACCACTAATTTTTGTTTTGCTTTGGAATAGTATCGTCAATACTATTCTTACAACAAAATACCCTATAATGAGCCAGTAAATGCTTTTGTCATTTAAGTTTTTGTTAATTATACTGCTCATATCAACAGTATCTATATTCTGAGATAATATGAATGCTATTGCAGTAAATCCAGCAGTAAATAAACATGCCACTAACCATTTAAGTGCACATTGGGTTCGTTTGTATTTCTTTTCCTTAATATATGATAACTTGATAAACTCATATGTTAGGGATAAAAGCAAGCCTTCAGGACCAACTTTACTTATAGAATTAAAGTATTGTTCAACTGATGTTGAAAACTTTGAATCTTTACATTCCCATATATAGTCCCGAAAACGCATTGACGGATTAAGACCAGTAAGGTAATAATTAACATTTACTTCATAATCAACATCACCGAATTCGATATGCTCATTTGGATTATTGCTTGGATTTATCGATTTTAGCGATAAGTATAATGAAACAAATAAGCATACACCAAATAGAATAGACCCTATTATAAGTATCCATTTAGAAATACCAATCTGGTTATTAAATAAGTTTATATATTTATCTACTAAAGTTACAATTGCAGTTATAAATGCAGTACCCAAAACAAAGATTGTTCCAGACTTTGTATCTGTAAACTTTATTGTTTCCTGTGTATCTTGAATAGCATTATATAAAAAATTAAGTTTCTGCTCATTATCTTCTGATATACTTTGTTCTAGCCCACTTAATCTTTTCACTACATTCACCCCACAAAAATACATCAGACGCAAATAAATTAATTATGCATTTTTTGATATCATGTCCAAAATCTTACTATACACATTATACTAAACAAATGTTTTTATTTCAATTATGTTCCTATTGTATATCCCAATTAATCTCCGCCCCATTCATATCCCTTAACCTATACTCTTTATCGCATTAGCCATTTTCTCTTATTTTATTCTATGTAAGAAGTCGTGTTATGAATAGAGTCTTTTTCCATTTCTCCTTGTTCCTTAATCCTGCTTTCTGTGTAAACATCAAACAAACTCTTTCCTTTGCAAATAAAGTCGTTCCTCTGCAAATAAACTCGTTCCAGAAAAACAGGGTAAAGTGTCATGGGATAAGGTGCAAGGATACTATCCAATAAAATAAATCAATCCTTCATAATCCTTTTATTATGCGGATTGCGAAGGATTTTACCTTTCTCTCCTTATCCCTTTCCCCTTACCCCTTCTCTTCCTATTTCGGAACATGTTTATTTTCTTTTTTCCCTTCCATTTTTCCCAATCCATTCCATGAATCCATCCATTTTTCAGAACATCTTTATTTTCATCCATTTTCTCCCATCCATCAACCATGCGGGTTTGCGGAGTTGGGGAGGGAATGAGTTTATTTTATATTCACATTTGTATATGAGAGATAGGAAATACTCTTTTCTGGTAAGAATTAACAACACAAACCAGAAAAGAGTATTTTTTATGAGTGTATTACCAAAAGAAATAGTCAGGGAAATAATTTTCAGAATCCAGGAGAAGCTCTAGCATTTTTGAAAGACGCTTTCAAAGATGTTTTTTGGGAAATTTGGGAAGCATAAAATTATGTCTGCAGAAATTCTCATAATAAAACCAAAAACTTGTCCTACTGGTTAGTCTTAGGTTTTCTAGCATTAAATTTAGTTTTAATTACTTCCTAGAGTATTTTTCTATATGCATATTTTCAATGGAATTCAGCAAATCTTGAATAACCTCATTAATAGACGCAAACAAATCATAGTTATAAAAAATTGCTTCATCTATCTCCCTTGTGTTTACAACTTGTCCCATATACCAGTCTTCAAACAGTTCATCTTTTGATACAGTATATACCTGGTCAAGAAGTACTACACTATCTTTATCCAGGAAAGGATAATCTTTTTTATACAATGGTGCGTGATAAGGATATTTTAATTTTGGAGGTTGTATTATGTTGCCATATGTATCTTTTTCTAAATAGTGTATCATGTCTGACACTGGGCAAATAATAACTCTGCTTGATTTAGGGTTATATCTGCTAATAATTATAAATGGTCTTGCCTTTTGTGAAGCGATCGAAGGGTCACTATTACCGGTTAAATCAAACCAGTGAACGCAACCCTTCTCATAATGGGTACTCTTTTGTGGAATTTTCGGCAACGCTGGACAGGGCAAAATTTACTCACCCCTCAGTCTTTTAGTCATTTCATCGAAAATCTCTTTTTCATCATCTGTTTCTACATAGTCTTTATCGATATCTGCATAAAACTTTCTTCTCTTAACGGGGTTGAATATCATATCAAGAGTGGAAACATCCTGTCTTTTTGGTATTTGATTTAATTTATAATCCTTAATGCTAACTACCGTCGCCATTCTATACAACCCCCTTCTTATTTTTCTTACCCTTATGCTATCACTTCCTTATGTTTTTTTCAAGCATAATTCCAATTCTTAACTTCTATATATATATTATGTCCACATCTATTTAAATGACACCTTACAAGGTAATTACAATTTTTATTTTTAAATAGTGTTGTGCATTAAAAAGTAAATAATTGTATTACCAAATTCATGATAAAATAAAGAATAAGTTGACGTAATGTGGTAGTTTTGAATTGACGAAAACGACCATATGGTTCATATGATATCAGGCATTATTTCCACCGAGGAAACAAGACTGTTTCTGCGCTCCATTCAAAGCACACCTGTAACCGGAACAGAAACTGCAGCTCAAGGTTTCTCGGAGAGTACAAGTGGAGTAACGTATATGTTGACCACTGCCAAGTTTGCATATACTTGTGCAGTAAAAGGAGTAACTGTCGATGCTGTTATTACTAAATCACGGATAGTTGCATAAACATTTACAATTTACTGCATGACACTAATCAAATTAAGTTCGATATTTTCTGCATCTCCTGAAATCATTTGTAGCGCTAAGAATCATGAGCAGCATAGACGCTGACTTTTGACCTATTGAAAACCATTCAATTAACGCTTAGCACTTTCAATGATATTACCGTTTATGTCATAAAAAGTTGCAATTCCGGCGTTGACAGGTAAAATGAATACAAAAGGTTTTTCACTATCGATTTCAATCGTTCGAACTTCATTACCATCGTCAATTTCCATTTTATTTACTTGCTGCTTATTCACTGAAATAAGCGCACGCTCATTATATCCTTTCATATGGATTTCTGCTATTTCATTTGGATTAAGTGATCCACCACTCATAAAGAAATATCCGAATGAAAAGCCTGGGCGGTTCACATAAATTGAGAATGTATGGTCTGCAACGTCTTCGGAATAAAAAAACATAGCAGACATAGCTTCTGTAGTATCTTTAGCCACGGCCCAAGTATCATCAATCTTTTGATAATAACGAGCATCTTTCTCGATGTTTGACTTGCTTACCCCTATATAATTATTAGAATACAAAAAGTAAAATGCTAAAAGTATCACAACTATAAAAACCTCGATATATTTTATTGTATTTTTCATGCCGTACATCCTTTCGTCAAGAATAAAAAATATTACTTCACAAAATTCCACTAATCTGCACCGTTTCCTTTATTTTACACTATATAAGCAGCAAAATCATCTACTTTTTAGCCATGCTACCTTTTAGCCAACTTCCATAATATCCTTTTTATCCCGTTCCCTATTCATGCTTCTGTGTAAACAGCAAATTAAGTTTTTCCTTCGGGACAAGTTCAATGGCAAGGGTATTATCCAATAAAATCAATCCTTTGTAATCCATTTATTATGCCGGTTACAAAGGATTTTATATTTCTATCATTATCCCTTTACCCTTAATCCTACTACTTTTAAAACCCCTTCTATGGAACAACTTTATTTGCTTTTCTCCTTTCCATTTTTCCCATTTAATTCAAATCAACTATCCCTTTTAAGGAACATCTTTTTATCATCCATTTTACCCCGCCCATCAACCATGCGGGTTTGCGATCTTGGGAATGAAATGAGTTTATTTTATATTCACATAGATAGGACTAAATTTTTAAAGTGGCAGTCTTAGTACTAAATTATTCCAAGTCCTGAATATTCATTTTATCCAATTCAGTACGTAGTTTCAATTTTTCCCTACATGCAAAGTATATTGCTAAAAATATGATGGTTGGAATATTAGATATAAGAAAAACAGGCACAACAGTTGCAAGCATTGAGAACATACTCGATTTCTCTGAATGTATAATAGTTATTTTATCACTTAATTTAGCTCCATCATTAACATCAGTCAGAGAAGTAATTGCTGTATTCGTATACATTGCTAAAGAGAGAACGGCCATTATCGAAAAAACGAAACAAATTAAAGGTATAATTAATCCTAGCCATTTATTCTGCTTTTTGGAAAGAAAAATTTGCAACCAGATGCTACCTGCAAGAAATACAAGAAATGCAAGGCATAGCAGCACAACGACAATAACATTTGCCATCTATTTAACCTCCTTTTTAGTTTTTTTGTACTCGTTTATTAAAATCTTAGCCGTCTCAAAATCAATTTTTTCATTTAGTGCAAGACGCTTGATTAAAGCAATATATGGCTCATTCGCAGTGTCCTCACTGATTTGAATCTTCTGGATCAGTTTATCAAGCCTTAACCGTACTGTTGGATAAGTAACACCATACTGGTTGGCAATTTCTTTGAGCGAACCAGATGCCAAAATAAATTTTTTAATGAACGATACATCTTCATCATCCAGATTTACCATCCATTCAGGTACTATTTCTATAGCCATGTCATTTCCCTCCTTTAACAATATTAAATATATACTATAATATTATTAAAGTCAATAATTAATAACATCTTTAATAAAAATAAAATATACTTTTAAATGAAAATAAAATAATCCTTTGTAATCTGTTAATAATTTGCGTTACAAAGGATTTTTCCGTTCATTCATTCTGCCTTTTTATATGTTTCACCAATGCGCTTCCATCTGAATGACTTCTTAAATTTAACTCATAAATATGCCTCATCTCATGATTAATTACCCTTTCAAAATCATTATAAAGGTGCCAATTGTAATAAATATACCGCCCAGAATTGTTTTAGTAGTAGGCGCTTCATGTAATACTACAAAAGCGAGTATCATTGTAATAACAACACTGAATTTATCCACCGGAACGACCTTTGAAGCATCCCCAATTTGCAATGCTTTGTAATAGCAAAGCCAGGATAATCCCGTCGCAATACCTGATAAGATCAAAAATATCCAACTTTTTTTACTAATATCATTAATATGGCTCTGCGCTCCTGAAATAAAAACTATAGTCCATGCCATCACCAGCACGACTGCTGTACGTATTGCAGTTGCTAAGTTGGAATTAATTCCTTCAATCCCTATCTTGGCAAGTATAGATGTCAATGCAGCAAATACTGCTGATAAGAACGCAAATAAAAACCACATGCAAATTCCTCCTTTAACTTTGAAAGCATACAACATCAATCTTCAATATTTTATCCACTAACCAATAACATATCAAATTAACTCATTTCGATGCAAATAAACTTGTTCTGTGGATATAGAGTTAATGGGACAATGATAGCATTCAAGGAGTATTGCTTATAACACATTTTATAAGCAATGCGGCATAATAAGACTCACTATCAGATGCTTATCAAAGCAGTATAAAATACTATTATGCCAGCGATTCCACCCAATGCAAAAAACAACCTCCAAAGTGAGTGATCTTAATATAGAAATCAGAAGGCTTCGTAGCAGCATATGATTTCCATGATTCTGTTATTTCTTACCACAAATTAGGCCGGACTAACATTAAAACCCTATAATCAAGACAAAAATGCTTAATAATAACGTCTTATAAATTAAATCAACCATACCTTTACATTATTTTATTAATGTGATAATAAAAAATGAAGTAACTCAACTGTGGATTAGGCTTATCACAACGATATACGGCGTTAATCATATAGGCGCCAATTTTCTCTTGTAATATCCGGGCTGCTGGTACTTACATAATCACTGAGAGTAAATATCTTTTTATCTTTGTCAATTGCTCTTCTTATGAACACTTTTGTGGTATAGCTCACATGCTCGGAAGACAACGCTTCTTTAATATCCATAAACAATGCGGAATCATTTTCCCTGTTATCTGAAGTTGGCGTGCCTGAAACATAATCCGCAAGAAAAATGAACCAAGCACTATTTGGCGCAAAACGGACAGATAGCAATCCTTTTATCTTAATCCTAACCGAAGTTTCTTCAAACACTTCTCTAACGGCAGTTTGTTCAAGCAGTTCACCCGGCTGCAAGTTGCCCCCTGGTACAAAATACTTGTTTTTAGCTATTCCATAAGTGTGCCTCACCAACAAAACCTTGTTATCATGAAGTACAATGCAACTTGCCGCTAAATTACCGTTTAGTCTCATTACACACCCTCCGGTTAAAATACATATTTTGATACTTTGATTATATTATTTACAGTACTTACGCAAAACAAAATGATCCTTGAAAAATAAAGATTTCACGCACTTAATTTGTCCCAAATGGTTGTTGCGAGAGGATTTGAGACAGTATTTACCTCTTTACCTGTCCGGTCTTTGGATGTTACATTAATAATGTACACAATACCGTTGACTTTAACCTGGACAATGTCCTGCAGGAAGCTGATGGTTTCACCCATGGTATTCAAATTATTCTGTATCTGCAAAATCTGCACGAATACAGAAGTTATGAACACCAAGGAGAAGTGACCCTCAAGTTTTCTAATAGACCGGACTTGAACTTTTTCAAAGTTCAGAAACTGCTTGATGTCTCTGAAGAATACTTCAATGTCCCAACGGCAAAGGTATTTCTTGAGGATGTCTTGAGCAGCTACACCGGGCAAGTCAGTAATGATAAATCTGGTGTTTTGGATAGATGCGTTATAGCCGTTTTTGACTATTGCCATCATGGTGTTACCCACACCAGGTAAGATTACCGATAAAGCCTTGATGTAGAAGCCTGTACCGGGGTAGTACCTGTACTGTTTCTTGCTAAACAGCAGGCTTATGGTCTTAACGTTAAAGTTAACCCTGTTGTTGTACAGCACTTTGCGGTTATTCTTTATCATGCAGACATAGTGGTAACCGCACTCTGAGAGCTTTTGCAGGAGCTCTTTACAGGAATACCAGGTGTCGAATGTGACGTATTCGGCAGCCAAACCAAATTTGTGGGCGAAGGATATCATACGTATGGCTAGTTCAACCTTGGTATGATATTCTTCACACTTTTCTTCCGGTTTCCATATCCGAAACGCCACGGGGATTTTAATCCAACCATTAGACCATAGAAGGACTACAATGTGCATTCCCCAGACATACCGATTATTTGTGTGATCGTATACATAAGATGTCGGGAAAATGCTCTTGCCGAAAGGCTTCCTGATAATCACATCATCGATGATCAAATATCCAAGACCAGCCGTTTGTGACTGTATTGCCTGGATGAACAGGATCATGATATTTGTGTTATTAATAGAAAGCAACGGCAGCAGCCTTGTTATGGCATCATGGGATACCCAGTACAGCTTCTGCGCAATATATGTTGCTGTAGGATTATTAAACAGGATTATACCCATACATGCTGCAACGAAGACCAGTGTATACTTCTCAGGGAACAAAAACTTATCCAAATTGAACTTTCTCACCAGTTCAGTAATAATATCGTGAATGCCGTGCTTGGCAACGGTTATGTCGGAAATGCAATTTTTGGTAGACCTCATGGAACCCCTGCCAAAAGAATAGCATAATTCGAAAACTGGTGAATAGCTGTAATATATGGAAACCTCAATGCAACAACCTTTTAAGCTATATTCTGTTTTCAAAGTGCTGATATGACTTGTTTATGTTACTTTTGCGTAAGTACTATTATTTATATTGGATTTTGTGCTTGAACTGCATTAATTGCAACAACACCCACGATATCATCGGCAGTGCAGCCACGTGAAAAATCTTTCACCGGTTTTGCTATTCCTGCAGTTATAGGCCCATAAGCGCTTGCCCTTGCCAATCTTTCTGTAAGCTTATAGCCAATGTTGCCTGCTTCAAGATTTGGAAATATCAATACATTTGCATTTCCAGCCACCTCATTACCAGGCGCTTTTCTTGCGCCGATTTCTTTAACTATGGCCGCATCAACCTAATACAATAGTCTTTGGATTTGATTTTGCACGGTTTTTAATCAATTCAATAAATTCTATAAAAATTATCCCCATGAAAATTATGTAAAATTCTATATATACATTATATCAATAAATAGAAAAATTTTCATTTTCTTATAAAAATTATGTATATTTTCTACTTCGCATTTTGCTACCAAAGATTACATAAAAAATGCGGCATATTATTTGCCGCAGAGACTTTCCACCCTTTTAACTTGAAGTAAAGATTTTTAGGTAATATTCCCGCAATTATAAAACATATAGCCAGTCCCTGGAGAAGTCCTAAAAAGAAATAAAGGATATCTAAAAAGCGGTTTGCCATCATCAGATACATTGCTTGCATGAGAAGCCCTATAGCCAATTCATTTTTCCTAAATACTTCTCCACAATTATCAATATGAATGTCACACTATATAAACAGCGTGTTATTATAAAATAATTAATTATTTATTCTTTGAATCTAAAAGTATGGGTGTTATGTTTAGCCCAATAGATATAATCGTCAAAATCCATAGCCATATTTCCATAGTAGGTACGACGTCTAATAAAGCTGCCCAAACCTCTCCTTTTACCCATACTGACACAAGGCTGTATTGCGAACAAAGTGTTAATGCTGTGAATGACAATCCTGCTGCCATAGCAAGCCTATAATCCTTCCCTGCTTTATACATATAAAGATTTATAAAAGTTGCTGCTATGGCTATGATTCCTAATATTAACCACATAATTTTACCCTCCATTACATTTTTTATTTATGACAGAATTGTACCGATGCGTACAATATTCTCATTGATAATTGTCTTTGACGTATTGTGCCCACTGCATATATATGTCTTCTTCCGATACGCCGAATATTTCTTCATATGCCGAAGGATTCTTTACCAGGTCCACGACTTTGCTCATGCTGTAATTTTTATCGAGAAATTCTATATATGTATAAGAAAATCCATAAAGTCCTATATTGCCAAATTTGATAGGATTATTCGTTTTTATATCTTTCATATCAGGTACATTTCCCAACGGATAATTGGGTTTGGCATTGCCTGATAAATAGCCTGCCAAGCCTTCATTTAATAATTTTGGCGCTTTTTTGTTTATCTGATAAACTACCGTATGGACATATTCATGCACAACAGTCTGAACTACGCTGTCATAGTCATGTTTTGGCCCCGGATTTAGCGGCGAGACGACAATCACCTTATCTTTTACATTGTCTCCGATATACCATTCAGGACCAAAAATCCTGCCCAAATAACCATATTTTTTTGTGTGAAGGACTTTAAGGTCAGGATAAACATATATTTCTGCTTTTTTCGTCGGGTTAAAATTCAAAGCAGAATTGACATTCTTATAATATTCATTCATGATATCTGCCATATCTTGAACAGCATTTTCATCTTGCTTTTCATAATAAAAAACAAAATTATCCGTTTCTTTAGTAATCATTTTGCTTGTCTTCAGCCGGAATGTAGGTAAAAATGCAACTACTGACATAAGCACCAGTGCCATAACAATGAATAACAAAGCTTTTGCCGTTTTTCGCATGAATGTTCTCCTTCCCTTTATGTTCTGCAATATCATAAACTTTAAGCATATCGAAAAAGACTTTGATCACTTTATATAACACTGATCTGTTCTATTAACTTATTTAGTAATATTTTACCATTGCCATCATCAAATATAAAGTCAATAATTGAAATACAACTTTTATAATTAAATTGCATGCTTCGTAAAAGCTATTCTCACAGGCATACGTTATTTCAGTATTTAGAAAGTTATCAGCCCATTCTCCAGGCATATTGAAAAATCCAGCTTTCGCCTTATTCCTCCGAAGTCAATTTCCAGAATAACCTGCCCGCCTTTTTGCTCAAGTATGGCAGTAATTACTCCTTCTCCAAAATGTTTATGGTTAATGATCATCCCTTCTCCGATTTCATCCGCTTCCTTTTTCTTCATAACACTGATGACTTCATTGATGAAGGTTGACCTTACTGCTCTAATCCCATTTTTCACGGATGGGCTCACCAGATAGAGATATTCCTTTGCCCTGGTCATCCCTACATAGAATAAACGGCGCTCCTCCTCGAGGGTGCTATTATCCTGATTCTTTTTTGCCAGCTCAACTGCTCTCCTGCCCGGAATTTCATCCTCTGTTAAATCCACCATCAGTACCGCATCATACTCCAAACCTTTGGATGAATGCAAGGTCGTAAGCGTAGCCGCTTTTTTTAAATCCGAACTCTTTGACTTTTCAAATAGCTCCCGCAACTCCTCCATGCGCTGTAAAAACAGCGGGATGGTGAGGCATTCTCTGGCTATAGCTTTCATGATTCCAAAGAAGCTGTATTGGTAGTCAAAGGACAATCCTGTGTTTTCACAGTATTCCTTAACACTGTCAAAATACTTGAAATTATCCTCAATATATTCCAATGCCAGCAAGGGATGTTTCCTCGCCAGCATCTTGAACTCTTTTTTCAGTTCTTCCAGCACTCTTTGCTGGTAAGGCTTTATATCACCACTGCTGAGAAGCCCATCAATGACTGATTCTTTGAAATCGACATTCAATGCATGTTCCAGCATGCTTTTGGATATATAACGGTTCATTTTATAATAGATTCTTGAAAAGGATTCCCCATCACACTGGTTCAGCGCAAACTTAAAAAAGGCAAGAATATCCTGTACAACCCAGTGGTTAAAAAAGAATAGCTTGTTCTGCCTTACCTTAAACGGAATCCCGCTGCGGTCCAACATATCCGCAATTGCAATGGAAGAAAGATTATTCCGATAGAGGACTGCCACACTTTTGCCTTCTTCCATATGTGCTTTCAGTTTTTCTACAATAAACTTCAGTTGTTCTTTTTCATCCTCAACCTGCACAATATTGGGGTCATATTTATAATCATTATCCGTTTTGTGGTTTTTATCAAACCGCTGGGTATTTGTCTTTATAAAATTGCTGCTTATCTCAACTATATTTTTGGTAGAACGGTAGTTATTTTCCAGGCGATACAAACGGCATCCCCTGAACTGCTCCCGAATATTCAAAATATATTGAGGATCTGCCCCCCTGAAGCCGTAAATCGACTGGTCATCATCTGCTACAATGAAGATATTGCCATCATCCGTTTTCACTAACAACTTCAATATTTCAAACTGTATTTTAGACAAATCCTGACCTTCGTCCACCTGGATATACCGGTACTTCTCCCTGTAATAGGAAAGTATATCGGGACATTTGTTGAGGATTGAGTAAGCGTATGTGAGCATGTCGTCAAAATCAATATATAGGTTGGACTTTTTATAATCCTCATAGGCTTTATAGATGATGGGGAAGTTTTTGGTATCGAATTTGATACCCTCAAAATCTTTTATCATCTTGTTTTTTACAAGCCCGATCTCGTTGATTAGATTTTCCAGTTCGTCGTCATTGAGCTTTGACTCGTTTATCTGCTGATAAAGCATGCTTAGAATTTTTCTTTTGCTTTCTCCAGCTTCTTCGTCCCCTTCAATCCTCTTGAGCCTTTTACCCTGCTTTTTCTCATAATCCATGACAACACGGTTGGAAAAGCTGTGCAAGGTTGAAAATCGTACTTTCCGTGCAACATCAGCACCATATATCCTGTTAAACCGGTGCTCCATTTCCAACTGTGCCGCTTTGTTGAAGGTCAATGTGAGTATGCTATCAGGGCTCACTCCCGCTTCCAAAATAAGGTATGCAGTTCTGGCAGTGATTACAGTTGTTTTGCCCGAGCCAGGCCCTGCCAAAATAAGAGCAGGCCCATTAACATGTTTAACTGCCTGCTGCTGTTGTTCATCAAGATTTATATTATACTTCTCTTTTAATGTACTTAAAAACATCAAGTGCCTTCACCTTATGTATAGAATTTCATCATCTATTAGCATAACCATTGCAAATTTCCAACCATTATATCATATTTGAAAGAATAGGAACAATGGTGGACTGGGACGATATAAAAATCTTACATATAGTAATATTACATCTTCATTAAAAGTCACCTTTAAATTGCTTATAATGTTAGTGATTGATTATACGGAAGGTAACACCGAAAGCAACAGTTATTGTTGTAATTAAAAAAGAAAATAACGGAAGGGCCGCAATTATTTGCCATGGATGGTCCTTGGCTGTACAAACAATATTTTGCTTATTTCTTTTATTTAACTATATTGAGATAGTTATATTATCATTACCAGGCAATATATGTGCATGCCATATAATGCTGGACAATGAAAACATTTTGAAAATTTGCTCTATTTACTTTAGGATTTCCTTGAAAACAGGATTTGACTCTTTATTTATAAACCAGGTGGTATCCTCATTCATTAGAACTCCTCGAACATCAATATCTTCATCTACCCATAGCCAGTACTCATCAATTGATTCATCAGCAAAATATATTTTTACAGCATAATCATAAGGCCGTATGTCAATTTTTGCATTGGTTTTCTTCCTATTGTTTAATGCCTTTATAAATTTATCTATTGTATCCTTATTTGAAAGTAGCCACTCTTTCTTATCCGACCTACTAATTATTTCGATTAAGCCAATTTTTTTGCCTTTATATACAGAATTGCTGCTGCTCCCCAGGAATATGGTAAACTCCGATGCTAAATAGTAAGTATCATATTCACCTGTATCCTGAAAATGCAATATGTCTTTTATAATTCGATATTTCCCTGGTTCCAAGCTTCCATAGAGCCAGTTCCAATCGACTTCCCATTCTTTACTGCCACCAGAGGATAAATCATATCCAATGCTATGAAATCCGTAGTTGCCATCTATAGTAACAGGAACCTTATACCAAGATTCATTGATTTTCTTTTCTAATTCAAAGTACTCTCCATAAATGCATTGACTGCCAGAGTTATTCTCAATTACTACAGTCAATCCGGTTGGAGATGTAGTTCCTTTCTTAACAGTCATAGTAACTCCATCCAAGTTGTTGATAGTTTCGTATGTTGATGGATTCCAGTCAGTCACATCAACAAACCGGTCAGAATTCTCTTTTATATTTCCTATGTCTATTGTACCTTCTGTGTCAGCACCTTCTGTATAGGTGCTTTTTGAGTTCATGACTGATATCCTGTTATAATCGACTTTACAACCTGTTAGTAGGGCAAAAAAAGTGGCAAAACAAATGAATAAATATATATTTTTTCGCATAAAAACACCTTCAAAATATTCGCATAGAAAAACTTCTTTACTTATTTAGACGTTTAATATCAATATAAGTTGCATATTTAAGAGCGCCCTACTTAATAATATCTTATTTTTATTTCAATGTTACCTTTCTTATTGGGTATTCAAAGTAATCTGCAATTCAATCCGTCCGATAAATTCCTATCTATCGGCATTACTATATAAATAAATATTTAGTGCAAAAAATTAATCTTGTTTAAAATACTTGCGAAAAACCATACCGTGCGATTTGAGCATTCCAAATTTTTCATAAAAGCCCTGCATTTCAACATCACAAGTCAAATCAATACATGGGATATCTTCCAGGAGCTTTAGCATCATATTGAAAAGATTTCTTCCGATTCCCCTGTGCTGATATTCAGGAAGAACTTCAATCATTGGTATGAATGCAAAGTTTACCCTATCGCTTAGAGCATTT
Source organism: Clostridium thermosuccinogenes (assembly GCF_002896855.1). Taxonomy (NCBI): domain Bacteria; kingdom Bacillati; phylum Bacillota; class Clostridia; order Eubacteriales; family Clostridiaceae; genus Clostridium; species Clostridium thermosuccinogenes. Next base: position 580,547 of record NZ_CP021850.1, on the reverse strand, counting down.
ATAAAACCCACAACTTTTGATTTATCTTTATCATATGCCAGTACAAAAAAACTGCTGTTGTTAAGTATAGCATAGTGTTGTTCAGGTGTCAGAGGTTTTTTCCAACCGACAAAAAAGCCCTTTAAATCATCAGGACTTATACCCTCAAGTGTGGTTCTGTATTCAATCATAAAGACCCCTCTTTTGCATATTTCTACATAACATATAAAGGCTGCATTACATTTAAGGCACAATAAAGTTACGAAAACTGCGCCATCATTTTCCTATCTACCCTTAGATGCTTTTATACCTGCCTTGAAATTTTCCAACGATAAACTCCTTGAAATCATTAAGATTATCTACATCTTTTTTTCTAATTAACGAAGCCTGGTTTGCCGTCAGATAAAATATAAAGTAATCTTTGCTCTCCATTACTGCGTAAAACTGATCATATCTCAACTCACCTTTTGATTTCAAGGCCTCATTCTCCATAACAATTCTGTCATCGTAGAATTTTAAGGTATTGACGATATCAAAGGCACCTGTTTTATCCGTCTTTATTCTCTGGGCATTTCTTCTTTCAACTTTAATCAGAACAGCGATAATTGCCAACGCAAACAATAAAGCCCAGCTTATGATGAGTTTTATCCAGTTGAAATTCTCATTATCAAAACTTACTATCAGGCTTCCAAGCAAAGCAATTAAAGCCAGCATAGGAATTGTAAATTTATTTCTTTTAAAGGTGGCAATATACAGAAATTTTCTATAATCATTCTTTGTCATAATCGTGTTTATGATCATTTTAGGTTCTTCCATCTTTACCTCCCTAATATTTCTTCGTTTTTCTTACGCATACTCACTCAATCTCAGATTTTCACCTTTTTAAAAACAAGCCATATGGACAGATATTGTATTACTGCACAATTATGGATGATGATGTGTATCCCAATGAAACTACGTCCTTTTTCCAGTATCACGGCCATTGGTATCCACATTAGCTCCGGCAACAAACCTCCCAAATCTAACTGGGTCAATGCCCTTAATTCCTTCATTCTGTCTGTCCGTGAGGTGGATGTCAGTCAAGCTCCAACACGGGGTCTTAAGCCCTTATGGTGAAAATTCATCCCGACTATCCGGCTCATTTTGTCAAGGTTCAAATCTATCATTAAAGTGAAAGCGTTAGTTTTAGTTTAACTGCTTGCCCCGCTTGATTACACATTCCATCGCGTGAGTAAGACTGTCAAGGGTCGGCACAAGCCGAACGCAGTCTTGCCCTTGACTGGCTTACGAGAGCGATGTATTCTTTCATATGCGGTGCAAATTATGCTGCTTTTACTTCCGGTCTTTTTATATCGCTTATCATCTTTTGTGGGTCGTAAGCTATGTCTTTCGTCAGTATCGCATAAAATATCCGTATTAACTTATTACTCAAAGCAACCAGGGATTGCATTTTCTTCAAGGGCCTTTCCTTCCTAGTCGTATAGTATTGGTGTAAGGCTCGGAATTCCTCATTCTTGGACAGCAAGGGCATAATACCAAATGTCAAATAGTATCGCAGCCGCTTCCTTCCACGTTTGCATATGGTTGTCTGACCCTTATGCTTACCGGAACTGTTCTCTTTGAGACTTAGCCCAGACAGCTTTTGGATCTGCTTTGGATGACTAAATCTAAAGATATCGCCTACCTCCGCTAGAAAGCCTGCAGCTACCACGAGTCCAACACCTTTGATTTCAAGCATCTTCTCAAACCCGGGAATTTGCATTGCCAGCTCCTCAATTAAAGCCATTGTTCTTTCATGCTGTCGCATTTTGCTCTCATAGTCCTCAAGCAACATTGAGAGTTCATTTTCTGCAGATATAAGCCCTTCGGATGTTCCAATAGAAGTCTTAGCGGATTCAAGAAGCCTCACAGCTCTTTTTATTCCTACAGCCCTTATCTTGTGTTTCTTCCAGATGGCTATGATACCTTCAATGCCTTTTTCAACAACCTTTTTGGGTGTCGGGCATTCGTTCAGTATCAACAATGCAGCCTTCCCCTCCCAATCCTCAAATACCTTGGTGAATTCAGGGTAATGGATACATATCCACCGGCTGATACGGTTCCTGACAGCTGAAAGTTCCTTTACTAGCCGCCACCGGCTGTCCATGGCCGACCGTAGCTCCTTGTAAATACCTTCCGGAATATACGGTTCAATATATCTCCCATCCTTAACCAGCATTGCTATGGTTTTTGGGTCTTTACGGTCGTTCTTGGTGGGATTGTTGTCATCCAATTCCTTGCTTTTCTTCACATGATGCGGGTTTACTAGTACAATGCGCATCCCGCTTTTCATAGTATTCTCAGCAAGGTTGAACCAATAGTGTCCTGTCGGCTCCATCCCAAGGATCACCTCGGTAAAGCCTTTGGCTTCCGCTATCTTCCCTGCCCATTCTTTGAGCTTCGCAAACCCTTCAGTATTGTTGCTGAAAATCAACAGCTTCCCATACTCTACGCCTCTGAAATTGAAAGCTCTGGCGTAGTGTGATTCACTACCAACGTCAATTCCGACAATCAGCGTCGTTTCTTTGATTTGCAAAATCTTTTCATTCTGAGTATACTTCATATTGGATGCCTCCTGTGTTTTTGATTTGTGGTTACTTGCGGCAACTCACATTTCAAATTTTACAGTCAGGCATCTATTTTTTCAAAGGCCATTTTGTTTCCTTATAGGAATGCTCCATAATAATTTAATTTGCTTATTGCATACTTTTACCAATTCGAACTATATACTTTATTTTACACCATAAATCTTATAAAATCACCTATATTTTACACCTTCTCACCTTTCAGCCAGATACTATTGCACCTTCTAAATCATATCCCGGCGCTGTTAGCATACCTGTTCCCTATGCTGCCATTGCAGTATGTTAGAGTAGCTAGCGCTCCTTTTTCACTGGGTTAATCAATTGCTCATTATGTACTCCTTTTATGTAAAATAATTGGGGTTCGCTTACACTTATTCAGCCACCCTTGTTTTTATAATATCCCTGTTGTACTTCCTCTGAGTTATTGCATAATATATCAATTGGAAAAGGAAGAATGCAGCAACGACAATTAATGTGTTTACCGAAAAGGTTCCCTCCAAACGTGAGTCCAATGTGGCGATACTCATAAGTATGTAACCCAGCAATGCTCATAACAACTCTGGGGCAAAAAATATTATTGAGATCATGCTTTTATAATTTTTATTTTTGGCTGCCTTTACTCTGATTACCGGATTTTTCACACCTTCAACCAATAATGCTATCATAGGGTTGTTAAGGATATTTTTTACTGGTAAAATATTACCATGTATTAGAAGCAAAAGCTGTTGTGTTTATCAACTGAGCATAAGCAAGCAATCTTCCCATATAATAGCCAGATATACCAGTCAGAAGTTTATCGCAAAAAACACATAACTTTAAATAAGTGTGCGGGGTGGCATATTTGATAACTCAATTGCTAAAAGGATTTTCCATAGGACCGGTTAAAATAAAAGATAAAAGTGCGTATGCATTCTTGATAAGAAGCATGCTGAATCATAAATATTTAGTATTATGTTCACTGCTTTTAACTTTAGCGACAAGCTTTTTCATAGTATTTCCAAATGAATATCTGAAAAAATCTATTAATGCTATGAGTACTTTAGACAAGTCAAGGATTTGGAGATACTCTATTTTCTATTTTTTGCTCATAGTATTTGCCGATTTGATAGATGTTGCCAAAAACTATGTTAATGATTCTATGAACAGGCATATTACACAATCTGTGCAAAGAGCATCTTTATATAGCCATATTCGCAGTTATTGTCCGCAGCGGATACAGGGTTGTGCGGGGGGAAATAGGGCCTGGGGATATATTTGCAATCATTGCCTATTTTACTATGCTACAAGGCAGAATTAACATTTTCCTAAGCTCTCTTACAAATTTTCAAACGGCATTAGTTAAAACAGAAAGATCGATAGAAGTATTGTCAGAGGAGATAAAAGCTGAACCTGAGCAAATATGCCGGGTGGATGTAAAGAATATTGAGGGAACCATAAAATTATCCGATGTAAGTTTTCAATATCCCTCTAATCTTTCCAATTTTAATTTGCTTAATAGTACTTACGCAAAAGTAACATAAACAAGTCATATCAGCACTTTGAAAACAGAATATAGCTTAAAAGGTTGTTGCATTGAGGTTTCCATATATTACAGCTATTCACCAGTTTTCGAATTATGCTATTCTTTTGGCAGGGGTTCCATGAGGTCTACCAAAAATTGCATTTCCGACATAACCGTTGCCAAGCACGGCATTCACGATATTATTACTGAACTGGTGAGAAAGTTCAATTTGGATAAGTTTTTGTTCCCTGAGAAGTATACACTGGTCTTCGTTGCAGCATGTATGGGTATAATCCTGTTTAATAATCCTACAGCAACATATATTGCGCAGAAGCTGTACTGGGTATCCCATGATGCCATAACAAGGCTGCTGCCGTTGCTTTCTATTAATAACACAAATATCATGATCCTGTTCATCCAGGCAATACAGTCACAAACGGCTGGTCTTGGATATTTGATCATCGATGATGTGATTATCAGGAAGCCTTTCGGCAAGAGCATTTTCCCGACATCTTATGTATACGATCACACAAATAATCGGTATGTCTGGGGAATGCACATTGTAGTCCTTCTATGGTCTAATGGTTGGATTAAAATCCCCGTGGCGTTTCGGATATGGAAACCGGAAGAAAAGTGTGAAGAATATCATACCAAGGTTGAACTAGCCATACGTATGATATCCTTCGCCCACAAATTTGGTTTGGCTGCCGAATACGTCACATTCGACACCTGGTATTCCTGTAAAGAGCTCCTGCAAAAGCTCTCAGAGTGCGGTTACCACTATGTCTGCATGATAAAGAATAACCGCAAAGTGCTGTACAACAACAGGGTTAACTTTAACGTTAAGACCATAAGCCTGCTGTTTAGCAAGAAACAGTACAGGTACTACCCCGGTACAGGCTTCTACATCAAGGCTTTATCGGTAATCTTACCTGGTGTGGGTAACACCATGATGGCAATAGTCAAAAACGGCTATAACGCATCTATCCAAAACACCAGATTTATCATTACTGACTTGCCCGGTGTAGCTGCTCAAGACATCCTCAAGAAATACCTTTGCCGTTGGGACATTGAAGTATTCTTCAGAGACATCAAGCAGTTTCTGAACTTTGAAAAAGTTCAAGTCCGGTCTATTAGAAAACTTGAGGGTCACTTCTCCTTGGTGTTCATAACTTCTGTATTCGTGCAGATTTTGCAGATACAGAATAATTTGAATACCATGGGTGAAACCATCAGCTTCCTGCAGGACATTGTCCAGGTTAAAGTCAACGGTATTGTGTACATTATTAATGTAACATCCAAAGACCGGACAGGTAAAGAGGTAAATACTGTCTCAAATCCTCTCGCAACAACCATTTGGGACAAATTAAGTGCGTGAAATCTTTATTTTTCAAGGATCATTTTGTTTTGCGTAAGTACTGTTGCTTAATATAAATTTGTCGGCTTCCAGAGAAAATCCCATTGGAATTGTAGGTTTAAGCGGCTCCGGGAAAAGCACCATAATCAAGTTATTGACCGGACTGTATTCCAATTATGAAGGGTTAATTCAAATTGACGGGCAGGATATCAAGAATTTTTCACCAAGACAGTTGCGTGACTGTATAGGAATTTTATCGCAGGACCCGTTTATTTTTGATGCCAGTGTGAAGAAAATATATCCCTTGGCTGCGAACAAGCCACCGATGCCGAAATTATTAAGGCCGCAAAAATCGCTAATGCCCATTCCTTCATCAAGGAGTTGGCTGATGGCTATGATACTATCGTTGGAGAAAATGGTGCAAAGCTCTCAGGGGGACAAAAGCAAAGACTTGCTCCGGCAAGAGTGCTTTTAAAAAATCCAAAGATACTTATTCTCGATGAGCCGACAAGCTCTATTGACTCAGAATCCCAAAAAGCAATTATAGACGCACTGTCAGAAGTAACTAAAGACCGCACTACAATCATAATTACACACCAATTTCCGATTCTGCTATTGGTGAAATATATTTATGTCTTTGAAAAGGGACAAATAGTAGAGCAAGGTACCCATGAGTCCCTTCTGCGCAATAATAAATGGTATTATAAGCTGTGGAATAATCAATACAATGCAAATATTGGCAAACCGGGTGCTGAGCTGCCATCCTTTCACAGCAAATTATTGGCAGCAGAATAGATGAATAGGAAAAGCCATATAGGCCAGCCTTTCTTCCCTATCCTTATTATGGTGAAATGCTAAGGAGTATGGAAAAAACTGCAGTAATAATCACATAACGGGGTATGAGGATCAAATCCCGATTGCCATACTCAAAATCTTAACATTATCACAGGAAGCTTAAATAGCATGCTTTTTCTTTAGTTTGCAAACATTGGCTTAAATTGACATTCAATTACTTTTCAATTCCCAAGAGCACATGAATTGCGTGTTGAAGCTCCGGTTTTTTTCGATATTCGGCTATGACTCTTTTTTCCATTTCCGTATACATATCATTATTTTCAGTACCAAACAGGTCAACTACGGATATTGACAAAATATCGCATATTTCAGCGACAGTTTCAATATCAGGGGAGTTTTTTCCCTTAATCCAATTGGTAACCGCTGATTGAGAAACATTAAGTTTATCGGCTAACTCCTTTTGACTGATACCTCTTAACGACAGGTAATAACCAAGATTTCGCTTAACATTCTCTCTGATTTCGCCCATTCTCACACCTACTTTCAAATTATATAATACAATCAGTGTACATATAATACAATTAGTTTTATATCGTATATTTTATACATTTTGCAGCTACCCTTAATTTGATTTAAGTAAGAATCAGCAGTTACCCTTTTTTGGCAAGCATATATAAATTTAGCAATAGATATATGGTATTTCCTTTAGAAATACTCCATGGCATCTCTCAAGTCCTGCAGCTTCCTGGTTTTCTTATTCAAAACCAGGAAAAGCTGCAAGAAATGTATAAGTCACATGAGCCATGCTTCAAAAAGCCTTATTGAGATTGGGAATTCCTCTTGCATTGGCCGTGAAATCTTGGGCCGCAGCTCCCATTGTAAGATTAATCCACCTTTATGAAAATTTAGAATTTAATAGCATATTCTTTTTCTATATAATGAAATTAGTCCACCTTTGTGAGAAATTTAGAATTTCGCGCCCTTTCCCTTTTCTATTATAATATGAAATGCCATCAGCTGATGATATGTTGCCAAAAACTCTGCTCTGTTAGCTAAAACAGTCATGAAACTCGAACTCTCCCTTCCGGGAGATGGTAGTTGAGGACGATTCCCTTATACCAGAGGCGTCTCAGGTTTCATTTTCATTATTAAAGTTAACAGGCTATTTATTTTAAGATGGAGGTAGTGTGAAAATAAAAAAGACCCGCGAAGGCCGCAACAAAGCAAGCCCTTAAGGAATACCTAGGACTGTGGATGAAACTGGAATTACACTATTAGTTTGTTATTGCCACTAGATCAGAAATATTCACAGTATACCCATTGGCTTGCAAAAATGCGATGGCCTGCTCAATACTTAGAGAATCCTGCTGATTACGCTTCTTAGATTTCGCATTGTCATCATACAGCAATGGATTGAATGGCTCATTTTTAGAGAGCATGTGATAGATGCAGGTTAAAATCATTCTTGCGGTAGCAATAATAGCACGTTTGTGACCACGACGTTTTTTAATCGCTTCATAGCGGTTTTTGAAAACAGTGCAGGACTTGTCCTTTACAGCGGCATTAGCACACTGGACAAGTAAAGGTTTAATGTAGACACCGGCGCGGCTAATACGGACACTTTTCTTCTTACCGGCACTTTCATTACTCTGGGGTGTAAGGCCAGCCCAGGAACAAAGATGCTTGTCCGAGGTGAAGACGGACATATCGGTTCCGATTTCTGAAAGAATAGCTGTAGCCGATGCCTGCTTAATACCAGGTAAAGTAGCGATGATGTCAATTTGTTCTTTGAAAGGTAAAGATAGCTCGAGTATTGTAGCTTCCAGTATTTCGATGCATTTTTCAACGCTGTTATAGTGCTCATAGCATACAGACAATTTTGCCGCTTGCTCCTTAGAGAATTTACCAGCAACGGCTTGTTCAATTTCATCCGATTTTTTCTTCAGACTTTTGTGGAGCATTGAAGAATAATCAAAGTCGATGATATCAGGATTCTCTATCATGTGCTTAATAATTGAGGAAGCAGACTTGCCGAAGGTGTCGGAAACAACATTGGCAAGCATGATGTTTGAAACTGTAAGCGAATTTTGCACCCGGTTTTTCTCACTGGAAGAGACGTTGGTAAGTTTAGACTTGTACCGAATTAAATCCCGCAACTCCCGTATAGGCTTAGATGGGATAAAGCTACCTTTTACCAATGCATGCTTGTGTAAGTCAGCAAGCCAAATTGAATCTCGCTTATCGGTTTTCTTACCTGGGATATTTTTAACGTATCTCGGGTTTGCAAGGGTAATAGTGCAGAAATCCTCGAGCACGTTAAAAACAGGAATCCAGTACTTTCCGGTGGATTCCATACAGACATCTTTGCACTTGTTTTCTACTAACCAGTTGTTGAGAGCGATTAGATCATTTTTGAAAGTATTAAAACGACGTGTTTGATAGGAAGTAACATTTTTATCATTGGTGGTGGCAATAGTGGCAATTACAAACTTTTTGTGGACATCAATTCCACAACAGATGGGATAGACAATCTTAAGCATCAACCTCACCCTTGTAAATATTTAGGGATGCAGGCATTGACTGTCCACTCAATATAAACAAGAGCTTTGTTTAAAACAAAGATTAGTGTTCGTGCTCGATGGCACACTTATTTGTACTTGAGAGAGCGAACGGCACATGTTAATATACGGACAACTCAAAGTTTGGTTGTCACACTCACCTCCCCGTGCTCTGTAGTATACCTGCATACCCACTTATATTTTACTACAGAGGGTGGCTTAAGTAAAAATTTTTCATTCTTTTTTGTGCCTTGAGCACAGCGAAAGGAATGTGATGTTAATATGATGAAAAAGTCAGTAAGAATGGTATTAATTTGCATTCTTGCCATTATCATGGCTATATCACCAGTTGCATGTAGTCAGAAAGACAAGTCGGCATCCACTGAAGGATACAACAAAGATAAAGTGTACATCAGACAAGGCGGTCTTCCTGATCCTGCCCAGTTCATCGCAAATCAGAACTCTGAGGTTGGCACAAGCACTTTCGGTGATTTCGCTTTTGAAGGATTAATCCGCTATCAGCGTGGTACCGATGACATTGCTTTGCAGTTAGCAGAAAGTTACGAGCACGTGGGTAACAAGACAATATTTAAACTGCGCCCCAACATAAAATGGAGCGACGGAGAACCTTTCACCAGCAAAGATATCTGGTGCTTCTACCAAATATGCCACAACTCTCCGGTTAACTTCTTGACTTCTATCGAAACTCCCGATGATTTAACTGTTGAATTCGTATGGGCTGAACCGGCTCCTTTCGATGATTTAAGGATTATGTTAATTGCTCAGGAAGTCCACCATGGACGTATCCCCTACCATATATATGGGGAATTCGCCGAAAAGCGGTATGAGCTGCTCCAAAAGGCTCCATTGTTGACTGAGGAGCAAAAGGCCCAGGGAATACGCGGACCTTTCGGCAGATATCCGGCAGGCGATCCCAAAATTGCCGAAGAGTTAGACAAGGTATGGAAGGAATATATCAAGACTCCCCCCAACGAAGACCACATAATCGTGGGTACAGGTCCATATATTAATGACCCCGGCCATACAATAAACGAAGGAAGCATGAGCAAAAACCCATATTATTGGAATCCGGACGGTCAGAAATTTGACAAGATCATCATAAGATCCACTACTGATGCAACAAAATCTCCTATGATGGAAGCAGAAGAAATCCACAACATGGACGGTACAATGCCAAAGGACCTGACAGAATCGCTTCTGAAAGCCAATAAAAATATTGTATATTACCCCATGAGGGACCCTGCATCCCATGGCTTGTATTTCAACATAGGATCAAAGAACGCCCCCATGGATAAAAAAGAATTCCGGCAAGCTTTGATTTATGTAGCTGATAAAGAAGCATTGCGTGATATAGGATCATATCAGTCCGATGTACATTCTTGGTCATCCCTGGGCTTACCTCCATCAATGCTGGAAACATATGTGGATAAGGACGTAATTGATAGAATGCGCAAATACAGCCATGACGAAGCAAAAGCTGCGGAGCTTTTGGAAAGCATCGGATGCAAAAAAATCAACGGTAAATGGCATGACGCGAACGGAAAGCAGATAAAATTAACTATTGGCTTGGATAAAGGCTGGTATGTGGCAACCTTGGTATGCCCTATCTATGCTAACCAGCTTACAAAGTTCGGAATAGATACGGAAGTAATCGCGGTTGACGGTTCAGTGTACGGACAGCAGTCCGAGGTTGAGCATGTATTTGATATGAGCTGGGAGTGGATAGATGTTGCTTGGTCCTTCTCTCATCCATATTTCACTCTCAATAATTTCTATAGCCGCGGTGGTGGACCTGCTAAAAAGATGAACTTCCCCTTTGACGAAAAGACCAATCGTACTACATTGAAGCTGGAGGATTGGGACGGCAATACCTTTGACGTATGGCAGTGGATTTCCAACATGCCGAACGAAATGGATGACGAAGTAAGAAAGGATCAATGGGAGCGCATCATCTGGGCTACAAATGAAAATGCCTTTGCCATCAACTTCTACGAAAATGTAACGGGTGCATGGGAGAACCTGAAATATACCGATAACTTGCCGATGAAGGATAAAATACCCGAAAATCGTTGGATGCCATTCCCTGAAACACTGGAAGAAAGAATTGCAGTACATGATCTCAACTGGGGATTCTCGGGTGGTGTGCGTAAAATGTCAAGACTTGCTCCTACTACAGAAAAATGATGACATCATACCCTATTGGGGATGTATTATGATCACTCTTAAGCTTTTCCCTGATTGTGACAATAGATAGCGCAAAAAGTTATCTGTGGCTAGAGGTGAATTTAAACACCTCTAGCCAATAAAAATTAAATAAAGGAGGAGGCGCACATGAATTCGAGATATTATTTGAAAAAGATCGGTATAGCCCTTCTAACCATAGCTATATGCTCAATATTGACATTCATATTGTTCCGGCTGATGCCGGGTGATGTATTTGATGTCAGAGCCCGTGACATGGCTGTGCAACGTGGTATAGATTTTAACGAAGCAAAAAGGCTGGTCGTCCAGACCTACAACTATGATCCTGATGAACCAATATTACAACAGATGTGGAGATATTATTCATCCTTATTCCGCGGGAACTTGGGAACATCAATAACCAACAGCTCCATAACAGTAAACCAGATCGTCGCTTATTATATGCCCTGGACGCTGTTTCTGGTATCCATAGCTCTTCTTTTGAGCTATTTTCTGGGTATTTGGCTGGGAAGCATAATGGCCTGGAGGAGAAAATCAATTATCAGCGCGATTATTGCTGCCTATTCCACCATTGTGAATTCAATACCGCCGGCATTGATTCCAACCCTGGTGCTTTCCATATTCGCGTTCGGCCTTAAATGGTTTCCTATACAAGGGGCGTATTCCATGAAAGTTAAGCCGGGGCTTAATCTGCCTTTTATTAAAGATGTGCTTTGGCATGCTGCACTGCCAATATTCGCTTATACCACTACACAGATTAATGGCTGGGTTATGAATATGAAAGGAAGCTGCATCTCCGTCATGGCAGAGGATTACGTGACCGCGGCTTATGCAAGAGGCCTATCGGATAAGACCATACGCAATAAATATGTAAAGAAAAATGCACTATTGCCGTTATACACTACACTGGCTATCAGTTTTGGTTCCATGTTAGGTGGTGCGCCTTATATGGAGGGACCCTTTGTTTACCCGGGTATCGGTTCCCAGTTAAGCAAAGCCCTGGGAAATCGTGATTTTACCGTGGCTCAGGGTTTGCTCCTGATTACCACTTCAGCAACAGTGCTTGCCAGTTTATTTGTTGACTTGATACTTCCAAGACTCGATCCAAGGATAAAGAGGGAGGACTAGGGATGGAGGTAATAAAATCTTTTTTTAAAACAATGTATGACAACAAACAAGCTTTTGTTGGAATGATTATCCTGTTATTTTTTGTGGTTATGGCGACCTTCGGTCCGATGGTCGTTCCTCTGGACTTGAGCACGGATTTTCTGAACAGATATCAATGGCCGTCTTTTGCGCATCCTTTAGGTACCGATTATGTAGGAAATGATTTGTTCCAGCAAATTGTTCACGGCTCGCGCTCTGTTTTATACATTGGACTTTTGGCATCGCTTTTCACCGTTATTTTAGGCTTTGCTTTAGGCGCTTTGGCCGGCTTTGCAGGTGGGATTATAGACAAGGTAATTTCCCTGATGATACAAATACTGCTTTCTGTGCCCATATTCCCTATTCAGCTGATTATTGCCGTAATTTTCCCCATCCGTAATGTTATAATGCTTGCGGTAGTGCTGGCATGCTTAAGCTGGGGGTTACTAGCCAGAAATGTCCGGGCAACTATTCTTTCATTAAAGCAGAGGGAGTTTGTTCTTATATGCCGCATCATGGGACTTCCTAAAAGACATATTATATTCAAGGAAATACTCCCTAACATTACTCCCTATCTGGCGTCAGTATTTGTGCTCAACACTAATGCGGCCATAGCTACCAGTGTTGGACTTATGATGTTGGGCATGGCCCCTTATGAGCCTACCCATTGGTCGATCATGCTTTCCAATGCGTCTGTACAGGCAAATAGCGGTACGAATACAGCAGGAATTTTTAATATGTTGGTTCCTACTGCTGCTTTCGTTTTGCTTCAAATGTCATTAGTATTCTTTGCCAACGGACTGGATGAAGCGTTGAATCCACGCCTTCGCGCATCATCTTCGTATAAGCCAGACAAAAAGAAAAAGCAGAATACCCCTGCCAGGAAAAATACAGAACAAGGAGGAACTCACCATGCAAGCATCTGAAAAGAAACAAGTGCAAACCCAGGATGTTGAACCTATTCTGAAAATAAGGGATTTATGCGTGGATTATTTTCTTCCGAATGGCATACTGCGGGCGGTTAATCATGTGAACTTAGACGTGCCCACAGGCAAAATAACCGGCTTGGTGGGAGAAAGCGGCTCGGGGAAAACAACTCTTACAAGCGCAATTCTCCGCACTGTATCCAATCCGGGTAAAATAACCAAGGGGAGTATTTTGTTTGGTGAAAAGGATATAGTATCCCTATCCGATAAAGAGCTCAGGGAATATAGATGGCGTGATGTTGCCATGGTTTTCCAGGCTGCCCAGAACTGTTTGAATCCCACCATGACGCTGCAGGAGCAGTTTATAGAAACCTATCTAGCTCATAAAAAGGATATGTCGGAGAAGGAGATTATAGAGCATGTAAAAAAACTCTTACGAGCTGTAAGACTGGATGCAGACCGCGTGCTGAAATCCTATCCTCATGAAATGTCCGGCGGCATGAAGCAGAGGATTATGATTGCCTTTGCCCAGCTGCTTGAACCAGAAATACTCTTTTTGGACGAACCTACAACCGCGTTGGATGTAATAACCCAGGATTATATATTTAGAATTTTGAAGACCGTCCATCAAATAAAAGGGACAACAATGGTGCTTTCTACCCATGATATAGCTGTTGTAGCCACCCTGTGCGATTATATGGTGGTAATGTATGGTGGAAATATTGTAGAATTCGGCAATATATATGATATGTTTGAGCAACCATGTCATCCCTATACCCAATTATTGATCCAGGCTGCTCCCTCTCTGATAGGTGATGTGAAGGAACGCGCAGCCATCCCGGGCACGGCTCCTGATTTAATGCAAGAGAGAAAGGGATGTATTTTTGCGGACCGATGTCCGTACGCTGACGACATATGCAGACAAGTTGAACCGGAAACCAGAGTAGTTTCCGAGGAACATACCGTAGCCTGTCATAAAGAGATAAGGGGGAAGGCAATATGACTGATAAGACAAATGTGAATGATAAAACAGATGCAAAAGTGCCGTTAGTAGAACTTAATAACTTGGAAATGAATTTTTACAAGAGCAAAGGTATGTTTAGAAAGCCGCAGGAATTAAATGCTCTGCATAATATAAATCTAAAGATCCATAATGGAGAAATCGTTGTAGTCGTTGGTGAGAGCGGCTCCGGCAAGACTACCCTGGCGAATGTGATTGCCGGTTTGCTGACTCCAGTTTCAGGAACCTACAAATTTAAAGGGAAAGAAATACACTCCATGACCAAGGAAGAGGCGAATGTCTACCGCAGCAGCATTCAGGTAGTTCAGCAGGATTCCTATGCGGCATTAAACCCCATGAGAACGATGATAAAGTCTCTGGGGGACCCGATGCTGCTCAAAAAATATGCCACTAAAGACAATCTCCTGGAAAAAGTCAATGAAGTTTTGGAAGCAGTGGATTTAACACCAACAGAGCATTTTATTAATAAATATCCTCACCAGATGTCCGGCGGGCAAAGGCAGCGCGCATTGATTGCACGAGCCCTGTCCATGAATCCCGAACTGATTTTGGCTGACGAGCCGGTTTCTATGATTGATGTATCCCTTAGAGTGTCAATACTGAATCTGCTCGCCCGGTTAAATGAGGAGCGTAACATAGCAATATTGTATATAACGCATGACCTCGCCACCGCCCGTTATGTTGGTAAAAATGGCCGCATTGCCGTCATGTATTTAGGCGAGATTGTAGAAACCGGTGATTTGCAGGAAGTATTGTCCAATCCGCAGCACCCCTATTTGCGTGCTTTGCTTACTGCGGTTCCGATACCAAATCCACGTCTATCCAGGAAAAGAAAAGAACTGCAGCTCAATGCTTCTTCAGAACTGCCCGATATTTCCAATATGCCTTCCGGATGCAGATTCCACACCCGATGCATGTACTGCAAAGATATTTGTAAGGTAAAACATCCGGAACCGGTAAAACATGGTTCATCAATAGTAACCTGCCACCTTGTAGATGAGCTGCCAAAATTCGAGCTTTTCACAGAGGATGTCGCAGGGGCTTAGGAGGAGCAATCGGAAATGCCGAATAAGAACAAACAGGAGTATAACGGGCTTACGGATTGGGATGAGACGCTGCTTTTTATGACCCGCCCTTATATGGTATTTGTCCTGTTATGCTGGCTCTTATCATTATATTGCATTGTAAGCTTGAGAAATGATACTCAATCAGTGGCCTTTGCATTGAGTACAATTACTTTTGCAATAGACAGCATATTTTTAGTTATCCTTTACCTTAAAGGAAAACGCGTGAGGAGCAGGAATTAATATATAAAACATAAATGCTAATTTACTTGTTGTGCTAGCTGGTTTGAGACAGCGTTGTTCAGAACTCCGCTAGCGAAAATGCCAGCACAACGAGTTAATTTTATGCAAGCATAGTTCAAAGGATTGATACTCTTCCCCTCCATAAATAAATCAGTACAGATAGGGTAATACTCTCGCCTATCCTAAGCATATAAAATAAAGATGGTATTACCCTATTGAAAGGGAGCCTCACACTAGATACTAGTGCGACGGCTCCCAGTATTTTTATTTATCATCTCCATCAAAGGCAAAACACTGTTTTAGCGGCCGAAACAAGAAATATAGGTACATATACAGCAGTATTTATATAAATTAAAGAAATCACTTTTTAATTCTTCTGTAAGGGAAATTATTTTGCCTATAATCCTTCCGTAAAGCCAGCCAAAGTGCTTAAACGGATCGGAAGCTCCTCTTTACGGCTCTGTTCAACAAAAACGCTGCACAGCATTCATTCAATATTGAACCCCAGCTCAACTTTGAATAAATCACCGTCCACCTTTATATTCATGCTTCCACCGCAAGCTTGCACAAAGCTCCTGGCTATAGCAAGGCCAAGCCCTGAACCTTCGGTTGTGCGGGATTTATCCCCCCTTACGAAACGCTCTAGCACTTCCTCTTCCTTAAAATCCATTTCATAATTGGCAATGTTTTTAATCACAGCCATGGCCTTTTTGCCGTCTTTTACTTCGAGGGTGATGTAAACCCTGGAACCTGCCAGAGAATATTTTAGAGCATTGCCGATGAGATTTAGAAACACCCTGTAGAGTTTTTTGCCATCGCTTATTATATATACAGGCTCATCCGGTATATCAATCTTAAATAGGAGCCCCGATTGGGATATCCGCTCATCCAAATCAGCAAGAGTCTGCCTGATAAGCTTTCCTAAATCAATCCTTTCTTTTTCAACTTTCAAATCTCCGCTGGTTGCTTTGGACAGCTCAAAAATGTCCTGTATAAGCGTCTTCAGCCTGTCGGATTTTTGCACCAGGATTTTTATATAGTCCATGACATGGTCCGGCAGCCCTTCTTCCTTTGACAGCAAGTCCGCATAGCTGATAATCGAAGTAAGGGGAGTCTTCAGGTCATGGGAAACGTTGGTTATAAGCTCAACCTTCATGCGCTCACTCCTTATTTTCTCCTCAACAGCCTTGCTTATACCCTCCTGTATTTTATTCAAATTTTCTGCAGCAGTATATAGATCGGCACCGGGATCTAAGGCAAGCTTTGTTTCCATATCGCCTTTTTTGATGGCCTCTATATGATCCAAAACTCTGCCTATATCGCCTATTTCGTTGGAATACCTCTTAAGATAGCGGTAAGCCAGATAAACTCCCATCGCAAAAAAAACCAATGCCGGAAGCAAATATATACCACCTTCTGCCAAGAAGCCATAGAAAAATATTGCAACAAGGATAACCAATACTGCTTCCGCCGCAATAAAGGCATATATCCTTAAAAGCATTGCTTTTTGAAAGGGCTTTCTGCTCTCAAAGGATCGGTAAAACTTAATTAAAGCGCTTATCGAATTGTTGGAGAAAAAACTTCGCCTGTTGGCATACAGGTCTTTAAACATGAGGTAGAACCACCAAAAGCAAATTAATATTAAAACATGTACCAGTTCCTTATTAAAATACCAGCCATACATTAGCACTTGCAAAGGTATATTAATGATGAATAACGATATAACCGCTTTTACCTCAAACCATACTGCTCCGCTTTTCCTTACAAGGACTTTGTCAAATTCTCTCTTGACATTCCGCTTGATTATTGAGAACACCAGCAAGGCAACACCGGCTAAAAATATAATCAGAGCTGCGGCTATAATGACCAAGGCAGTTTCAAAGCTTCTTTTCAAATTATAAAGAGAACTGTATGCATATGGATTTTCTATAATATTCTTTTTTACCATAAGAAGAATTCTACAGCCCTTGATATCAGGTATATCTGCAAAAGGGCTATCAATGAGCCCGGCTTGATGTTTAAGGGTCAGTTCACCAGCATTGACAGTGCTTGACGAAGGATTTCCATTGATATATCTCCACAGTGTGCTTTTTTTATACCCGCTGTCCTTCCGATAAACATCAATAGTTTTCCCTCCCTGCTCTGCTATAAATCTCTCTCCGTCGAAATATAAGAAATAGTCATACCCTTTAGGCAAGGAAGGCTTTCCTTTTTCTGAAATCCCATGGTCAGTTTTTGAATTGGTCAGTATTTTCTCCGTTTTCGGGTTTATCGCGTAGTAAATCAGGTTTTCCCCTTCATTTTCCAACCTATCAAGATACTCCCCTGAAGCGTTGTACCTATCAGCATCATCATTAATATACCGGGCCAAGAAGTCAAATCTGTCTGCTATAAAATTTATGAAATTCTGTGAAGACTTTAGGTCCTGTTTTAAAACTGCGCGGATTACATCGAAATTATTATTAATTTCATCCAATGACATAATTCCCAGCATTATAGCTGAAATAACTATATTCATTCCGATAAAGAAGCACAGCCATATGAGAAACGGTTTAGATTTTTTCAATTTTGTATCCAATACCCCACACCACCTTTAAATATTTGGGCTCTTTAGGGTTTATTTCTATCTTTTCGCGAATACGCCTGATATGTACCATTACCGTGTTTTCAGCTCCGTAAGCCGGGCCTTCCCATACACGCTCATAAATCTCTTCTGTTGAAAAGACACGTCCGGCATTTCTCAACAAAAGCTCAACAATTTTTGTCTCCGTCGGCGTAAGCTTAACCGGTTCCCCATCCACCGTCAGAGTATATGTGTCGGGATCAAAGCACAAACCTCCGGATCTCAGTAAATTGCTCTTCCCCTTTACATTTATGTCCCCGAGGGTCATATACCTGCGAAGCTGTGATTTGACCCTGGCCATGAGCTCCATGGGATTAAACGGCTTTGTTACATAGTCATCGGCCCCCATGGAAAGTCCCAACACCTTGTCAGTGTCCTCCGACTTTGCCGACAGTATTATTATCGGAATATTCTTATCCTGCCTTATTTTCATTGTGGCAGAAAGCCCATCCAGTTTGGGCATCATGACATCAAGCAAAATAAGCTGGACACTCTGGCTGCTCAACATATCAAGAGCCTGCAACCCGTCATATGCTTTCAGAACACGGTAACCTTCATTCTCAAGATTGATGGATATTGCCTTTACAATCTCTCTATCGTCATCCACAACCAGTATACATGGTTTGTCCATACATATCCCCACCTTCTTTCCTATTTTAGCATAAAATAAACCCCATTTCGCCCATTACCATGCTAAAACATATAACTTACGAAAAAGATGGCCTTTTTCTTAAAAATTTCTGACAATTTAGTGCAAAAAGAAAAAAACCGCCTTACGGCGGTTTTCCTAATCAAAAACTCATTATTTTATTTCCATTATCCCTTATCCTGTAAAAGAGCAATTTTTAAGTTTTTATAAACTGCCACATCCTTGAAGGACCATACTCCAACCCTTCCAAACAGGAATGGATTGGGGTCGCAGTATTCTATCACCGGGTTATCCATGTCGTTTACATAGACCTTTATGCTGTTGCCTCGTGCCTCTACCCTCATGGAGTATGTAACCCCTTCCGCTGCTTTGAAAGGCACTTTTGCAATCTCCTTGGTATCTTCATAATTCATACGCTTAAGGAATATGCCGTCACTGTCCATCCCTGCAAAGTAACCCTGCAGAGCATTGTTATTCTGGTGGGGATGATAAGACTCATTGGAAGCCCTGAATAAAAGCCCCGACCTTCCCATTCCGAAACGTCCGGGAGTTACTTCTACGTCTATTATGTAATCGGTCCAGGTGCGGCTTCCTACCGTCATTTTCATATCCTCCCTGTCAGGATTGCCCATGCCTTTTTCGTCAAAACTGAAGCTGCCATGTCCATATACTTTCATGTCCCGGTGCCAGCCTGTCATATCATATTCTGCTGGCAAAGCGCTGCTATCCTCGCCATAGATTTCCACCGACAGTATTTCGAGATTTTCACCGCCGGCCAGCCGCAATGCCAGTTGATGCATGCCAGCTTTCAGGGATATCGTGCCCAGAGGGATTTTAACAAAGTCTGCTTCGGTTTTTATCTCCGATTCCGCCTTTTCTTCCCTCTCTGCCCTGTCAATGCCTTTTGATTCCCCAGTGCTGCGCCGCAGCTCACTGAGCTCTTTCAGGCTGAATACACCCAGGCTTTGTCCGTCCTCCAGCACCTCCACTTCAATATTCTCCTGTGTGCTCTTGCTTACCTGCAGAGCTATGCCATAGGTGCCGTCCTTTTCGGCGTTGACCCGGTAAGATGCCCATGCGCCTTTCTTTTCAAGGATTAAAGTATTGATATCCCCAGCCAGGGTGCCGTTAGCGATGCTGCCTCCATTCCCCTTATTTCTTTCCGGCAGGTGATGAACCGCATCGAATCTGCCGGGTATGGGTTTAACAGCTTTATAATCCCCCGAACCTTTATATGCGTCGGAAAAACCGGTGAAACCTATGGAAGGCTGTGATCCTTCATAAACATACCCAATGCGTCCTGACCCAGGTCCCGGATTTTTATATTCCAGCTTGTGCATGCCATCAAAATACACATCCAGCAGCTCCGGGCAGTACTGCACTTTAACAGTGTGGAGCGCATCCCGCCGGAATCCATTTGGCAGCTCAAAGCTGCCTAAGGTTCTGAAGGCACCTTTTTCGTGCTTTTCAACAACTACACTGCTGCTGTCCTTTAGCCACAATATCCTTATATAATCACCATCGTCATTTTTACACAGCACAACTCCGGTATCTCCATTTCCTCCCGACAGGTTCCATTCCGCCGTAAAGGTATTCCCGGTTTCCTCCTTTGACAGCAAGCTCTCCATATTATCCAGAGATGTTCTGTCCATTTGTGAAGCCGGATCGTCCTCAGGCCAGAGAGCATAGCTGGGCATGTCGGCTACAGGCATTTCAAACCAGGTTGGCCCGTTGACATACATGCGGCTGCCATTAAAGGATAGCCTGTCAATATTGAGCACTCTGGGCGAAATGTTGACTGTATAGGAATGGTATGCTATATACATGGAATCAAGGTCTGGCCCGTATACAAAGGAGCTGTGTCCCAGGGAACGGGAAATATCCATGTCATTTATCAGGATAGGACTATCGGATGGCTTGTTATAAGGTCCGAAGGGTCCTTCTTCCGACACGCAATAATTCACCCGGTACCCTCTGCTTTGAAAATGATTTCCGGTATAGGTCATGAAATAGCGTCCATTCCGTTTTATAATCATCGGGCCTTCCGTCCAGTGCCCCATATATGCTCCTAAATTTACTCCTTTTGGATCGATTTCTGTGGGAGAAGACATCTCATGCCCGATAATTCCCCTGGAATCAGCGCGGGTGAAATGCCATGAACCGTCATCATCAATAAAGATGGAGCCATCGATAGACAAACCCAGGTTTTCCGTCACACGGATGAAGGGGCCTGTAGGCTCATCCGCCTCCAGTATATAATGCCCGTTGCCTGCCGGGGAAGTATACATGTAGAACTTTCCGTTCCAGTAATAAACCTCCGGTGCATATGCCGCCGATAGGGGTTTAGCATCATTTGCCGTTCCGACATAGGACCAGTTGGCCAGATCCTTTGAGCGCCAGATGTTCACAACGCCTGTTGTGTACAGATAATACCAGCCGTTATACCTCATGATAAAAGGATCTGCAGCACCATCCCCCGGCTTTTCCGGAAGGATTATAGGGTTTTTAATCATGCTATCTACCTTCCATTCATTTTCTTTTGGTTTGTAAACTGCAGTAGTCCTGGTGCATCCTACCGGGACTACTGCCAAATAAATTATAGAGCAAGCCAATATGAACGCTGTGCCAATTGCACGCTTAAAATGCTTCATAACCTTCTCCTACCTGCAAGGCAGGGCAACGGCTGATCTACTTGTTAATTTCAGCCACCCTGCCGGGATCTACCTTTGGTTTTCTGTTCATATCCATCAACCCGTTTACCTCATGAAACACATCGGTAAGCTGGGTGTAGCAGTAGCCTCTCATGTACGGCATGGCTTTGAAAGCCCGGGTTATGTCTCCAAAGCGTTTCAGGAATTCCTCCTCATCCTTTACCGCACCGTTATAACCCCAATTACCGTTTCCACTGTCCTTTTCAAAGGCTATTCCACCATACTCCGTGCACAGGACAGGCTGGCCGGTATAATTAAAGCCTTTGGCGAAAGTGTTGCGGTATTTGTTGGGCGCACCTTTCACTGCCTGGTCTATATCGCTGTATTCCGGAGACAGCTCATGCCCCCAGGCGGTGTAATCGTGTATGGAAACAATATCCGTATCCACATGTTCCCAACCGTCATTGGTGCTCACCAGGCGGCTGTCGTCCAGAGCCTTGATCAAATGGTAAAGGCCTCGGGCAAATTTCTGCTGCTTTTTATCGGCATATATATTGCGAACACCCCAGGATTCGTTCAGGGGCACCCAGGTAATGATGCACGGATGGTTATAATCCCGGTCTATGAAGCCTTTCATGGTATCAAAGATGTTTTCCATCTCTTCAGTGCAAAAGTCATAGGAACTGGGCAACTCACCCCACACCAGCAGCCCCATTTTATCCGCCCAGTAATAATATCGCGGATCTTCTATTTTCTGATGCTTTCGCGCTCCGTTATATCCAAACTTTTTGGTCATTTCTATGTCAAGGATGATGGCCTCGTCGCTGGGAGGTGTCAGCAGGCTGTCGGGCCAATAGCCTTGATCAAGTATAAGCTTTTGATAGAAGGGTATATTGTTGATGTATACCCAGCCATTATCACAGTGTACCTTTCTCATCCCAAAGTAAGTCGATACTTGATCTATGGCCGCTTCTCCGGAATACACGGTAATGTCCACATCATAGAGGCAGGGATTGGAAGGCCACCAGTAATGAATTGCATCCACCTTGTCGGTTTCCAGCAGGTTTATGGTAGTCCTGATGCAGCGTTCTTTTACATCGGTAAGTATTTGATTGACCTTTTCCCCTTGATAGCTGATGGTTATCTGCAATTTAGCCTCTTCAGGTACAGAATTTAAGTAAGTTTCAAAAAAGACGCTCCTCTCATCCACATTCGGGGTAATTCTTACCCTTTCGGCATAAACCATGCCTGCTGCTTCCAGCCAGACTGTCTGCCATATTCCGCTTACAGGCGTGTACCAGCAGCCGAAAGGCTCATCCTTCCAGTTCTGCTTGCCTCTAGGTTGTATACAGGATCTGCTGTCCTCCACCCGTACCGTGACCTTATGGGTTGTTGTCGCATCTGTCTTTACATAATCGGTTATATCAAATTTGAAGGGTAAATATCCGCCTGTATGGCTGCCCAGATAAACACCATCCACCCAGACCTTTGCAAAATAATCCACCGCTCCAAAGTGCAGAAAAATCCGCTTGCCGTCAAAATCCGACGGTACTGTGAATTCCCGCTGGTACCACAGCACCTCATGATGGGATTCGTCGCCTATACCGCTCAACTTGCTTTGATAGCAAAAAGGAACAGTTATCTCCCTTTCAAAATCGTGATCTAAATGCCACTTTTCCTTCTCACCCCTGTCGGTATCATCAAAATCAAATCTCCATGTTCCGTTAAGGTTCATCCAGTGTTTCCTCTCAAAATCCGGCCTGGGATGTTCTGGCCTAGGTATTGCCGTATTATTTACCTGCATCTTTGTCTCTCCTTTTCGTATAAATGTTCTTTCGTATAAATCCCGTGTTAGTTTTTCGTTTATCTATTCCTTATTTTTCATTATCTATAGAAACTACAGACAGGTTGTTGACCGTCAGTTCCTTTCCAAAGCTATAGAAGCCCACTTTTCCATGAAGCCAGGCTTGTGCATCCATGTATTCAAGAACCGGTTTTTCCTGGTCATTTATATATATCCGGAAGATGTTGTTGCTGACAACCACCTTCAGTTTAACCTTATCTGAG
Source organism: Clostridium thermosuccinogenes (assembly GCF_002896855.1). NCBI lineage: Bacteria > Bacillati > Bacillota > Clostridia > Eubacteriales > Clostridiaceae > Clostridium > Clostridium thermosuccinogenes. The sequence continues at coordinate 557,120 of NZ_CP021850.1, read as the reverse complement.
CCTTTTATCTCTTTGATGCTTACGATTTGGCTGTTGCCGATCTTCCCGTAATTATATTTGCTGAGGGTAATGCTGCCATCTCCAATGCTGATGCCATACCCTATAAAAGATTCCCGTACCTGGTGTTCCATAATGGAAGGATTGGTCACCCTGAACATCAGACCGGAATCCCCTGCTCCTTTTCGCGGTATGTCCACATCAGCCTCAATAACATAATCATTCATGCCTGTTTCGCCGATTAAGGCAAAACCGCTATTTCCTTCTCCTATGGTCAGTTTTCCGCTGCTCATTCTCCATGGTCCGTAAAATATCCAGTCTTTTCTGTCTTCATTGATCTTAAAAACGCTCTTGTAAGCCCATGGCTCTTTCGCGGATGAGTAGAACTCAAACATATTGATCTTCATTTCACCTTTTAAAAGCCGCAAAGTCATGGTATGAAATCCTGCCTTAAGCGGCAGTGTTCCCAAATTTACGCTGACATTGTCGGTTTTTACACCTTCCGTTTCCGGTACGGTAAAACGATATGTCTGTTCCGTGTCCCCATCCATAATCAACTCATATACCGCGCCACTGCTTTCCGGAGCAAGCTTTGCACCTACGCTGTACATGCCGTCGTTGCTTACATTTACCGGGTATACTACATAATCTCCGGGTGTGTCAAGAACTAAAGAATAAGAGCCGTCCTTGTTCAATATGCTGTTTTCCTTTTCTCCATATCGTATCCCTTCAGGCTTTAAAGCGGCTTTGGATATATTAAAGCCCCTGTTTTCTCCTTTTATATAATGCATTGCTGCAAACTTGCCCGGTATGTTCTTGACAGCATCGTAATCCCCCGATCCCAAAGCGTCGCTGTTGGCACCGATATATCCAAATGTGACGCCCTTGCCGGAAGCACCTATCTTGCCCCCGGTGATACCTGCATTTTTCACGGTCAGCTTGCGCGCTGAATTGAAATATATATAGCTTACGGCGGCAGTATTCTCCACTCGAACCGTGCACAATCTGGTATATCCATGGGACACGTGTATCTTTTCGGAGGCTATGGTCTTCTCATTCCCATCTTCAACAGACAACAGGCTGAGAGTATTTTTTTCGGTATCTACCCTGACTGCCCACCAGGATGCACCTTTTATTCCAAACTTGAGATCCACCGGGCTTTTCTCCGATCCATCCAGCCTGAAGTTATATTCCGCAGTAAATACATCCTGCACCTCATTTTTGCTTGTGACACCATCATCGTTTATCACGAAGTGCTTCTCTGCAGCAGTATCTTTCGGATCGTCCAGCCATCCGTATATCTCCGGCATGGCAGGAATAGGAACATCAAAGCTGGTTGGTCCCGTACTGTAAACAACGCTGCCATTGGTCAGCAACCGGTCCAGGCAGTATCTTCTCTGGGGACCGGCCAGGCCTACCAGATTGTGATAGGGAGCATAAATGCTGTCCAGATCCGGGCCTATGACATTTGAGCTGTGCCCAAGACCCGTATATTCGTCGTCATGCTCTGAGCGTATATACAGGATATTATCCTCGGGCATTATATACTGTCCTAAGGGATTGTTCCCTTTGGTATAGGAATAGGCCACCCTGTATCCCCTGCTAAGCACATGGTTGCCGGTGTAAGTCAGATAATGATATTCTCCTCTTCTGAAAATGCCGGGTCCTTCGGTCCATCCCTTAAGTGTAGCATTGAAATGGGTCCTTTTGGCAACCGGGAGCATGGTTTTTGTATCTATTTCCGCAGCCTTTATAATGGATGCCTCGGGAAAGATAAAAAGCAACCTGTCATCATCATCAATCCAAAAAGACCCGTCAATCACATGCCCGAAATTATCTGTGATACGCTTAAATGGCCCCAGAGGACTCTCACTCTTCAAAATGTAATGCCCTTTTCCTTCCGGAGATGTGGTCATATAGAACATGCCGTCATAATAAACCACTTCAGGAGCATAAGCAAAATATACATCCGAGCCTTCGGTGACATAGCCCTTATATTCCCAGTTCACCAGATCGGTAGATTCAAAAACCTTTACCTTGTTCTCGCAGGAGGAAGGATACAGGTAGTATTTTCCATTATAGCGCATGACGAAGGGATCGCCGATGCCGTATTCCTTTCCTGCAGTATATTGGCAAACCCCGTGCTGTCCGGCAATCTCCATTGGGTTTTTATACGTTTCGGCAACCTTGAATTCGTAAGGTATTTTTTCCGCCATTCTTTCATCAACCTCTCTGTTATCAGATTGTCCACTGTCACAGCCGATGAGGGAGGCAAGCAGCATCTGGATAGATAACACTACAGCTATTGCTCTAAGGCACCTTATAAATTTCAAAAACTATCCACTCCTCATCCTTTTATAATATCGCCTCTATTGGAAAAGGAAGGGTATCTCCTTTCCCTATAAGGCATGTAAGCACTTTCCATCACGGCACCATCGGCGGATTCCAGCCGAAACAACAGATTATTTCATGCCGGAGTATGCCATAGTGTTCATCACATTGCTCTGAAGTATTATGAAGAGGACAATATTGGGTATGAACATGATAAGGCCCGCAGCTGCCGCAATACCCTGTCCTGCCACAACATTTGTGTTGGAAGACAGGGAGTTCATAAAGAAAGCTAAAGTTCTCATGCTCTCCTGAGTTACAAACAAAGTGGAGGTTTCAGTGTTGTTCCATACCGACTGAAAGGACAATATAGCCACTGTAGCTATTGCCGGCCGGATCATCGGTATGATGATTTTATAATATATTTTATAAATTGAAGCACCGTCCACCACCGCTGCTTCTATCAGTTCATCCGGAACCTGGTCAATAAACTGTTTTATGAGGAAAAGTCCTACCGGCATGGATAACAACGGAAGTATGTGAGCCAGATAAGTATCCATGATATGAAGCTTGTCAATGGTCAAATACCTCGGGATCATGACTGCCACAGGTACGAACATCAAAGCCAGGGTATTGATTTCAAACAAGACGTTTTTTCCCTTGAATTTCAGCTTTGAAAGGGCAAAACCCGCCATGGTGCTTATCAGCACGGTGAGAAACACCACCAAAACCGTCACCACGATGCTGTTGAAAACATACCGTCCGATGGGGATGCCTGACTGCTGCGTCGCCTGAAACAGCTTCCTGAAGTTTTCCAGCGTAGGGTGCTCTACAAAAAACCTGGGCGGAAAGGCAAACAACTCATTAACTGGCTTAAAAGCGTGGTTCAATATATATAAAATAGGCAACAGCATAAATATTGCCAAGGGCAATAAATAGGCATAAATTTTTAACTGGCTTCTGTGAAACCCCTTCGGATTTATTCTGGTTATTTGTCTTACGCTCATACTGCGACCCCCAAACCTGATAAAAATAACAAGATGCAGTCATACAGGGAAGAATCCCCGTATGACTGATTATAATTAATAATCAATGGAAACGATATACTGCTGCTTGAACTCGTTCAGTTTGTCATTCAGCTCTTTCACAACATCTTCAGGACGCACTTCACGTCTCTCCAGCTTACCCCACATATCCTGTTCAGCCATCCACGCTTCAAATTCGCCCCAACCCGGAGCAATAGGCCACGGAGAAGGTACGATATCGGTCAAATGCTCATAGAATGCTTTCAGGGCTTCATTAGGAGCGGCATCAATGATCTGCTGCCAAACTTCCTTGTTGGTTATTACAGGCATACGGGACAGGGGTGCTCCAGCCTCTTTATATCCTTCGAAACGGTTTTTGCAAGCCTCCACTCCCCATGTAGTCCATTTCTGCAGTTCCCATGCCTCTCTTGGATGCTGGGTGGTCGCAGAGATAACGCTGTTATCAACTATAGCCATCTGACGTCCTGTAGGTCCTTGCGGCAGCGGATAGTAGAGGAACTCACATCCTGTTTCAGGAGATACGACATCTTCAAAGTGAGCTATAGTCCAGGGCCAGTCTATATGCATAGCAACACGCCCTTTTCCTGGAGGCCATGCAGAAGGATCTCCCAATACCTGCTCTTTTTCCTCTGCACTCATCCATTCCACTACTTTTCGGTCAATCCAGTCAAGTCTTAAATTCCAGGCATCAACCCAAGTCTGACCAAGGTTGTAGTTTTGTCCGTCCCATCCATAACGGGTAGTGCCATTGTACCATGCATCCATCAGATCGTAATATATTGGGTTGGAAGTTCCAAAATAATACTCTTCAGGATGGGTGATCTCCTCAGCTATCTTTTTGAAATCCTCGAAAGTCCAGTCGTAACTTGGAAGCGGCACATTATACTTGTCAAATAAGGTTTTGTTCAGGAATATCATATGGGGGAACATGATGCCAGGAACATGGTATCTTCTGCCATTGATCTTGGAAATCTCCCTGATACCGGGATATATTTCCTGAGTATCCGGGTCGGCATCAAACATATCGGTTACATCCAGTGCCCACTGGTTTTTTACGGCGTTGGTAACCGAGAACACCCAGAATACATCGGGCAAAGTACCTGCTGCCGCTCTGTTATACAGAGCCTCGTCCCAGGAGCCCTGTTCAATTTCAACGAATTCCACTTTGATGTTCGGGTAAGCTTCCATAAAAGCCGCCAACTGCTTATCCCTTACCTCGATTTCACCTTTTTCCGCTAATCCCCAGCAAGCATAAGTCAAGGTGATGTTGTCGGTAGTCATGGGCGGCAATCCTCCGGCATCCTTTCCAGCATCTCCAGCATCCCCTGAAGATTCGTCACCGGATGTAGCTGGTGCATCAGCTGCAGGAGTAGATGAGGGTGTAGTTGAAGATTTACCATCATCCCCCTTGCTGCAGGCCGTCATCACTGAAAGTGTCATGACCAATACCAGCAGTAGCGCAATTAACTTTTTAGTCATAATTTTACTCCTCCTTGTACAATTAATATTGTATTAAATCAGTGACCAAAGCCACTGTTTGACCCATCAATTTTTATAGTTAACATAACATTTTAAGCTTCATACTTTTCCAAACATCAAGCACATCATCCGGCTTCACATCTTAGCCATTATGCCAGCATCTGTTGGCCTGAACTTTGACAATCATGTATAATATTTTCCGGACTTGGAAGGTGTGTGTTTCACCTCCTGGGACGGACCTTAGCGGGCCGATTACCCGTAAAAAAGAGTATTTATCCATTCCGGTAAGTCTACATGATTTGGCTGGTTGAGGCCAGCTTAAAGCTGGTTCCTCGTGTCACATGCAAGGTTGTTTGCTTACATGGGAAGGAATGGAGACTTTTAAGTCCATTCATCTTGTAAAGGAGGCATTTTTTATGAATTTCAGACCTATGGCAGGAATCGATGTAGGTAAATTCTTTAGTGAGATGGCAATTCTTTCTCCATCCAATGAAGTAATTGCCCGCATGAAGATCCGCCATGATTCCAGTTCTGACGTTGAAAGAGCCGTTAAATTACTGAAAAAAACGGAAAAGGACTTTGATTCTAGGCCTTTCGTCGTCATGGAATCCACCGGGCACTATCACAAAATCCTTTTCCATTCACTTTGTAAAGCTGGATTTGAGGTTTCCATCATAAACCCCATCCAAACTGATTCTATCAAAAATATTGGAATCAGGAAAGTGAAAAATGATAAAGTTGATGCCCGGAAAATTGCCCTGCTATACAGATTTCAGGAGCTTAAAACTACTAATATCCCAGATGAAGATATTGAATGTCTGCGAAGCCTTTGCCGACAGTACTACAAGCTCTCTGACGAACTTACTGCCTACAAAAACAGGCTTACAGGTATTGTTGACCAACTCATGCTAAACTTCAAGGATGTATTCCCTAACATCTTTTCAAAGGCTGCTCTCGCAGTATTAGAAAAATATCCTACGCCTGTGCATATTCTTAAAGCCAACAGAAACAAGTTGATTGCACTGATACAAAAGAATTCCCGCAGAAGCCTTAAGTGGTCAACTGCAAAGTATGAGCTTTTGGTCTCCAAGGCCAGAGAATTTGCACCTTTGAGCATTAATAACTCTTCAAATATTGCCATGCTTGGGGTGTATATCTCTATGATTAAAACCTTGGAGGAAAACCTTGAGAAAGTCCTCAAAGCCATTCGTTCATTGATTGCTGAAGATATGGCAAAGGACATACCCATGCTGGCACTGACTCTCGAGCTTCTACAAAGCATTCCAGGTATAGGACTTATCTCTGCTGTTACCATTCTGGCTGAAATTGGCGACTTTTCAGCTTTTTCAAAGCCAGGCAAGCTAGTTGCTTATTTCGGCATTGACCCCTCTGTAATGCAGTCCGGAGAGTTTACCGGCACACAAAACAAGATGTCAAAAAGGGGGTCAAGGCTGCTTCGCAGGGTACTTTTCACAATTGCTCTTGCTAATATCCGCACTAAGCGTGACAAAACAGCTTGCAACCCTGTACTGATGGAATATTACAAAAACAAATGCCAGAACAAGCCTAAAAAAGTGGCCTTAGGAGCTGTTATGCGTAAGCTTGTTAATTATATTTTTGCTGTTCTTAGGGATAGAAAGCCTTATCAGCTACGTAGCCCTCAGGAACATGCGAAGAATCTTGCAGCAAAGCATACAGCAGCTTAATAGTACTGTTACTTGATGTTTAGTTTTCAAAGAGCAACTTACTATTTTGGACCAGCTATTTTATGTCTACTTCACCTGGGTGGTCTTGTTGTCATGCCTTTTTTAGCTCATGTGTTTTTTGAAAAATTCTTTTATTTTTCAAAAAAAGCTCTTGACTTTAATTAGCTGGTCTTTTTTTTAATAATGGCCGGATATTTCCGGGTTATATCATATTGGCTTAAAAGCCATCATAAGCAGTAAAATGGTTATTCTCCCGTTATGCCTGTACGTTCTATGCTCTCTACAAAATGCTTCTGCAGCAGGAAGTAAACAATCAGGAGAGGCAGTATGCTGATCATGGTACCTGCCATGCGAATAGCCTCATTGGCGATGGATTCTACAGACCCGCCTGCTCCCCAGTACCCTGCAACCTGCTGTACATATTTTTTGTAGCTGTCCTCAAACCTGCTCAGCTCCATGAGAATTGTAGTAACAGTATTCTGGTTTCCTATGTTGGAGCTGCCTAAGTAGAGAGAGCTGAAATAGGTCTCATTCCAATACCACACAGAAGAAAACAGAATGGATACTATAAACGCCGGCACTGCCAGAGGTACGGCAATTGTCAGAAAAATTCTCAGCTCACCGGCGCCATCCACCCTTGCAGCCTCATCCAGCGAAACCGGTGTCTGTCTGAAAAATTGTGTAAATATCAGAATGAATATGGCGCTGTTCAATCCCTGGCCCAATATAGCCGGATAAAGCAGGACACCTATGCTGCCTATCATCTTGTAGTCCGTATACATCAGATATCTGGGTACCATCATAACATGAGGAGGTATGACAAAGGTCAAAAGCACAAGCACGAGAATGATGGACTTCCCTTTGAAGCGATATCTGGCAAACCCGTATCCTGTCACTGCGCACACCACAGTCTGGCAGAGGGAAGGTATGACCGTCAGCAGGATGGTCGGACCTATAGTTGTTTTGAACTTCATAACCCGGAAGGCTTCAATATAGTTTTCCAGTGAAATATGGGTCGGAATCCATCGCACCGACTCATCCAGCAGATCATCCAGGGACATAAAGCTGGTAACAAACATATGAAGCATGGGATAGAGATAAATAAACCCCAGGGATATCAGCATGGTATAAACAAAGATTGTGAACAGGATTCCGGTTTTTTCTCTGGAACCGAGCAACGCCTTCTTGGCTTTATTTATATACCTATCCATCCTGTGCCTATCTATAAGAGCAGAAATATTCAACCTCATCACCCCCTGACTGGCAGTATTTTTTTTGCTTTTTTCTCCGGCTTTTTGGCCGGAAGCTTTTTCTGCACGACAGCAGGTTTTTCCCTGCCGCCTATGAAATATATAATTACCATTATGAGACCAAGACCGACGGTGAAGGTCCATGCCATTGCCGAAGCTATGCCGAAGCCGGTGTTGGGATTCAGCATGTTATTTTTGATCAGGATTATCACCTCATTAATCTCCGATGTTCCCAAAAAAACCAGAGTGTATATGGCGTTGATCAATATTATCCCTTTTAATGAAGGCAAAGTTATTTTCCAAAACACCACCCAGGAGGATGCACCATCGATCAAAGCGGCTTCATAAAGGTTAATGTCTATCTTTTGCAATCCTGCAAGGTATATAAGTATAGGTATGCCGGAATACCAGAGGATTAGTATCAGCTGGCTGAAGAGGTAGCTTATCGGCTCCACAAGCATATATGGCACCACTTCATTTATGATGTCATATACTCCATACTGCTCTATCATCGGTATTGTGGTCGCTCCATCGGAGATCAGCCTTTCAAGCACCGGCCCGCTGACAACTATTATGGGTAAGAAGAACAATGTTCTGAAAAACCCCTTGAATTTTATCTTCTGGTTTATCAGCATGGCAATCATCAGTGAAAAAACAAGGATGACCGGCAAGCTGAAAATCGTATTGAGGAAAAATGCTCTCAACCGTTCTGCAAAATATATATCTTTTGTGAATATATACACATAGTTGTCAAAACCCACAGGTTTCACTATCCTGGCCTTGGCGGTTATCCTCACGCTGCTGATGCTGTAGATAAACGACTGAAACATGGGATATGCAAAGAATATTCCAAAGCCCACCAACCATGGCAGAATAAACAGATATCCTTTCATTTCCCGTCGGGTTGTCACACCCAGGCGAAGCCTTCTTTTTTTGCCCATCCTAATTCACCTCATATACCTTATATGACTGCGGAGCAATCATATCTTGTTTGTATTCAAATTCCCGGTTGGAATAATTTATTAAAATCTCCACTCCGTTCTCATACTGAACCTTTACGACGTCGTCCGCAATTATATCATGCCTTGTTATTGCAGTTCCGTCGGTTTTATCGCTTATCTCCTTAAGCAGGTTGTAATACTCCACCACCATGGACTTAAAGTCATCATAATTTGACGTAAATATGTCCGATGAATTGGTATCCTTCAATTCCGACGACTCTTCCCATGTCAGAATGAAGGAGGGATATGCTCCATACTCCACCATTTTCAGCAGGAAGCTGTTTTTATTGGGTTCAAAGTTGGCATAATCGGCATAGTAGGGCATATATCCTTTGAGTACCATGGGCAAAAACGGTATTTCTCTGCTCACATAATTGTAGTTGGACGCATAAAGCGGTATATCAAAGTAGTAATCCGCATATTTCCACATGTAGTCAAAGGGTTGGATCATGGCCTTGCTAAACTCTCCGAAGCCCTCCATCATGGTGTCCGCCGCTTTTTTAGTTTCCTGACGGCTGTATATGTTTCCGCCGGAAAAGTATGAAAACAATGTGTTGGCGACAGACCCAAAAGTGATGCCCTTCAAATCCGTACCCTCAAACTTTTCAATATATTTCCGGGCATCGGACAGGGAGCGTTTAGGTGTCAGATAATAGTAGTAAGGGTATAAACGCTTATTGGTCAGCTTCTTGGCCAGATTTTTGCTCAAATTCTTTACAATGTCCGACTGGGTGTCATAATTCCGGGAAGTATTGGCCAGGAGAAAATCCTGGTACAGCATTAAATTTATACCCTGATCCTTAAGCTCTTTGGCCAGGGTGTCCAGTTGCCTCAAGCTGCCAAGCTTTTCTTCCACCTTATATCCGTTGTCACCATAGCTGAGAGAAAGGCCTCCTTTCTGCCATCCCATGTAGGTGGGCAAAATATCCTTTACACCGTACTCCATGAGCTCTTTTAGCATTGTCTCCATCTGTGAAATGGTAGTCATGGGCACTATGGTTTTCATCACAATCCACTCTTTGCTCTCAGCCCCTAAAAAGTCCAGCCTTATATTGTAATCAGTATTCTTTTTTTCAATTATCCCGTTATCCACCAGATAATTCCGGTATGCTTCAGCCATTCCGGAGTAATTTGCTTTTTCACCTGTGAGCACCGTAAATTTTACCCCTACATCGCGGAAGTCTCCTTCTTTTGGCGCCGCACGTATGCCGCTGCTTCTGGAAACCTGTGTAATGTAGTCCTCACGGTACAAATATTTAATTGTAATCCAGTTATAATTTGTTGAGACACCGTTGGGATATGCCAGTAACTGGCAGTTATATTTCCCTTCTTCTGCGATACCCAGCAAAGCGATCTTCCTGTCGGTATGCGCCATTCCAAAAATCGGCATGATGATCTGCTCCGGCGCTTTGACGTTCGGACGGTTGTACTGCTGCGATATCTCCCGATCGACAGCTATATTGTCCCCGTACACTTTCTTGGAATACGGCGCACGGAACCGTCCTTTATTATCCTCCAGGTCGATAAGGGCTCCTGATCCCTCCGGCAGCAGCATATAGCCTTTTTCTTCCCCCAATCGGGTTGCTCCCATGAAAGGATACAAATACACGGAGGCAAGCCGGTACTGCTCTCCCTCATAAATGCTGTCAGCCGGAACGGTAACTTTCATCCCGTCTTCCGTAAGCTCTGCAATGACGTCCAGTGCAATCTTGAGTTTTTCATACACAATAGTGGCTTTGAAACCATCATCCCTGTTTTCTATATAAACCTCAGGCTTGTGGTTGAACATATCAGCCCGCTCCAAAGAAGGTGAATCCCCATTGAAAAATTCTATCGATACACCGGAACCGAGAAACCCTTTCCAGGATGCATTCAACTTATCCTCCTCGGTGCCATGTACGGATTCCAGCCTTTCCCCGGAAGCCTTATCCACGAGGGTTATTCCCAGGGAAACAGGATCCAATATCATCTGCAGCCTGTCATTTTCAGCTGCTATGTAAGGTTTATCCGAAATATTGCGGGAAAGAAGGCTGGTATCCAAAAGGGAAAAATCCTTGGCGGACACGCTCTTTCCGGTGGTAACTGCATTTCTGGTGGTCACATAAACCAAAACAGCCAAAACGGCAACCAGAGCTATAACAACTGCAGATACCACGATACTCATTGCACGAACCCCTATCCTTTTACGAGACACGATAATTCACCTCTTTTGCGATGGACAGAATAAAATCAACTACCTGATTGACCAAAGCCACAATAACTACTGCACTGATGACGAAAATCAACATGGTGAACAACGTTAATGCGATATTCTTGAAAGTCTCCCGGAGGGAATAATTTTGGATCTCCTTGATCATCACAATAATCAGTACAGCTATGGAAGCATAGATCACAATATTAATCAAATTTATGATAAAGGCTTCGTTGTAAGTCAGCACATGGCTCAATACAATCGCCACAGGCTTCAGAAATATATACGGCATTATGGAATAAGCCAGGGAGCAGTATATATCACGAAGCTTCCCCTCACCATCCCTGATGGAGGATATGAGGTTGTTGCAGATGATAAAAAGTCCAATAACTCCAAATACGGAGGCTATATCCGTCGCCAGTTCATAATGCCCTTCCGCCACCTTTTTGAAAAGGAATCCCGAAAAATACTTATCAGCAAGGTATATGACAAAGAAGATGATATACAATATGGTGGACGACAATATTGAGACCTTGCCTTCCCTTTTTATACCGTAATAGGCGTCTGCCGGGTTTTTGGGCACGTAGTACACAAACCTCAGCTCACGTACTACCGACACTTCCCTGAAGGAGGCTATTGCCTTTTGTACCGGTACCAGCAAACCAAACATGCTGTTAAGCAACCTGACAGTCTTGACAACAAGCCATATCAGCACCAGGAAAAGGAAAATTTTCAGCATGTTATTCTTCAGGAATATGTTTCTTACCTCCCAGAAGGAGGAGGAATATCCTGCCTTATCTCCTCCCAGCCTGAAAGCGGCAAGGGACTGTTCATAATTTTCCAGCTTGTAATGAGCCTGCCCTATTCCCCTGTAAGCATAGTCAAAAAGGCTGTTTTGACGGAGCACTTCCTCCCAGGGGTCCTTGCTTTCAATATAATATCCTTCTTGATAGAGGTTCAGAGCTTCATGTACTATGCTGGCATACTCGGTTTTTTCAAATATCTGAATCTTGTTGCTTTCCGTGTCCAGTACATACAAATGTCCGGATTTGTCCACATCAATAGCGGCAGCCGATACGAACAAACCGCTGCGGTTTTTACCGTCATCCCTGCCACCGAACAGGAACAACAGGTCTCCCTCCCTGGAGTACTCGTAAATATATCCCTCGGTGGAAACTACAAAAATGTTCTCAATCTGCCCTATGGCCACATCGGTAATATTTTCGTCCGGCAGGGTATCGTCCAGCATGTTTATGCCGGCCATGTTGAACTTTTTCAACCCTTTTGTGCCAGCTCCCTGGGTGACGGTATACACCAGTCCCCTATCATCTATGGTAAGGTTTTTAGGGGACGGAGGCACATTTAGCTTAAGCTGTTCCCTCTGCTCTTTTGTAAAGGTAAGCCTTCTGATTATTTCATGGATAAAAAGCGGAGTATAATTGGCTCCGAAATATCCAAGAAACTCTCCCTGCTTGCTCAACTGGGCGATACCGTTTGTATTTCCCTCGGATATGACATATAAGCTTCCCGCAGCATCAACCACCAGCTTCTGAGGTACGAAACGATTGTTTTTGCCATAAAGAGAGCCTTCAGGTTTTGTATATTCGCGTATTAATTCTCCATCGGGGGAGAAAACGAAGACCTTTTCCTTTCTGGGATCAGCCGCATAAATGTTTCCTTCACGATCCACAAAAATTCCGCTGGGGGCAGTCAGGATGCCTTCACCGATTACGGAAATCAATTCCCCTTCCAGAGTGCTGACAATAATCCTCCCGTTGCCGGTGTCAGCGATATACAGGATGTCATCATCATCAATGAAAATATCCAATGCCTTGTTGAATTCATAATCTCCGACCTTTGTAATGGTATTCAACGGCAGGTAGCCATCCTGGCTGCTTACGAGCCTCCCTCTGTAGTCCTCCGTCAATGTGGTATAAGGAGCACTGGCAGCATGAGCAGCCATACCGATGCATGACAACACTATTCCAAAGGCGAGCAATGCAGTTATAAATCTGGATTTAGCCCTAATTTTATTCATGGGAATTAACCCTCCCGAAATAGTCTTCTCGCAAACCTGGATGTTCCGTAGATAATACACAGCAGCACCACCGAAACAGCGGAAGCATATCCCATCTCATACCTGATAAAACCATAATCCTCAATATGATTGACTATAAGCTGTCCTGCATATTGGGGGGTGGGATTGGTACCGCTCAAAGCCACACCGATGCTGCCGACCTGAAAGGTATTCACCACCGACATCACCGCACCAAACAGCATCTGGGGCTTCATCATCGGAATGGTAATGTAGAATACCTCCTGGAACCGGTTGCGTATGCCGTCTATACTGGCTGCTTCATAAATACTGACATCATAGTTCAGCACTCCTGCCAGCATTGCCAGGAATCCGACACCCATGCTTCCCCATAGCGCGACGATTATCATAATCGGCATGAGAAAGTCAGGAGACTGTAAGAATTGTATAGGCTCCGATATCCATCCCAGGCTCAGCAAAAGATTATTCAAGTAACCCATCCTGTCGCCGCTGAAAATTATTCTCCAGATAACCGCCATGGTAACGCCGGATGTCATGGACGGAGAGTAGATGATAAGAGCCAGTATTGTCCTTGGTACCTTGCTTATCTGACTCAGCGACCAGGCCAGGAAAAATGAGAGTATGTATCCGCATGGTCCGACAACCAAGGCAAATATCAAGGTATTGGGAAGCACGTATTGCATAAAAATGGCATCCTGCGTAAGCAGGTTGATATAATTCAGAAAGTAAGTCAGCCGGGGAAACTGCACGGCATTGAAATTGGTAAAGGACAAAGCCATTGCCAGTGTGACTGGTATAACTATAAACACCGTAAAAAGCACTCCGTAAGGCAGTAAAAACACTAACGCCGGATTTATACGGAACCCTGGCTTCCGCAGGGCTGTATTTGGTTTTTCGGCTTTTCTGGTAGAAATCGTCAAATCGCTTTTCAATTTACTCCACCCACTCCCTTACAGTATCTATATCCGGTACGACAAACGGTTTTACAACTTCACCGTTGACTATATATCCAAACTCCTCCAGCTTCCTGTTGATCTCCCGGTTTATCCGTTTTATTGCCTCATCCATAGCCGAACGGACATTTTCTCCTTCCATCACCACTGAGGTGATGACATTGCTAAGCTCTCTTTCTATCATGTATCCCCCCAGGATTCTTGGAGGCTCCCGGGTCCATTGAACCTGTTCGAGGATTGCCTCATGTTTGCGAATCCAAGGTGTATTTTTCATCGCTTCCAGATTAGAGGAATTCCACAAGTACTCATTTCCCAGGGTGGACTGGAGCGTATACGCAAATTCAGTCTGAACTTCGGTAGATGTCCACCAGTCGAGGAATTTCCATGCTTCTTCCTTTTTGTCACTGCTTTCAAATATCACGCAGCTCTCCGCCGACCCCAAAGTCCAGCGCTGCACTTCTCCGTTCTCATCCTTCACACCCGGGTAGGGTGCTACATCCCATAGCCCTTTAATTTCCGGAGCAGCATTGGTCAGCAGATTGAACATGCCATAATCGGAAATACCAATCGGAATCCTTCCATCCCTGAAGCTTTGATAAAAGCTCTGCACTTCATAGGGCATATTATATATGGTGTAATTTTCCGTAAGCATTGTCATTCCGTTGAGAACCTCTTTGGAATCCAAGCTGCTTTTCATCGTATCTTCATCAAATAGCCGGCCTCCATTTTGATATATAAAAGGTATTGTAGCCGCAAAAGGCTTTGAACCGATAAAATTGGAGACATGACTGTTAAAGTTCAGCCCTCTTCGCTGCAGCTGAGGCAGCATCTGGCGGACTTCTTCCATGGTATCGGGCACTTCAAGACCCATGGAATCCAGTATATCCTTCCTGTAATAAAGCACCCAGAAGTTGAAGGTTTCAGGAATAGCATACAGCCCATTTTCAGAAACGCCGGGAATCAGCATGCCCGGAGCAAACCTTCTGGCTACTTCCTTAAAATTGTCAAACTGCCTCATATCAGCCAATACGCCGCGGACTGCCAGATCATAAGTTATTCCTGATGCTATTGACATGGCTATATCCGGAGATTTTCCCGAGGCGTTGGAAAGGATCAGTTTGTTTTGATCCGGCATTATGGAAAGATCCACATTTATGCCGTACTTCTCCTTGAAATCGGTGTCGGCCATCCTCTGGATTATCTCAAGATACTGTCTTGGCCTGCTCACCCATACCTGCAGGTTTTCTGAGTTTGCGTCATATGTAGGAGCATATTCCTGCTGTTTGAAGGAATAGAAAAAGCGTTTTACATTTTCCACTATCTTCTCAAAAAAGCCTATAGGCTTTGGAAGCTGATGTTCATCCTGGAAAATGAATATCTTATCTAAACCCAAAGGACTCTGGTTAAGCAGCTCAATCATAGTCGTAAGGCTTTGTCTTGCAGAACTGGGGCCCTGAGAAAAGGCATCCAGCTTCTTGGGCAGGTCATTGGGCTCTTTAGCCAGCTGCTGCAAGGTTCTGGCGGCAACTTTCAATGAAGATAACTCACCGATGTTTTTTACTCCGGGATTGTAAACAGCCAGTGCGTCATATACATCCAGAATTATTTCCGTCCATTGGTTAAGCTTGCTTTCTATATCAAAATCGAAATCTTCCAATACGAAATCCCTGAATTTTTCCGTATTTCCGCCTGTGATTTTTCCGATATCCAGAGCCATGTCATTCATTTCATTCACGACCCGGGTAAGTATCTTTATGGCATCCCGGACATTATCCAAGGACACCTCAATAGCGATGGTATGCTTGCCTTTGTCCAGGTAAACCGCCATCTTTTCGCCTTCCTCCGTAGCTGCCACAAGGCGGGTGTATTTCGTGGAATACGGGAACGCCATACTTTGGAACTCTTTATACGGAATTTCTCCATCTATATAGATATTTCTGAATACCGGAAAGTTGGCCTTCGTGCTCTGACGGTAATTAAAACCTATATAATAATAACCCTCTTCTTCAATCTCAAAATCATACTCTATCCTGTTGCCACCGGCTTTGAAGGAGTAGTCGGCCACGGTGTTCAATATTTTTTTGGTAGAGCTGTAGGGCGTCAGATTCGTGTCAAATATGCTGTCCGGACGAATATTGGGACTGTTTCTTCTGTCCATATGCTCGGCTTCAATCACGATTATGTTATCCCCGTCCGGCTTGCCGGCTGCCGTATAGCCATCAAGCTGCTTTTCGGGCGAAAGGGTGATATCCCCTATGATCAGATCGCCTTCCGTGCATGTTATGGTGAGGGTATTTGTACCTTCTTGCAGATAAACGCTCATTGGTGTGCTGTAAAGACGGTCTTCCCCATATAAGTAGGTGTGCTTCCATTCGTGCCTTTTCACCGGCATAGGTACCACTTCATTGCCATAGCGGTCAAGCTGGAATCCTTCTCTTTCCACAACCCAGGTATCGCTGACCGACAGCCTCTGCATCTCCGGGAAGGGATACTCCCCATTGACTTTCATGGAAATGCCGGAGGGCAGAATATTATCGTCCGCGGTACAATAGTAAAAACCGATCAAATAAGTACCCTCTTGCGAGACATCCAGCTTCAGCTCCACCGTCTCATTATAAGGGATGAGTATGCCGCCGTTTTCCAGTTGGCGTCCACTCACCAGTTTTTCTATGGGATATGTAATAACCTCACCTTTGTACTTTTTGTCTTCATATTTTCTTTTATAAATATAGTAGTCATTCTCCGGGATGCCTGGTAAAGAAAGATAGAGTTTTTCAAGATCAGGTATCTCAGATCGTATTGAATCAAGCTCAGCAGCGTTTGTCAATCCTGCAAGAAGTGGTATACATAACACGAAAACAACAAAACTTGCCAACAGCCTGATAGGAAACCTGAGTGATTTTTTAGCGGTCATTTTGTCTCATCCCCAGTTTATAATAATGTAATATTTTTATTATTAAATGTTTCAGAAACCTGTTTTGTTTAACCGATCAGTATTTCAGACAGAGGAATGATTTATTCCTTTTGTTTACACATTACAAAATCTACTAGAATATTACAAAATTTATGTATATAATTTATAATATAAAGACCAATTAAGTACAGTTTTATTATATGATATGTATCAATAATCTGTCAATACGGATTTATAATTTTTTATAAATATCGTCCGAAACAGTGTATCTTACTCATTCGCAGGAACTTTGCTTTTATCTTGATAATAATTGTAATATTCTAATTTCTTTGTAATATTACATATTTTATCGTTAATATTATTGATTTATTGCATAATTTTCTATTATAATATAATTAAGTACAAAATGGAGGGATTATATTTGCCTAAAGAATTGACTATCGGTATAGAAGACGGAAATAAACTTCTTGCGGTCGCAAAAGCACTTTCGTCAAAAAGCAGGATTGATATAATTGAATTATTGAATTATGGCAGCTTCAATATTAATGAAATCGCAGAGAAGCTCGATCTACCTGTTTCCACCGCTGCCATGAATGTAAGGATACTGGAAGAGGCCGATCTCATAAGGACGGAATTGCAGCCTGGTGTTCGAGGCTCAATGAAGCTGTGCAGCCGCAAAATCGATGTGCTGAATTTGCATCTTGCTCACCCGGATAACGGCACTCTCGACAATCACTTTTACATTAATATGCCTATTGGAAACTACGTGGATTGTGAAATATATCCGACCTGCGGCATTTCCAGCGAAAGGGCATATATAGACACGGACGACAATCCCAGCGGATTCTACAATGCTCGTCGCACCGATGCCCAAATCCTGTGGTTCAGCAAGGGGTATGTAGAATATAGGTTCTCCAACAGCATTCTTCACCATAGCGACCCTCTATCCATTGAGCTGTCCATGGAAATTTGCTCGGAAGCTCCCAACTACCGCAATAATTGGCCATCCGATATTACCGTATGGATCAACGGCATTGCTGTTGGAACATGGACCAGCCCGGGTGATCTGGGGGGCCGCAGAGGAAGGCTCAATCCACCCTGGTGGCCGGATTCAAATACACAATACGGGCTGCTGAAAACCTGGAAGGTTAATTCTCAGGGTTCCTTCATCGATGAAAAACAGTCGTCGGACGTTACGATAGATCAGCTGAATCTCAAAAACGGGAACTACATCAGCGTGCGGATAGGTATAAGCGAAGATGCGGAAAACGTCGGAGGCATTACTATTTTTGGCGAAAAGTTTGGCGACTACCAGCAAAATATTCTTATGCGCCTGGATTACGCAACAAAGTTCAACAATGACCGATAGCCTGAGGGGTTGTGGACCAACCCTTCAGGCTAAAAATAATCACTCACATTATTTTATACTTTTTTTGCTTATATCGCTTAATTTAATTATCCCGGAATACACCTTTTAATCAGAAAACTTTTTTAAATTATAATCGCCTGTCTGATACCTGTGTTCCGTTACATTCTATCAGCAGCGGCAAAGCGCCTGCAGTAACCCAGGGCTCACATCTGCTTCCTGGCAGTCTTATATTCATCATTAAACCGGAAATAAGGACAATTGTCATAAGATCTGCTCAGGAACCTCATCATTTCATCCTCATCCAGGTCAACCTGGCAGTCATAGCAATTATACTCCTCATCGTAAACATAATATACACAACAGTCGCAATGACTTTTGCCTTTCATTTGCTAAACCCTCCTGATGATGTACTGCGCAAAGTTATCCATGGAGCAGAACGTTTAATTGTCCCCATGCTTTTGTTTTAATTGCATACTTCCATGATTAACATGCTTGTTGCCCTTTGCCAAAAAGTGGCGATGTTTTAATTGGCACTCCCTACGAATAAAGCCATGGGATTTCAGTTAAGTTTTATGTAAATAACTTAACTAAATCACCTAGCCTAAACCACGGATGCATTTTATGTATAATACTGTGCATTATTTTATATTACTTTATTCTATTTTCCCAGTAAACCCTTTTCGGCAAAACTCATATACTTGTCCCCGGCAACGATAATATGGTCCACCACGCTTATGGATATAGCCCCCAGAGCTGTTGAAATTCTTTTTGTAACTTCAATGTCAGCCTGAGAAGGCTGCAGACTCCCACCGGGGTGGTTATGCGCCAATATTACGCTGTTGGCTTGGTGCCTCAATGCCGCTTCAACTATCACCCTTGGATACACCGGCGCTTCATTTATCGTACCTTCGTGCACCAATGCAGCACAGTTCACCCGGTTTTGTGCATCAAGACAGATTAAATAAAAGGCTTCATAGGTCCTTCCTGCAAAAAGTGACACCGAATATTGACCGGCTTTGGAAGAACTGTTAAGGACAGGCTTTTCTCCCCACTTGCCTTTAAAATATCTTCGCGCCAATGATGGTATCAGCGATACCAAAATAGCAGTATTTTCACTAACGCCGCACCGCCTGCAGATATCCTTCGGATCAGCTTCAAATAATGTTGCCAGGGAGCCAAACTCCTTTATCATCCTATGCGCCAGTTCATTGGTGTCCTTCATAGGAATACAGTAAAACAGGAGCATCTCCAATACCTGATGGTCCTCAAAAGCATCCAATCCTTCCGACAAATATCTGGCTTTTACCCTTTGCCTGTGTCCGCTGTGCAGCTTTTCTCCCATAAACTCCCCTTGAACAGAAAACATATACTATTTAGTAGAATAATGGATAAAAGTGTAGTGCAAGAAAATTCTACCATTTTGATACATGTTTTGTCAAATTCTTATGCTTCCGGCAGAATTAAGCATATTTTTTCTTTTTACCTATTTTAGCAGCAAAAGCAGCCAAATGGGTCATGGCATGCCGAAGCAAAACTTATTTAAATATATGGATGACAGGATGCTAACCCTGATTTGCGCCAGGCATACCATTGTCTTGCATTATTTCTTGCCCGTAGTGGTCCGATATTCTAAGAAAACTTTCTGCTGCTGCTCCATTTCCCCAATCATAGATAGTAAATTCGCCTATACCTTCCCCATTTGTATCCACAACGCCGCCATGACCATAGTTTTCCATCATAAAGCCATAATCCTTTTCATTGAAAAACTGCCATTTCCTTTCCCATTGGACCTTTGCTTTCTCATTTTCAGGACAGTACATCATTTTGAAGGAAGCATGCAATGCAGATAACCCGCGTTCCACATATTCATCCATTTTAAGCTCCAGTCCGTATTGCATTATAAGCTCTGCAAACAAGCTCTGGCGTGCATCATTCCACTCTCCGTCACAGTTCATCACTCCAAACCCACCAAACACATCCACAGGCATATAGGGCGGCTGCCAGGATGCCTGAGTCATCAGCAACTCATCCAGACATCTCTGTCCATGTTTCAAATATTTCTTGTTGCCAGTTGCCTTATAACTGTAATACAATGCTTCAGCAGTCCAAAACATTGAAAGATTGCACTGTTTATACATATTATTTCTTTCAACCTTTTTACCAACGAGGGTATCACTTCCGTAGCGGGAGCAGGACCAATAGGTTTCAAAATCCTCCCATCTTCCTTCAGGTATGATTTCATCGCATATGACATCCATAGCTTTCAGGGCGGATTTTAAATAAACATCCCTGCCGGTTACCTCGTAAATCTTCAGAAGAAACGTCACCGACATTGAAGTCTCAGGCGACTGATCCAATATACCCATAGGCTGCAGAGTCCTGGTATCCAACCATGCAGGAAAATATCCCTTTTCATCCTGCAGCTTCAATAGGGCTTCAGAATATCTTAATGCATAATCCAGAAGCCGCGGGTCTGTTTCCAGCTCCGTATACCACCTGAGCATCAATAACGCTGTCCAGCTCATGTCAAGTATGTGATAGGGTGACAATTTCGCATCCCAGGCAAAAGGATTTCGGTTGGAATTTCCCCAAAAATAGTGATCCCAGCCTTTGCTCCGATTTACCATCCGCCCGCTCACATCAACCCTTTCCATTTCTGTGGCAATTACAGAAGGGAAAAGCCCTTCTTTCTGAGGAGCGGAAAGGGCCAGTTCTTTTGCTAGAATAGATTTCTCCAGTAATTCTCTGTTTCCTGTACGTCTTGCATATCTATACAATCCTGATGCCGACCTTAGGGAGCTGAACCACGCCTGATTCCATACCGAACGGAACTCCCTTTCATCCACAGGTCCATCATAATTCGGACTCTGAGTCACATTAACTATAAACACCGGTGCTCCAACTTTTTTCCCATCCAGTTCAAATTCCTGCCACACGCTTTCAGCCCAGTTTTTAAATGCCCATTCATATGTGCGCTCCACATATCTTTCCAGGGGAATGCTCTGTCCTTTCTTGTTTGTGTATATTTTCTTTCCCCAGTTGTTCCATAAAAATTCCAACACTATGCGCCATGGATTAAAAACAGCTTCCTCGTCCTCCAGCATGATCAAATAAAAGCCAATGCTGGTCTTTCCCGCAGGATAAACAGCTCCGGGTTCTCGCACATACAGCACATGTTCCTTCACAGAATAATTGCTCATGCCCAGGATGAGCTTATTTTCCCTGGCATTGTTGTCAAGATACCATCTTACAGGTGTCCCCTGAAGCAAAATGTCTATGTCAGGCACCAATATGAGCACTTTGCTTTTGTCCCCGACTATGAGCGCAGGAGAACGGAAACTGTGCTGATCAATAATATGCTCATCTGTGGGAGTTAAATGGGGTGCCCAATGAAAATCAGGCTTAAAGGCAGGGATTACATGCAGTTGCCAATCGTCTTGAATTATTTCCTCATTCAAGTTAAAATCCAAACTGACTTTGATCATATTCTCCGATAGATACTGTAAAGATATATCAGGCTCAACCCTATCGAGAAGATCATAGTTGATTTCCCTTATGTAGCGGGATATCATCTCACCGGGTACTACTAAATCATGCTTCAATTCCACCAGCCCCTTTGTAAATTAATGTGTTTGGAGCGCCGCAGCTTTCAGCGTAACCGCTGGCCTAATGGTTTGTTGTAAACTGAAAACCTCTTTTGCTCTGTGACATTTGACAACCTTATTATATCATTTATTACATACGGCATAAAACAAAATTCATGGTTGAAAACAGGGGACACTCCTTCACTTGTTGCAGAAATGAAGCCGTGAAATAAACGAAAACAGAAAAAACAGGGGACGCTCCTTCACTTGTTACAGAAATGAAGTCATGGAAATATATAAAAACAGGGGACGCTCCTTCACTTGTTGCAGAAATGAAGTCATGGAAATATACGAAAACAGAGGACGCTCCTTCACTTATTACAATATTGTGGAAAAGGGGTACGTTCCTTTATTTTGCAATACTGAATTCTGGAAATACAATAAGCACAGCATAGTCCCCTTACGAAGAAGGGAACGTTCCTTTCCTTGTTGGAAACCTGTTTTATATAAAAAAAGAAGGCACTCTTCACTTACTACTAACTTTGAATTAAAAAAGCAATAAGTAGAGAAACGCCCCCTTATCTTCCGAAAAAAGAAAAAACGCTCCATCACCTACTGCAAATATAGAATTTAAAATGCAGTAAGTGCAGGAGCGTCCCCCTTTACGTCCCTCTTTATATTTTTATCCTCTCAACCATGACATCTTCACTGTTGCGCCCTATCATGATATCAAACTCTCCCGGCTCAAAAACATACTCCAGATCATAATTCCAGAACTTAAGCATGTCTTTTGTGATCTCGAAGGAAACCGTTTTGCTTTCCCCGCCTTCAAGCCATATCTGTTGAAATCCTTTTAGCTCTTTGAGCGGGCGCACCACGCTGGAAGCCACGTCACGAATATAAAGCTGTACGGTTTCTTTTCCGGGGATGTCGGAATTATTTTCTATTGAAACGGAAGCGATAATCTTCTCCCCGTCTTTCTCAACCTTGAAGCCGCTGTAAACAAAATTGGAATAGCTCAAGCCATACCCGAAGCAGAACAATGGCTCATTTGGGCAGTCAAGATAACGGGATACATAACGCTGCAGAGTGCCGTCAGACGGACGTCCGGTCCCGTAGCAATTGTAGTAAACGGGTATTTGTCCGACAGTCTGAGGAAAACTCATGGAAAGACGCCCTGATGGGTTGTAATCCCCGAACAGCACATCGGCGATTGCATTGCCCGACTCGGTACCCAGAAACCATGCCTGCACCAGCGCATCGGCGTGACCTAACACCGGTTTAATTTCCATGGGCCTGCCGCTGAACACAACCACTATCACCGGCTTGCCCAGTTTCTTAAGTTCAAAAATCATCTTTTCCTGATTGGGTGAGAGCCTTAAGTACGCCTTGCTGGCACCCTCTCCCACATCCGAAGGACTTTCGCCCACCGCTGCAATTATAACATCACAGTCAGCCAATTGCTCACAGGCTTCATCCACTCTGTCTTCTACATCAAATATGCCTTCCTGCATGGCACCAAGTTCGCTTGTCATAGCCGTCTTTATCATGGTGCCGGGTATTTTTGAAGATATGCCTTCATACAGGCTTACAACATTCTCTATATCCTTTCCTGCCCATCCGCCCAAAACATTTCTTGATGTGGCAAAGGGGCCGGCTATTCCCACTTTCAATCCCTTCTTGAGCGGAAGAACCCCATCGTTTTTCAGCAGCACTATCGACTGTGCCGCCACATCTCGGGCCGCCTCCCTGTGTTCTTTGCAGAGAAGAAGCTCTTTTTCCTTTTCAGGATTTGCATCCTTGTATGGATTTTCAAACAACCCCAGCTCATCCTTCAGCTCCAGAATCCTGGTGACAGCTTCATCAACAAGCTCCATGGGAAGCTTTCCTTCTTCGATCAGCTTTTTGGCGAAGTTTATATAACAGGTTGACATCATTTCAATGTCCACTCCCGCTTCAATACATTTTGCGGCAGCTTCCTCACCGTTCTCCGACACGCCATGGATGAGGGTTTCGCCCACTGAATTGAAGTCGGAAATCACCACCCCGTCGAAGCCCCATTTTTCCCTGAGAATTTCTCTGACCAGCT
Organism: Clostridium thermosuccinogenes; assembly: GCF_002896855.1. Lineage (NCBI taxonomy): Bacteria > Bacillati > Bacillota > Clostridia > Eubacteriales > Clostridiaceae > Clostridium > Clostridium thermosuccinogenes. The sequence goes on along the minus strand of NZ_CP021850.1, from coordinate 533,157 downwards.
TTTTATTTGCGGTTGACGGAATGCGATCCAAGATATTGAAGGAAGTCATAACCATTTTTACTCCCACATCAACTGCGGCTTTATACGCAGGAAGGTAGAACTCATATAACATGCCTGTGGATATATCCACTGTATTATAATCCCGTCCGCCTTCCGGAGCGCCGTATCCTGCAAAATGCTTCACACAGGCAGCTATCTTGCCGTTTTCCTTGAGGTCTTCCCCCTGGAACCCTTTTACTGCCGCAGCTGTCATAAGAGAGTTCAAATAGGGGTCTTCCCCTGGTGATTCCATCACCCGTCCCCAGCGGGGATCTCTTACGAGGTCAGCCATCGGTGCAAAGGTAAGATGAATTCCGGCAGCGGAGCTTTCCTTTGCGGCTACCTCCGCAGCCTTCTTACAGGCATCGGGATTAAAGCTGCACCCCATTGCCAGGGGAATTGGGAATATGGTCTTATACCCGTGTATCACATCTGCCATGAAAATCAGAGGAATCTTGTGGGGGTTTTCTTTCAAATACTTTTCCTGCATTTTTATAAGCTTTTCGGCTCCGAAAGCATTTAGGGTGCTTCCCACATTTTTAATGCAGTCAGTATCGATATTCATTTCCTTAGCCGGGCCGGTCAGGTCTACCGATTCATCCGTATCGAAAAAGTCAGGTGACAGCTGCGTCATCTGTGCCAGCTTTTCTTCAATTGTCATCTCTTTTACCAGTTTTTCAATAAACTCTTTTGCCATTCCTTTTCCCCCATTATGTCAACATTATCAAAACAACGCTGTGCTTATGCTCTCATAGGCACATTTTAATTTCTTTTTCTCTATACTAAATCTATACTAAAGATCATTGCTTTATGTGTATCTTTGCAGTGCAGGTCAATCCAGATATATTTCAACATGGCCATTTTCCTGCAAAAATTCCTGCTTGTCGATGACGATTTTACCTCCCCGGTATTCGTTGCAGCCAGGCTTTCCGGCCAGCTCCCTGGAGTTTCTCAAAACCCTTACCGTTCCTTTCCGGTCATCTGCAATCTTATATATAAATGTGGTTTCCCTGCCGAAGCAATTTAAGGTAACCTGCAATCCATCCAAAAGACAAGGCATGACAGGATCTATCACCAAACTGTCCTTTTCAAACCGGATGCCCAAAATATTGGAAACCAGCTGTCTTAAATATATTCCCGGTCCGCTCGAATATAAGCGCCAACCACCTTTTACGGAAATGCTTCCATCCCGCAACTTGTCAAAATTGGCCTCGTAGTCGTATCTGTCCAAAAACGCACCCTCAGAGCTGCTGAAATACATATTGCTCTGCCGTGTCAGGGCATTGGAAACCTCATCCTTTATCTTGATAGGGTTAACCTTAAGCAGTGCATCCCATGCTTTCTGACTTTCTCCAAGCTTTGCCATCGCCTCAATATACCTTATGTGGGCATGGGTATACTGAAGGCTGATTTCCCTGCCGACATTTGCCGCTTGCTCAGCTCTTCTGAAAAGGTGGCTTATACCGCCGTCATAGCGGGCAGGTCTATCCATAAGCCGCACTCCGTCGGGGAAAGAGAGATGCTCGTCAATAACTTCCACGTTCCTGTAAGCCTGCTCCTTGTCCACAAGGCCCGCTATTATGCTTCTCGTCATGGGCAGAAGGCGGTAATGTATGGATGTGCTGTCATCCGAAGGATGAAGCATATGTTTAAAGGAACCATCATCTTCCCTGCACACAAAACCTGCTATAACTCCGTCTTTTACCAGTATATCATCAAAGGCCTTTTTTATCTGCCTTGCAGTATACCTAAGCTGACCTGAAAAGGCTTCATCCACTGTAGACAGCGTTTCTGCCAGCCTTGTCAAAACCTGGTATGCCAAAGCTTGAGTCCACGAGCTCACAAGCTTCTCTTTCATAGACTCATCGGCCGGTTGAAGGGTATCATCCCAGTCTCCCCCTGCATAGGAAATAAGATGGGTGCCGTCCAGGAACCTCTTTTCAATCGAGCCGAAAGCCCTTTTTATATGCTCAAGCAGCGTCTCAGCATCAAGGGTGGCTCTCCCGTTTTCCCCATCGATATATGGTATTTTCTCCTCCAGAATCGAATAATCACCGGATTCATGCAGATAATCGCCGATGCATTTCAAAGGCCAGAATACCACATCTCCATGGCATTCCCCGGCATTGTAGGGATACCGGTCAAACATGAACCATTGAGGCCACTCACCTGTCTGCAGAGTCTGATGAGAAAATACCGTAAGCAGGGTAGATCGCGCAAGCAGGTAGTTCTGAGTTGTCAGGAAAAATTCCATAGGACCCTGACAAACATCACGGGTACCCCACGCCGCTCCACCCGGCTGCTCCAATCCGTGGGGCACAGCAAAATGCACCAGGGCATTATGGGTGAACCACCATATGGTCTCATTCAGCTTTTCAATCTTTTCACTGCCTTCTCCTTCTTTTTTGAGCTGCAGGCCGCCGCTTATCTTCCGGTAAAATCTATAATACTTTTCCCATTCATCCTCAAAATTGTATGAAATGGTTGCAGCTTCTTCTTCCTCCTCAAGAGCGCCATGCATCACCACAGAAAATCCCGATGACTGCCGGATGGACAGGGTTACAAGAGTCCCGTTCCGGCTTTTCCCATCCTCGAAGAAAATTCTGTCATCGCTTAATGTATAAGAAGGATCGGAAACATGAACATCATAATGCAGCCCCGGGTAAGGATTATTAGCCCAGTGCTCGGGATCGGGCCTGAAACGCAAGGTCTTCCTGTTAATTCCTACCTCTTCAACTCTCGCCGGGTGCTGGAACTCATTTTCTCCCATCACCACCTGGTTGGTCACTATGAAGTCATAGGCTTTATTGGACATGCTCTCCACCTGGAGGATTATATCGCATCTCTCAGCCGCGGCATAGGTTGTCACCCTCAAAATATCATCGCCAATGGAATAAAACCAACGGGAATAGTTCATCCCCATTTCATACACCGACGGGAGGGTCAGAAGGCGGTATTTGCCGTCTATTTTCACGTACAGCCTCTGTCCGGAATTTTTCAGCACATTGAGCATACCCCGGGCAGCGGAAAGGAACTTGTGGAAAGAGGTATTGCCCACTACCATCTGAGCATTGAAGAGCCCGTAAATATAGTTGGTGGAAGAAATCAGCCTGTTGTCCACCCTGTCGGGGTTTATCCTTGTGGTGATGATCGTACCATGGGGGCGTTCCACCATAAGCTCCTTTTGCTTCAGGACCACATGGGAATGTTTCGGGGTGAAAAATGAAAGCAGCTGTCCATCTTCCCGTTCTTCCAGCTTACGCTCCGGGAAAAGGGCGTCGATCTCATCCACGCTCCACTCCCTGGAGGCAAATGGTTCTCCGAATTCATCCCGTACCTTTATTTGAGGACAATCCTCCACCTCTTCCATAAGCTTGGAAAAAGCATCAAAAGCAGCCACTACCTCGTGGGTGTACTCCAGTTCTCTTATAGCGTCCTCATGATTTTTTCGGAAGATTGCATAAAAGGTCAGGGAGTGCTTTCCTTCTAATACGATCTTCTCACTTTGAAGACCGATATAGGAAAATTCATACTGATAGTTTTTGTTGGGCAGATCACCGGTCAAAGCTTCAGGCTTCTGAGTCTCCTTGTAGGACAGCCCGAAAAACTGCATTCCGTCGGTGGAATAGCCTACGGCTCTGCCCTTTATCATTCCCTGCTGGATATAAGGAAAGCATCCATCCTGGGGTTGATTTTGCCGGGAGCACACGCAGTATCCGTTTTCGGTCTCGAATACCCTGTGTCCAAGGTACTGAGCCATATACAGCTCATTTGTCAAAACTCCTCCCTTGCTTGCAACCCCGATATCCTGCCCGTATACCACATCCACTATCACTCCACTGCCGCAGAGCTCAACATTCCAGAACCAGATGCCATCATCGGCAGGATGAAAGGTCACAGTATAGGCTATGCCCTCCACTTCTCCTGAATAGACCAGGGTATTTTGGCCTCTCGACAACCTGCTCTTCGATGATATTCCCAGGAGAGGATAGAATTTGATTGCTCCTTCCTTGTAAATGCGAAGGTATATATTGTTCGCAGAGCCTTCCATGGCACTTCCCTGAAATTCATTTATCAAAAAATTGCCGCAGGTAAACTCAAAAATATCTCCCGTAGAAAGGAAAGAATAAACATACTCCCCCTTCCCAAACGTAATAATGTCATCATTTTGGGTTAGTCTCACTTGTTAGCTATCTCCTTTCATTTTTGCCATCTTAAAAATATATACGCAGTGCGGGAATCATGCAAATTCAACTATCATCGTGTCACCCGCAAAATCACTTCCGTTTTTGACAATTACAGCTGTGCCGTCCTTTTGGCTTACTGTACAGTTTTCAGGCGGAATTACATTTCTGTCGGTCTTGATTATAATATAGTCATTACCCTGTGTAGGCCGGAATACGATGGAATTTTCCGCCAGCCCCACAACTTCAGCCGTGGATTTGACAATAACCCCACCGGCGGCCTTTACACCGACAGGCAAAATATATGAAGCTTTCTCTCCCAGCGTAAAATCCTTAAACAGAATTTCTCCATCCATTTCTATATCAACAGTTTTCTTTACAGCATCCAGGTTTATAACATACAAAAGCCTCTGACCGTCCTCTGACTCGGTAGCCGCAGCATATATCCCCTGCCGGTAATGCTTAACCTTCAGTGAAGCCTTGATGGCAAGCCTGTCAAAAATCCTGGCGTAAAATTCCATATCCGCTGGGTAATCACATGTTATCGCGCATATTTCCCCTTTGCCTATGGATTTTATCATCCCACACATCTTGCCACTTCCATAAGGGGATAAAATAGCGTCCTCATCGGCTTCAAAGCACTGCGCCGATTCTCCCCGGTGCATGGGAACCACATTTTTGAACTGGTTGCAGCCTTCAAATGTGAGAAAATATGTCGGCGGTGTGTTTTCAACGTACGAAGGGGAAGACAGCTTCATAGCATCAATTAGCAGTGTGCATGGGTTGCCTTCCAGGTCGAATTCAGGCAGCTCACCATAAATAAGAAGCCTGCCGCCCTTTTCAACATAATCCACGAGTTTTTCCTGGATTTCCCTTTGCATATAGCGCGCCGACAAAACAACCAGCGCTTTTTCCTGAGGAATTTCTCCATTTTGTATATCAACCGCGTCAAAGCTGATGTTATGTCCCAGAAGGGCCCGGGCAACACTGTCTATGCTGTGGGCGCAACGCCATCTCTTCAAATTTTCAAATACGCTTTTTACCCTGTCGGACTTTTGATAAGCTGCCTCAGTAAGGAAATAATCCGGAATAAATGCCATCGAAACATCATCCAGCCTCTGCCTTGAAGAAGCTATAAGGCCATTTAAGGCATGTATTGACCGGGCTGTTTTAGCTATATGATCGAAGGAATAGTTATGGCTTCCGTCGGGCTGGACAGGAGCGTTGTATCCGTGGAGCTGGCCTGTAAATGCCATTCTCTCGTTGCCGTCCTTTTCCGGATACTCCAGCAAATAATTCTCTCCTCCGCTGAATACATAAAAGCTCAACATCCTTGCGTTCTGAGACAGGCACATCAGCATTTTGTGGGATGTGGCGGAGGGATGGTAACGCATGCCGCTCAAAGAGCAATAAGGCCCGTCACTGCACTCAAATTCAATGGAAGTCAGGGGATTGCCCTTTTTGTTCATGCAATCGGTTAATGCATTAATCACATACAAATCCTGGTATTTACCCTCCGTCGGTTCTCCCAGATACACATCCGTGCCGCTTATCATACCGTCACCCTGGTTGTAAGCCTCATAAAGCTGGCTTATCCCTAACGGGAAGTCAAAGATGCGGCCCTGTCCCGTACCGTGGATATTGATAAAAAACGGAGTATCATGAATTCCGGATTCCTCGGCATAGCTCTTCAGTTTAGATACGTATTCGGCATAATATCGGCGCATGAACCTTCCATAATCAGTATGAAACTCCACGGAATAGCTCTCTTCCGGAGAACGGAGTTTCTCAAACACTCCCTCCGTATCATTCCAGGCAAAGGGATACCTTTTTCTCAAGCTGTCTTCATCATATATTTCCTTCAGGTAGCTTATAAAGCGGTTAAGCACGTTATCATTCAACAAGGGGTGGTTGGTAACCCAGTTGAGCATTCCGATTTCGTTGTCAAGCTGAACTCCGATTATATTGCCTCCGTTGCAGTGAAGCCTGGGAGCTATAATCGACATAACTTTCCTGTACCATTTGCGGCATTCTTCCAGATATCCTGGGTTCAGATAATCCAGGGTGGTGCATGGAACCTGCTTCCCGTCAAATCCCACCGGCACCGCATCAGGATGCTTTTTCGCCACCCAATAGGGAAGTCCTTCATTCTTCATTTCAGCCATTATAAATGGTCCCGGTCTCACAAAGAAGTACAAGCCGTTTTTGCCGCAAAGGTCAATGAATGCTCCTAAATCAAGGTTTCCGTCAAACCTGTAATCCCCCTCCTTCTCCTCATGCAAAATCCATGGAACATAGGAAGCTATGCAGTTCAGCCCCATTGCTTTTGCTTCGTCAATGAGGTGCTGCCAGTTCTCCCTTGGCTGACGGAAATAATGCAGCTCCCCCGACAGCAAAAATACCGGCTTTGAATCAATAAGTATTTTTTTATCGTTAAATAAGACCATCAGCTTTACCTCATCTTCTCCCAAATTCTTGAGGATGCCTCTTCATCAATTCTTCCGCGCCCTTAGCTCTGCCTGTTTTTTTCAGACGTTCGCAGTATGCCGGAAGATTGCCTTTTGCATGGAAAGGCCCCCCTTCTCTGATAACCGTCCACAAGGGATCAACATCGCTTCGGGATGCCATCATCATCTGCTGGTGCCAGTCCAGCAAATACCGGCAGGCTTTCCCGCATAGATCCGGCCGCTCCTCTGCAAGATTATGCTGTTCGTGGAAATCTTCCTTCACATTAAACAGCATCTCTGTCGGGAAAAGATGATAACCATCATGGTATGTTCTGATATATATATAGTCGTCGAAACGCACAGATCGCTGGCAAACATGGGAACACTGAGACAGCACAAGATATGGGCGTCCTGTGTCGGCACCGGTACGCAGCGTTTCAGCATAGCTTTGCCCGTCCCATCCGGAATATTTCGGAATTCCCAGCAACTCGGCTATGGTCGGAACAAGATCGAGGTTATAATGGAGACCTTTGTCCACACCCTTCTTCATCCCCGGCCACTTAATTATCATAGGTATCCGGGTAGTTATATTGTCGGCAGTGCCGTGCTCCGAATATATTCCCAGCTCACCCATGTTTTCACCGTGATCCGACGTTACTATGATAACCATGTCATCATAAATGCCTTTTTCTTTCAGAAGCGCCAGAAGCCTTCCTATCTTATCATCCATATAACGGATTCCGCAGTCATATCCGTCTATAACCTCTTTCACTTCTTTTAAATTCGTGGCTTTACCCAGCTGTCTTGGGTACTGGGCCGGTGAATTATCGGTGTACATTCCTATTTCATTTATGCTGTGCGGTCCCACATGCTCCAGATGGATTTTCAATACATCCTCAGTAATCCATTCCGGAAGCGGATCGTTTTCAAACGGGTTTCCAAATTCCATCGGCGCTCTGTAAGGAGTGTGCGGGTCCCATAAATTCACATGCAGGAACCAGTTGTCTTTATCCGCATTGCGGGAAACCCAATCCAGCACTGACGGCAAAACCTCATCGGCTCTTTCGTCACCGCGTTTGCCGCAGTTTACCACCTCATGGAAACCGGCATTAAACCAATAGGAAGAGTGCCTTTCTGCGAAGCTGCTTATGGTTGCCGTATGCATGCCGGCTCTCCTGAATAAAAAGAAAAGATTGCTTTCGAGGATTGGATCATGGAAACCTCTGCCGTTTCCATAATGGCGCAAATCCGCAGTGGTGTCGCCATGGTTAATCGCACCATTATGTATCCCGAACATGCCTGTCGTAAGCGCCGCTCTTGATGGCAGGCAGGGTGCATCGGAGCAATAATAGTTGTCAAATCTCATTCCATCTTCGCAAATGGAATCTATGGACGGCGAAGTGTTTCTTCTGTATCCGTAACAGTGAAGATGATCCGGGCGTAAGGTGTCAAGGTCAAGCATTAGAACTCTCATATCGATACCTCCGAATTTTGATGGAAACGTTTACACCTAAATAATAAATAGCATACTAATGCCATTGTAAATCTTGTTCATTGCATTGTCAATACGAATGTTCTTTTGTGAAAACACCGCAAGCCAACGCTCCCCTTTATAACCTTTATAATAGGAATATTGTGCAAAAAATATATGGCTCACTTAAAAATTTTACATATAATTTTATAGATTACCTATTGACTTTTTGATGTGGTTTGTTTATATTTGTGGTATAACGATTGAAATTAATAGAAACGTTTTCACAACATATTTCAACTGAGTACAGTAGCTTAATTACGGAGTTATTACATAATTGTAATTACATTGATGCAATAGTTTAGCTTGATAAATAAGTTAGTGTATTTTGTCTTCCGAGTCTAGCACATAATTTGTATCACCCAACTATAAACGAGAGGAATGATTATGGTATGTCAAAAATTCGCTCCGGTCTTATGGGTTTTTCTCATGAGCTTTGGAAAAATAAAGTTCTGTTTTTGATGATTTTGCCAACGGTAGTCTACTTCATAGTCTTTCATTATATACCTATGCCGGGCGCTTATATAGCCTTTGTAGACTACAAAATGAATAAGGGCATTTTCGGAAGCAATTTCGTCGGGTTCAAGAACTTTGAATTTCTTGTACGAAACGGAGATTTATGGAATATAACCAAAAATACTTTGCTTTATAACCTGGTATTTATAGCGCTGGGTAATGCTATACAGGTGGCCTTTGCCATAATGCTTTCCGAAATAAACAGCAAGCCTTTCAAGAAGTTATCCCAGTCGATAATATTACTGCCCCACTTTATTTCTTTTGTGCTGGTAGGCTTCTTTGCATACAATCTGTTTAATTACGATTATGGTTTTGCAAACACGATCCTTACTTTATTGGGATTTGAACGGCATGAATTCTATTCCGACCAGGGAATATGGAAGTATATAATAGTTGCCTTTAATATTTGGAAGAGCACCGGATACGGTATGATTGTATATCTTGCTGCTATAACCGGTTTTGACAAAGAAATTTATGAAGCCGCATATATCGATGGTGTAAACTCATGGAAGAAAATCCGATATATTACTCTTCCGATGCTTAAGCCGACCTTTATACTGCTGTTTTTGTTCGGGCTTGGCGGCATATTGAGAGGCTCCTTTGATTTGTTTTACAACCTGATAGGCAACAACTCAGTGCTGTTTCCCCAGACGGACATCATCGATACTTATGTGTTCAGAGCACTGGTTGGGCAGTATAACTTCTCAATGGGCGCCGCAGCCGGTTTCTACCAGTCTGTGTTCGGCCTGGTAATGGTTCTTGCCGTCAACTTAGTTGTTAAAAAGGTTGACCCTGACAACGCGCTGTTCTAAGAGTATTATGCGGCAAAGCGCAATTTCAGGCTTTGTGCTTGGTATTGCAGAGTATAAATCAAACAAAGCAAACCACCGTGAACATAAAAAGCGTTTGCAGTACGAGGAGGATGAAAATGGTTCCACAAGCATATAATAAAAATCGCGTGAAGCAGGGCCTTGACAATGCTGCCCTTAAGACGGCGTGTTATATAATTATCACTGTATTTGCACTGCTGTGCCTGTTCCCTTTTGCATTGATGATAACCTCGTCCTTCATGGAGGAGAAGGAGATCATCAGCGAAGGCTTCAAGCTTTTTCCAAAAAAATTCACTACCAGTGCATATGAATTTTTGCTTAGCAACCCCAAGAAGCTTATTGACTCTTACAAAGTCACAATAATCATAACCGTAGCTGGAACATTTTTTGGCTTGTTCTTTATGTCTATGACAGGATATGTGTTGAACAGGAAGGATTTTAAATACCGCAACTTTTTCTCTTTCTTCATCTATTTTACAACCCTGTTCAGCGGCGGCCTTATACCCAGCTATATTCTCATGGTCAGATACCTTGGCCTGAAAAACAGTATTCTTTCGATGATTTTGCCGAGCTTGATGAGTGCATGGTCCATATTCCTTATGAGGAATTTCATGCGTTCGGTTCCGGATTCCATGTATGAATCGGCAACTATCGACGGAGCAGGGGACTTCAGGATATACTGGCAGATATACATGCCCCTGTCGATACCCGCACTGGCTACAGTCGGCCTGTTTCAAGCCCTCGGTTACTGGAACCAGTGGTACAATGCCATGCTCTATATCGAATCGGCCGAGAAGTTCCCTCTGCAGTATTTCCTGCAGAAAATGGTCAATCAGGCAAATGTGCAGTTTTTGATAAGCAAGGGTATCGTTATTGATGCCTCTGAGCTGCCGAGCCAGTCCATAAAAATGGCGACAGCCGTGGTGGCCACCGGACCTATCATTCTGCTTTATCCGTTTGTTCAGCGTTACTTTATAAGCGGTCTTACTGTAGGTGCCGTTAAAGGATAACAGAAGGTATTCGCATTGCGAAATGCGATTATCATAAAAAACTTTTTTAAGCTGGAGGGTATGAATAATGCGTACTCTTCGGATAATAAAAAAGGAAACTTAAATTTTTCAAGGAGGAATTACCATGAAAAAAGGTCAAAGGATTTTTTCCACTATCATTGCTGTAGTGCTTTGCATCAGCATGATAGGCATGCTTGTGGGATGTGGCAAAACTGGGTCCCCTTCCGGTGATAATGCGACAACAGGTAATGCTACTACAGGCACTTCCACTACCGGAGGCGATACGTCAAAAACTCCCGACACTTCAAAGGAAGTTAAGCTCATATACTACCTTTGGGGCGGTGAAGGAGTCGCAAACAAGGACATATTAAACGAAATCAACAAGAAGCTTAAGGCTGATATCAATGCTACCTTGGAAGTGAAGTATATCGACTGGGGCGATATCGCAACAAAATATCCCCTGCTCTTTGCTTCGGGAGAAAAATTCGATATGTCCCATGCTTCGCCTAATGCTGTCGTTTCCTACTATACATTGGCTGCAGAGGGATCACTTGTTGACATAACAGACATGCTTGACAGCGCAGCTCCAAAGCTGAAGGCAGAAATTCCTGAAAGCACATGGGCAGGAAGCAAATTTAACGGTAGAATTTATGGGGTACCTACCCTTTACAGCGAATATACTCCAGCCGGTTTTGTATACCGTACAGATCTGCTGAAAAAATACGGTCTGGAACCTGTAACGTCCATCGAAACCATGACTGCTTATATGGATAAGGTTCTGGAAAACGAGAAGTTCCCTCCTCTCAACGGTACAGCAAACCTGGCTCAGGATCTTTATGACATGTTTGTCGACCTGACAGGCAAGTGGATTGAGGCTCCGGGAATTCCGTCCAATCAATTGTACTTAGTGGCAACAAGCCCTGATAACTACACCGACATAATCCACCCAGCTTTCACCGAGGAATTCGAAAACTGGGTAGTGATGATGCGTGAATGGGCTGATAAAGGATACTGGCCTAAAGATGTTCTGTCAGCTCAGATTGATGATAAAGATAATGCTCTTAACGGACTTTCCGGCGCATTTATCACTCATATGACCGACTGGACAGGCAACTACGGTGCTTTCAAAGAAAAGCTTCCTGATGCTGATACAGATTTCTGGACTTTCGCAGAAGCTTCTGGAAAAATCAAGAGAAAACAGGGTGTTGAAAACTCAACTGTTATCAGTGTTACATCTGAAAATCCTGAAAGAGCTTTAATGGCAATTGAAAAGTTCATGACAGATGAGTCATACTATCGTTTGATACAGTATGGTATTGAAGGAAGGCAGTATGAGATAGTCAACGGTGTGGCACAAAAACCTGCAAACTTTAATCCTGATGTAGATGCAGGCGGTTTCTCAGCTTGGGCTCTGCGTAACGACAAGTTCAATATTCCTTACGCTTCCGAAGACCCACGCCGTTACGAGCTGATAGAAAAATGGAACAAGACTGCTATAAACGATCCATTTATGGGATTCAGCTTTGACTCCACCAAGCTTTCCACTCAGCTGTCCTCTGTTGCTAACGTTGACTCCCAGCTCGGAATTCAGTTGATGCTCGGTAAGACAACAGATGATCCTAAGACAGCTGTTCAGAAATACAGAGATCAACTTAAAAAGGCCGGCGTTGATGACATTATAAATGAGCTTAAGGCTCAGCTGGCTAATCACAAACCTGTAAAATAATTTTAGTTGATTTTCCAAATGGAAAATGATATATTATGGGAGTTATCTACAGGATAACTCCCATATACTTTTACCAGATCATATGTGAATACTAAAATCCTTTAGGAGGGTGGTGATATTTTGTGGGCATAACAATAAAAGATATTGCTCAGGCAGCCGGTGTCGGAATTTCAACAGTCTCAAGGGTAATAAACAACTCGGGTCCGGTCAGCGAAAAAACCCGGAAAAAGGTTATGAGTGCCATCAGCGAGCATAATTTCATTCCCAATAACAGTGCCAGAAATTTGAAGATTTCACAGTCCAAGAATATTGCACTGATGGTCAAAGGAATTACCAATCCTTTCTTCAATAAGATGATAAGAATAATCGAACGGGAAGTTGCGTTAAGAGGATATCCACTGCTGATACAGAACGTCGATTACAGTGTCAATGAAATGGATGTTGCCATACAGGAGGCTCAGGACAGAAACCTCTGCGGCGTGATAATGATGGGCGGCTCCTTCACTTATACGGAAGAAAGATTCAGGCAGCTCAGCATCCCCTGCGTGTTGCTTACGGTAAAAGCAGACAAGAGTGTGGATCCTTCCCTTTATTCCAGCGTATGTATTGATGATGAAAAGGAAGGATACCGCGCCACCGAATATCTTATATCTTTGGGACACAAAAGAATCGGCTTTATCCATCATTCGCCATCCGATATTCCTACTCCCAGTTCGCTGCGTTATAAAGGTTACCTGCGAGCTTTGGAAGAGCACGGCATTGCTTTTGACCCCAGCCTGGTAGCTTCCAACCCGGCAGCCGACGCTTCCGGATTTGATGTGGGATTTCAGCTCATGAAACAGCTCCACGCCAGAAACCGCGATATGACGGCAGTCTTTGCCCATGCGGACATTCTTGCCATAGGAGCAGCAAAGGCAGCATTCGTGCTTGGTCTGGATGTTCCCAACGATATATCCATTGTGGGGTTTGACGGCATCGAAATGGCGGAATACTACCATCCGTCCATTGATACCATCCATCAACCAGCCCAGCAAATGGCTCTTTCCTGCATTGAAACCTTGTTTGACATGATACAGGGAGGAAAATCCCAGCATATGACATACAACTGTGTTCTCTTAAAGAGGGGTTCATGCAAAAACATTAATACAGTATAAAACGGGGACGGTAAACTATTATGTCCCCGTTAAAAGCAGCCTAATGAAACTTCGGCTGCTTTCGTTATTGGATATCAATTTTTCTACCTCTGGTTTTGGAAGGCTCAACCTTTGGAATGATAATTGACAGAATACCGTCTTTGTATTCCGCCTTGGCCTCCTCCGATTTTACCTCCACCGGCAGTGGTATTGTCCTGGAAAAGCTTCCATAATAGCGTTCCGACCTGTATACGTTTTCATCTTTTAGTTCCTTCTCTTTTTTTGTCTGTCCAGAAAGCCTTATGGAATTATCATCAATATACAGGTTTAAATCCTCTTTCGAAACACCGGGTATTTCTGCCTTTACAATAACATCCTTTTCTGTCTGGTACACATCCACCCTGGGTGGAGATCCGCTGAATAATTTTGATGGGAAATCAAAAAAATTGCTCATTTCCCTACCGATGTTATCCATCTCCCTGAAAGGATTCCACGGTATAAGGCTCATTTTATCCCTCCTTTGAAAATTATTCAGCAATATTTTTTGCACTTTATTATTTTTTATTAATTACCAGTACTTACGCAAAACAAAATGATCCTTGAAAAATAAAGATTTCACGCACTTAATTTGTCCCAAATGGTTGTTGCGAGAGGATTTGAGACAGTATTTACCTCTTTACCTGTCCGGTCTTTGGATGTTACATTAATAATGTACACAATACCGTTGACTTTAACCTGGACAATGTCCTGCAGGAAGCTGATGGTTTCACCCATGGTATTCAAATTATTCTGTATCTGCAAAATCTGCACGAATACAGAAGTTATGAACACCAAGGAGAAGTGACCCTCAAGTTTTCTAATAGACCGGACTTGAACTTTTTCAAAGTTCAGAAACTGCTTGATGTCTCTGAAGAATACTTCAATGTCCCAACGGCAAAGGTATTTCTTGAGGATGTCTTGAGCAGCTACACCGGGCAAGTCAGTAATGATAAATCTGGTGTTTTGGATAGATGCGTTATAGCCGTTTTTGACTATTGCCATCATGGTGTTACCCACACCAGGTAAGATTACCGATAAAGCCTTGATGTAGAAGCCTGTACCGGGGTAGTACCTGTACTGTTTCTTGCTAAACAGCAGGCTTATGGTCTTAACGTTAAAGTTAACCCTGTTGTTGTACAGCACTTTGCGGTTATTCTTTATCATGCAGACATAGTGGTAACCGCACTCTGAGAGCTTTTGCAGGAGCTCTTTACAGGAATACCAGGTGTCGAATGTGACGTATTCGGCAGCCAAACCAAATTTGTGGGCGAAGGATATCATACGTATGGCTAGTTCAACCTTGGTATGATATTCTTCACACTTTTCTTCCGGTTTCCATATCCGAAACGCCACGGGGATTTTAATCCAACCATTAGACCATAGAAGGACTACAATGTGCATTCCCCAGACATACCGATTATTTGTGTGATCGTATACATAAGATGTCGGGAAAATGCTCTTGCCGAAAGGCTTCCTGATAATCACATCATCGATGATCAAATATCCAAGACCAGCCGTTTGTGACTGTATTGCCTGGATGAACAGGATCATGATATTTGTGTTATTAATAGAAAGCAACGGCAGCAGCCTTGTTATGGCATCATGGGATACCCAGTACAGCTTCTGCGCAATATATGTTGCTGTAGGATTATTAAACAGGATTATACCCATACATGCTGCAACGAAGACCAGTGTATACTTCTCAGGGAACAAAAACTTATCCAAATTGAACTTTCTCACCAGTTCAGTAATAATATCGTGAATGCCGTGCTTGGCAACGGTTATGTCGGAAATGCAATTTTTGGTAGACCTCATGGAACCCCTGCCAAAAGAATAGCATAATTCGAAAACTGGTGAATAGCTGTAATATATGGAAACCTCAATGCAACAACCTTTTAAGCTATATTCTGTTTTCAAAGTGCTGATATGACTTGTTTATGTTACTTTTGCGTAAGTACTATTAATTACAACTCATTAACACAAAAATATTAATGTTATTTTCATTATTGGTTGTATTATATAAACATAAGTGGTTGTGCTGATATTTCCGATAACAGGGTTTTGAGTTAAAGAATAAAATCGATAATAGGCAATAAAATGTCTCGTTGTGCCAGCACAACAGGTTAAATTAATAGTAATCGGATTTTTAATCATAAAACCTGACAGTCGCATGCCATATTAAGCTTGCTGCTCGTAAAACTTCAAGGCTCTTTTTAACCTGTCGGAAATTATCCTTCGTATGTGGTCCGGCTCCAGCACCTCCACATTGCAGCCGTAGGACATAATATAGCCGTAGACCCACTCATCTTCCGGAAATGAGACCGATACATCAAAGGTTCCGTCGGCGTTTCTTTTAATCAGATCTTCGTCAAAATCGTCATAAAGCCTGTGCAATGCCTGGGGATAGAATTTAAGCTTTAAATTTACCATTTCTTTTGGTTTCTCGTCCTTTGCACGCTTTTCAATATTGTCGGGGTTTCTTCTTTCAAAGCTTTCCTTTGTGACAACGACGTTTTTAATTCTGGAAATGCGGAAGGTGCGAAAATCCTCTCTGAGTTTGCAATACCCCCACAGATACCAAGCCTGACCTTTAAATATCAGCTTCATGGGCTCAACACTGCGGGAACTTTTGCTTCCGTCGGCATTTATATAGTCAAAGGAGATAACTGTCCGGCTAAGAATTGCTTCCTTGATATCGGCAAATTTGTTATGCTCATTTGGGTTGCTGCTCCAGGGAGAAAAATCTATATAAGCAAAGTCTGAGGAAACAGCATTTTTAAATATTCCTCCGATTTTATCAAGAATCATGTCGATTTGGGGATATTTTGTTGCCTGCAGTGTTTTAAGCGCCAGCATCATGCTTTCGCTTTCCTGCTTTGATAGTATGGTTTTATTAAGGGAAAAATCCTCAAGAAGGGATATGCCGCCTCCATTTCCCTTGCTGGTGAATACAGGGACCCCGGAGTAGGATAACACATCAATGTCCCTGTATATCGTTCTTGTGGAAACTCCAAACCTGTCAGCCAGTTCCTTTGCAGTGACAGTTCCTCTGTTCAGCAATATTATGATTATTTCCAGCAGCCTGTTAACTTTCATAAACCACCCGCATGATTACTTGTTTATGTAATTATATCATTTATTTTCAAAATGCACATCGCCCATGGATCAGTTAACAGGCAAATTATTGAGCAGATATTCCTTTGCAGCCTCTGACCATCCCAGTATTCTTGCGGTGATAATTCCATCCTTGTCCATTACATAAAGTGCAGGTGTTGTGCCCGCATTGAAAGCCCACTTGGTGGATTTTTTGTGATCGGCATATGGGGCAACGGACAGATGGTTGGCCGAAATATATTCCTCTACTCTTTTGATAGATGTATCTAAACATATGGCATATACATCATCGCTTTCGAGCCGGCCTTCCGAAATAAGATTGTTTAGTTCATTCAAAAGACTGATGGAGGGAAAACACCCTTCTTCCCAGATCAACAGGCAGTAGTTTTTATCTTTAAGCTCTTCGGAGGATATTACTTTTCCGTTACCATCCTCAAAGGAAAAGGCCGGAGCTTGCTGAGTAATTGCCGGAGGAGCACCGGCTGTGTTTATCATATCCTCCCTGTACGCAGCTTCCAGATTGTGATTTATTGAAATCCCTCCTATTATGATGGCAGCTGTAATCAGAAGATATGCTATATTATATTTCCTTTCGGGATTCTCTCTTCTGCTTATACCTTTCCTTCTTAAGACATCTGCCGGATCCGTTTGCACTGCCTTGGCAGCAGGCAAAATTCCGGACAAGAACGCAAAAATTAACAATATAAGGGCGCTGCCCGCAATAAGAAAAATATCTATTTTGGCATTCAAACCAAAAACATCGTCAGAAAGATTGGCAGCCAGGGCTGCTCCCAGCGTAACGCCGCATAAAGCCGGAATAAGCAAAGAAAGCAAGGTGTCCTTTAAAACAAGGGCGACTATATCAGAATCCTTCGCTCCTACAGCCTTTCTCAGCCCGATCTCACCCGACCTCCTGTAAAGATGTATCAGCTGTATTCCCGTTGTTCCAAGCGCTGTTACGAATACTGCCAGAATTGTAATTCCATTAAGATAATAAAGGATAGTCGCGGATTGTTCATTCTTAATGCCTGCCCTTATTTGCTCCGCATAACCCATATTCATCGATAGAACTATAGTTATTACTGCAAAAACAAAGACTACCTCAATAAAGGTAAAAATGCTCAGTCTGAATTGCTTAAGCGCTTTTGTCATCCAAATCACTCCTCTCTCAGTGCTGCTGCAGGGTCAATCATTGCTGCCCTTGCCGCCGGAAGCATTGACGTGATAAGCCCTGTCATGGCAGCCAGCAGGATTCCCGCCGCAATGGAAACAGCATTAAAGCTAAGTGAGAATTGGCCCAATCCGAGATTGGTCAAGGTATTCACTATTGAAGCAGCAGCAATGCCTCCCATACCTCCATTTAAAGCGCAATGCAGTATTTCACAAACTATTTGCCGGATAATATGGCCAGGCTTTGCACCTATTGCAGTCCTGAGTCCGATTTCCCTCTCCCGGTCGATAATTGAAGCAGTAGCGATATGAATGATATTAAAAGCTGCAACTGCCAAAACCATCAGCGAAAGCAAAAAAATCATCAAAAACTCTTTAACAGCATTGTTACCATTCAAAAGTGATGCTTCTTCATACTGGTAGGGCAGCAGCTTAAGCCTATCAATGTCCATGCCTTTAATGCCTGCCTTTTCGCCCAGTTCTGACCAGATATATTCCTCGGACAGGCCCTTCCTGTCCAATACGATTTTATATATCAGTCCTGATCGCTCGTCTATCTTCTCTATGTATTTATAAAGGGTGGTTACCGGAACAAAAATATCCTCCTCACCGATAGCCTCATCCCCTGATATAACCCCTATAATTTCATAAGGTTCACCGTTCAAATCAATATGGGTTGCATTCCTTGTCCTGACGAGGTCATAAACATTGCTTTTTATCACGCAAACCTTTTCATACCCATCAATATCCCGGGGAGAAAGGTATCTACCCTTAATCATCTGAAACTCTAAAATTTCCGCCATATTGCTCCCTGTACCCACAACCTGGCCTACCATCAATGGCTCGCCCTCGTAGGAAACAGCGACACCAAATCCTTTTGCCATGACATCAGAAACAACCTTTTCCGGAAGCAGGCTTTGTATCTGCTTTGCGAAATCCAAACCCATGCCATATATCGCCAAATGGTTGTCCGTATTGATGATTTTATATTTGTCGGACTCCAGCGCTTCCTTTTTCAGCCGAATCATGGTCCATTGCGTCTGACCTGCCGTAAAAACAATTAATGAGCAGAATACTCCAAATGCTATGCCGATGCTCAGCAGCCATTTATAAAATCTCTTCATTTTCTCCCTCCTCTGGCCATCCAAAAGGATTTATCAGGGTGCTTTTGGTTTGTGAAGCTTTTTTCACGCGCATATCGTCATTAATCCTGCCGTCTGCCAGCCTTACTAACCGGTCGGCATAACCGGCAATCCTTGAATCATGAGTAATAACCACAATTGTTGTGCCGGTTGCCAAATTCAATCTGCGGAGCTCCTCCATTATGCTCTGTCCACTTACCGAATCCAGATTTCCGGTAGGCTCATCCGCCAGTATTATATCGGGCTTGTTGACCAATGCCCTTGCTATTGCCACCCTTTGCTGCTGGCCTCCTGACAGCTGGTCGGGATAACGGTATCCCATGCCCTCAAGCCCTACCGAAGCCAGTGCTTCATTGACCAGCGCCTGCCTTTTGCTTTTGGGTACACCACCATATTTCAAAGGCAATGCAACATTCGAAGCTATATTCAGCTCCGGGAGCAGATTGTAGGCTTGAAAAACAAATCCGATAGCCTTGTTTCTGATCAATGCCTTTTCCTTTCTTGACAAGTTGCTTATATTTTTACCTTTCAGATGGTATGTTCCGGCCGTAGGCGAATCCAGGCACCCCATGATATTAAGCAAAGTGGATTTGCCTGATCCCGAAGGCCCCATAATAGCCACAAACTCGCCTTGAGCTATAGTGAGATCAATACCTTTTAAGGCATTAATTAAATTGCTCCCACAGGAATAGTCGCGCCTGATACCTTTCATCTCAATGAGATTTAATTTCTGTTCTTCATGTACAGTTCTATCCATTTCAAATCAGCCTCCGCTTTCATAATATTTCTTTCAAAAATCCAACTGGTAAGAGAGCCTTCATCCTTGATTTGATTCTTCTTGGCAACAAGCTCGGCTATAAGGTTTATAAGATATACCCTGCGTTTTTCCAGAAGGTGTTTCGCCTTTTCCCTGTCGATAAATTCTAGGGCGGCCAACTGAAAAGAAAGCTCATCGCCAAACACATTCCAGTCGGCTTCCTGTTCCAACCAGTTTTTCAGCTGCCTCAGTCCCTCCTCGGTTATCCTGTATACCTTTTTGTCCGGCTTTTCTTCCTGCTTTATTTCTTCGGATAAAACCAGCCCGTCCCTTTCCAGGCGGGTCAATGTAGTATAGACCTGCCCGAAATTCAAAGTCCACTGCTCTGAAACCAGTTTCTCAAAACATGTTTTAAGTTCATACCCATGCATGGCTTGCTTTGATAAAATAGCAAGAAATAAATGTTTAACCGCCATATTATCTCCTTATATATACTGAGTATATAGTTATATACTCAGTATATATCTTGGGGAATATATAGTCAATACCTTAAACCCATTCCTTTTACGTTTCTGTCCGGAGGCTTTTGTGAAAGGGGAGAAACGTGGAATTTATAACCTTATAAAGGCTCCTGCAGAATTTTGCCGGAGTTTCTCAAAATCATAAACTGTTAATTGATTTTTGAGACACAAAAAACAATGTACGATGAATCAGCTACTGACATTCCCCTCGCCTTATTGTATAATGTAAAGGTATTGAACGTTGCTTTAGGACTGCCATATGGCTAAAGTTTCACAGCGTACTTATCAGTTCTGGCAAAATCCATGCACAAAGCAGGATTAAAAAAATAAACATATGAATGGAGCTGAAAGAATGAAGTTTACATTTTTAGGTACGGCGGCTGCTGAGGGATGGCCCGGTATATTCTGTGAGTGTGAGGGCTGCAGAAAGGCAAAAGAGCTCGGTGGAAGAAATATAAGAACAAGGTCCCAGGCTGTAATCGATGATCAGCTTTTAATCGATTTCCCGGCAGATACTTATCTCCATGTATTATATCACGGATTGAATTTAGCCAAAATAAAGCATTGCTTAATAACCCATGCTCACAGCGACCATCTTTATGAAGCTGAATTTGAGATGCGCAGGAAGGGATTTGCTTATCCCAAAGAGGAATCCGCTTTAACAGTATATGGTACAAACTTAACTGCTTACAAAGTAAATAACATTATAAATCTATATGGGCTAAGCGATGAAGGAAGAGTTAAGTTTCAGATGATTGAGCCTTTTCATCCCATTGATGTTATGAATTATACAGTGACTCCCCTAAAGGCAGATCACGCTCCTATCTGTAATCCAGTATTCTATTGGATCAGTGATCATAGCAAGAACATCTTATATGCCAACGATACCGGATATTTTCCCGAAGAAACCTGGAGCTACCTGGAGGAGAAAAAACCATATTTTAACTTAGTATCTTTGGATTGCACTTTTGGAGCAATGGAATGCAGACACGGACATATGGGGCTTTCCACAAATGTGGAGGTTAAGAACCGCCTTATGGAATTATCCTGCGCTGACGAAAATACTATATTCGTCTCCCACCATTTCTCCCATAATGGAAAGCTGGTTTATGACGAGTTGGTACCGATTGCAGAACAGCATAATTTTTTGGTTTCCTATGATGGAATGACAATTAATATATAATTTAATTATACAGTTCTTATCCCTCACCCATTCTATAAATTACTCACAGAGAGCCCAATTTACAGACATGGCGGGCTCTCTTTATAATGCAATGAAATTGCCAAAATCCGGTAAGGATTGAACATCAGGCCGGTACCTCCTCGAACCTGTATTCATCATAATCGCATACCGGCTTATATCCTATCTTCATATAAACACTGTTGGAAACCGGATTTGCCAAATCGGTAAACAAGCTGCTTTTGTGCCAGCTTTAATTTTGAGGGCATTTTTAACTTTTGTTTTATGCCTTATTCTTCATCTATCACATTTAATTTACTCTTAATTCTTTATTCTCAGCAACAATGCCTCGTCATTGCCACCCCATAAAGCTGTTTTGCGTCTTTAATATGATATAATGCTTTCCTCCCACACATCAGGCTTCTCTAAACCAAGAAGATCTGCCACCGTCGCAGCAACATTCGCCAGACCAAAAGCGCCTTTCTTTATCTCATGCTTTTCCAGCCTGTCATATATGATGAACGGAACAGGATTTAAGGTATGAGCCGTTTTAGCTTTCGGAGGTTCGTCACCCTTTGCTTTCTCATACATTTCATCCGCATTTCCGTGGTCGGCGGTAACAATCAGTATAGCACCGGTTTCATCAACGGCCTTCACAATCCTTTCAAGGCACAAATCCACAGCTTCAACGGCAATTTTCGCAGCTTGAAAGCTTCCGGTGTGACCCACCATGTCCCCGTTAGGGAAATTTGCCCGCATAAATGCATACTTTCCGGATCGTATTGCCTCAATCAACTTATCGGTAATCTCCGCGGACTTCATCCAAGGACGCTGTTCAAATGGAACTTTGTCCGACGGCACTTCCTCGAAAACCTCCAGAGCCTCGTCAAACTTTTCGGTTCTATTGCCGTTCCAGAAATATGTGACGTGGCCGTACTTCTGTGTTTCCGATACGGCATACTGCTTTAATCCATGGCGCACTAGAAGTTCCGAAAGGGTATTTTTGATGTCCGGCGGGTCCACCAGGTAGCGTTTTGGCAGTTTCAGATCCCCATCATACTGCAGCATGCCGGCAAATATGACCTTTGGGTGTCTTTTTCTGTCGAACTTGTCAAATTCCTCATCCTCAAAAGCCTTGCTTATCTCAATAGCCCGGTCGCCTCTAAAGTTGAACAAAATAACACTGTCATTGTCATCGATAATACCTACCGGCAATCCCCCTTCGGCTATGACAAACGGCGGAAGATCCTGATCTATAACCCCCAGCTCTTTTCTGTAAGTTTCAATCGCCTGGGTTGCACTTTCAAATTGCCTGCCTATGCCCAAAACATGAGCCTCCCAGCCTAACCTGACCATTTCCCAGTTGGCTTCGTAACGATCCATGGTGATCTTCATCCGTCCGCCACCTGATGCAATCCTGCCGTCAAAGTCCTCACAGTTGAGCTCTGAAAGCAGGCTTTCCAAATCATCCACATACTTCAAAGCGGAAGTAGCCTCCACATCCCGGCCATCCAGGAGAATGTGAACCCTGACTTTTGATACTCCCTGTTCTTTTGCCCTCCTCAGCATGGATTTCAAATGGCTGATATTGGAATGCACGTTTCCATCGGACAAAAGCCCGATGAAATGCAGCACCGACCTGTTCTCAATGCAGTTATTTATAAGCGTATTCCACGTTTTTGATGCATACATCTTTCCGTTTTCAATTGATTCATTCACCAGCTTTGCTCCCTGAGCATAAATCTGTCCGCAGCCTAGAGCGTTATGACCTACTTCGCTGTTGCCCATGTCCTCATCCGAAGGCAGCCCTACAGCTGTCCCATGAGCTTTTATTGCTGTATTCGGGCAGGTGCGCATAAGCATGTCCAAAGTGGGTGTATATGCAGCTTTTACAGCATTTCCATACTCACTTTCATTTAAACCTATACCATCCATCACCACTAAAACCACTGGTCTTCTTTCATCCATCCGCTATCCCTCCAAAGTCTAATTACAATTCACATATATGTTTTATACCCTTTATATTAATTTCATACCACCAAAAATCCTTCTTAAGTTAATTTTTCCGTGACCTGGTGACCTGAGGACGCTCCTTCATTTTTTATATTTTATAACGTCTTAAAAACAAAGGGACGCTCCCGCTTTTTAATTATAAAATCAACAGGAGTGTCCCTTTTTATTATCAGGCAGACATATATCGCACAATGTTTCTCCTTTTTAATTCTTCTTAATTGAAGAAACAGGAGCTATTCCTTTTGCGACTCATTTTGCCATATACAATTTTCAACAAAACATTTAACAAGCATGAAGTAAAATATAAGCTTCCTCCATCAGCAGTAAGACGAATATATTGTCCGTTTTTCACGTCTTTAAAATGCTATGTCCTTTAACAACCTGTAGCATAGGATTTCAAGCACTCGGATATTTTCCTTCGGTTAAGCCTCCTGCCAATAACATTCAGCATGGCCTGCCCGCTGGAGCAAATTTCAAACAGGCGGTCACTTACGGTGCAGTTTACTGCTATTGCACCGTCTTGAGACTTCACAAAACCTTTTATACGGGATATTTCACCGTATTCTTCACTGGATGTCATGTGAAGAATACAACGGTCAATGCTTTCCACCGTATATACTCCTTCAGGATAAATCCGGGTGCTCTGGAAAATCATCGTATGATCTGCAGTCCTTCTTTCATGCTTTCTGCGGATAGGAACCGCTTTCATAAGCTTTTCAAAATCCTCATCCTTCAGCATAGGCGATGAAACCGGATAACAGGGGATATCCTCATCCACCCCTATCTCCCCGGCAATATGCTGTATGCACGCCTTTGCATCGTCAAGGTTGCATGCAGGTTCTATATCCGTCTTTGTCCAAAGGACACAACCCATGTCCGCAAGCTCCGAAGCCAGAACCAGCCGTTCTTCACTGTTTAGCCTGGATACCGTATGAGGGTCGACAAGGGTAATGCCCATTCCAGCCCTGCATTTATCCTTTAGATCGGGGCTATTTATTACTTCAAAAAACACATCGCCGTCGAAAATACCCGATGGCTCTACAATGATTCGGTCACAGGTCCGGCACAGCTCCAATAATATCTGGTGAAAGCTCGTTTTCAGAGTACAGCATATGCAGCCTCCGGAAATTTCCGCCACGTTTCCGAACTCCCTTTCCAAAAGGGCCGAATCCACTCCGGGCGCTCCAAATTCGTTCTCAACAACAGCGAATTTAATATTTTTCCGCCTTAAATAGTCGCCGTATTTTTTTATAAATGTAGTTTTTCCGGCTCCCAAAAAGCCGGTTACCAGATCTATCTCCGTCATTTCCCATACTTCCCGTATGTTTTTGCGATATCTATCATGCGCTGAGCACGGTCAAAGGACGCGTTGGCAGGGTATTCGCAGCCGGTTGCCAGTATGAATCCGCCGCCCTTTGCCATGGCATCTATCTGATCCCGGCACTGCTTATCCCATTCCTCATCGGTGCCTATAACGGCATTTGCAGGTGTAACGCATCCTATAAGGGTGGTAATATCACCATATTTCTTTTTGCATTCAGCAAAGTCCTTGCAGTCATCCGGCGGATACAAAAAGGAAATAGCCGCAGGCTGCATGGTTTCTATCTGCACATCAAAATAAATGTTCTGCCCGCAGTTGTGAACCATCGTGAGGCAATTTTTCTCCCTTATCACCTGAGCCAGTTCTCTTACAAACCCGCCTTCCATTCTGAGCCACATGTCCTTTGACATGATGGAGCCTGACGCAAAAAGCGTATCCAGCATTATGGCATCAACACCGGTGTCGCACAAAGCAGCCACATACTCCTTCAAAGTCTCGTTAATCTCCCTGGTTGCAGCAAGCACCGCGTCGGGATCGTCATATATATCCATATACATATCCTGCTGGTTGCGAAGCATGGAAAGCACCCCGAGAGGACCGAACACGAACGCCACTACAGGCTTTTTGCCTTTGAGTTCGGCCACCAGACGGCGGCATACATCTATGTGCATCATCATGCGCTTTGATGTGCGATAATCCACTTTTTTGATTTTTGCATAATCATCCAAATCCTTTATCACACAGTCGGAATAATCGGGATGGGCCGCCTCGTTTTCGGGGAATATAAGCTTCTGGCCCCACGCATCACATTCAATGGAAAGGTCGATGAGGGTAACAACACAATCTATATCAAACTCCTGTGTTGATTTGATAAACGCCTCGGCGCAAATCTTTGCGTCCGTTGACCATTCCTCATAGCTTGCACCCACCAGTTTCCTTGTAATACCGCTTAAAATGGGATAGACCGGCACCCTGTCCGCCTCTTTATGGGACAACGCAGCAGCAACACGTTCATATGAATTCATATCAACATCTCCTTAGCCATATTTTTGACCTGATAAATTTTATAGCAGTTTTCTTAACAATCCGCAAAAACAAATGTTAAGAATATAACAATCACATTTAAATTTTATATACTGCTAAGGAGATTTTCTTGTAAAAACTTAATAGTTTTGGGTAAAATATTGTCATTTTTTTATCAATTTCAACCTATCATCCGCCAACCCGCACTGCGTCCTTCATCATGCGCACATATCGGGCAACATGGGGAACACATTCCGAACCATACTGCTCCACGATTTTCACGATGGCGCTTCCTACGATTATACCGTCGGAAAATTCGGCCATCCTCGATGCCTGCTCAGGGGTTGAAATGCCAAAACCTACGGCGCACGGGATTTCATTGACCTCCTTTACCAGCCTTATCATCTCCCTGGCATCATCGCTGATATCCTGCCGTACGCCGGTCACTCCCAGGGATGACACACAGTAAACAAAGCCCCGGGCTTCCCTGGCTATCATGTGTATCCGGTTTTCAGAGGTAGGTGCGATCATGGAAATCAGGTGAACTCCATACTTTAAGCAGTAAGGCATGAATTCATCTTTTTCCTCAAAGGGCAGGTCCGGGATGATTATCGCGTCCACACCGGCCTCACTGCAGTTTTTCATAAATCTGTCAGCGCCATAGGAGAAAATTACATTGGCATATGTCATAAATGCCATGGCAACATCGCAAACCTTACGGATGCGCTTTACCATACCGAATATTTCGTCCACCGATATGCCACCTGACAGGGCACGGGCGCTCGCGTCCTGGATAACTTGACCTTCGGCCACCGGATCGGAAAATGGTATTCCCAGCTCTATTAAATCCGCACCGGCTTCTGCCATCCTGAGCACCAGCTGTTCGGTTATCTCCATCGATGGGTCCCCTGCGGTTATAAAGGGAATAAAGGCTTTGCCATTGGCAAACGCCTGCTCTATCCTATTCATGAATTTGCACCCCCCTGTAGCGCGCTATTGCGGCGACATCCTTGTCCCCTCTGCCTGAAAGGCAGATCACCATAATTTGATCCCGTCCCATGGCAGGAGCGAGCTTTCTGGCATACGCAACCGCATGGGCGCTTTCTATCGCCGGAATAATTCCCTCGACACGGGACAGGTATTCAAAAGCTTCCACCGCCTCATCATCGGTAACCGGTACATACTCGGCCCTGCCTGTATCATGCAGATAGGCATGCTCCGGACCTACCCCCGGATAGTCCAGACCTGCTGAAATAGAGTAAACTGGAGAGATCTGCCCATGCCCATCCTGGCAGAAGTAGGATTTCATACCGTGGAATATGCCCACCTTCCCGATTGTCATTGTGGCAGCGGTTTTATCAGTATCTACGCCATGTCCGGCAGCCTCACAGCCGATAAGCCGGACACCGGAATCACCAATAAAATCGTAAAACAATCCCATGGCGTTGCTTCCTCCGCCAACACAAGCCAGCAGCACATCGGGCAGCCTGCCTTCCTTTTCCAGCATCTGCTTTTTCACC
This sequence comes from Clostridium thermosuccinogenes, assembly GCF_002896855.1. Lineage (NCBI taxonomy): Bacteria > Bacillati > Bacillota > Clostridia > Eubacteriales > Clostridiaceae > Clostridium > Clostridium thermosuccinogenes. The sequence continues at coordinate 505,941 of NZ_CP021850.1, read as the reverse complement.
TCACGCCCGATAATGCTCTGAAAATCCCTGACTATGGTTGGAAACGGATGAGGCCCCATGACAGATCCCAGCACATAATGGGTATCCCGGACGCGCCTGCTCCACTCCTTCAAGGTTTCATTCACCGCATCCTTCAGCGTTCGGGTTCCGCTTGTCACTACATGCACCTTGGCGCCCAGCAGCTTCATGCGATAAACATTGAGAGCCTGACGCTCAGTATCTTCCTCACCCATGAATATTTCGCATTCCATTCCCAGCAAGGCTGCGGCAGTTGCTGTGGCAACGCCATGCTGCCCGGCCCCGGTCTCGGCAATTACCCGGGTTTTGCCCATGTACTTGGCAAGAAGCACCTGCCCCAAAACATTGTTTATTTTATGGGAACCGGTATGGTTGAGATCCTCCCTTTTGAGGTAGATTTTTGCCCCTCCCAGGTCTTTGGTCATCTTCTCTGCATAATATAAATGGGATGGCCGCCCGGCATAGTTTTTCAAAAGATCATCCAGTTCCTTGGTAAACTTCGGATCATCCTTGAAACGGCTATATGCCTTTTCCAGCTCAATTACCGCGTTCATCAGCGTTTCCGGAATATACCGGCCTCCATAAACCCCAAACTTTCCTTTTGAAGAGTCGTGGAGCTTTATGGTGTTTTCGGTTTTTTCCATACACATCATCCCCCTTTCAAGGTTTAATAAATTCAACTATTTTCATTCCGCATTTTCATAAGTCATTTATAGCTACCTTCCGGCTACCCTTGCCTTAACTACGATTTCCCTTATCTTATCCGGATCCTTGCATCCATCCGTTTCCACTCCGCTGCTTACATCGATGCAGTAAGGCCGGTACTGTTCAATCGCCTGCAATATATTCCCGGAGTCAATTCCTCCCGCCAGGAAATACGGCCTGCCTATATCAGGAATCATAGACCAGTCAAAGGTCATGCCGCTGCCTCCATATTTATTTTCATGATAGGTGTCCAGCAACAGGTAATCGCAGGGAAGCTTAAGCGCTTTTTCTATATCTTCTGGGCTTTTCACCCTGACCGCTTTAATTATTTCATTTGAAACACAGCTTTTCAGCTTCCTTATATAATCTTCACTCTCATCGCCGTGAAGCTGCACCACATCAATCACACGTGAGTCGCAAAGCCTCATGATATTTTCCATATTTTCATTGACAAACACTCCTACAGCCTTAATTGAAGGATTCAGACATGTCTTCAGGTCTTTTGCCGACTCCGGCGTTACCTGCCTCCTGCTATTGGCGAAAACAAAGCCGATGTAATCCGGAAGTGCTGCGTTTACCGCATCAATATCCTGTTTCCTTGTCAATCCGCAAATTTTTATTTTGGGCATTCAATCACCTCCCAATTTCCGGCATTGGCCTTTCTCTCAGCTCATATCGACACCAGCGCCCCTGAGGTACGAAAGCATGGCCTTTTTGTCCCTGCTTCTCATCAGGGTTTCCCCTATCAGCACCGCATTTACTCCTGCTTCTTCCAGTGCCGATATATGCTCCGGCGTCTGAATTCCACTTTCAGCAACATAAATGATCCCTTCCGGAACCAGCTTCCGTAATGCTATACAATTGTTGATGTCCACCTCAAAGGTCTTGAGATTCCTGTTATTTACCCCTATAACCCGGGCCCCTGCTTCAATGGCGGAACCTACCTCTTCCTCAGTGTGGGCTTCCACAAGGGCTGAAAGCCCCATCATGTCGCATATTTCAATGTATCTTCCGATGGTGCCGGTATCCAGCAGGGAGCAAATCAGCAATACTGCATCAGCTCCCATCAGCTTTGCCTCATAAATCTGGTACTCATCCACAATAAAATCCTTCCGCAGCACCGGAATCTTTACCCGCCTGCTGATTTCCTCAAGGTAAACATCCTTCCCTTTAAAATATTCCGGCTCCGTCAGCACAGAAATGGCATGGGCTCCGGCTTCTTCATACTCCATGGCTATCTCCCGGTAGGGGAAATCCTGGGCAATCATCCCTTTGGACGGAGAAGCTCTTTTCACTTCGCAAATGAATGAAATCCCATCCCTTCTCAGGCTTTTCTCAAAAGCATGATGCTCACGGCCATGAAATTTTCTAGCTTCCCCGTTACAGAAAATCCGGGATTTCAGATCATTCAGGGACATATTTCTTTTCGCTGCTTCCACGCGCTTTCTAGCGGATTCAGCCAGCATATCAAGGATCATATTCCACCTCCTCTACAAACCATGATTTTCCTCCATTATCCCGCATTATCTTATAATCCTATGATCTTGAGCATATAAAGAAAGTATATCGGGTGGAAGTAATCCAGCTCAGTCTCCTGCGTTGGAAAGAGCAACAAACCTGTTCAGCTGTTCCAAAGCCTTGCCGCTGTCAATCATGTCCGCTGCCATCTTTACGCATTCCCTCAGAGTGATATTGTCATAGAACATATAAAGGCAGACGGCGGAGTTCAGCAGCACTATATCCCTTTTAGGCCCTTTTTCGCCTGTCAGTATCCTTCTGGCAATCTCAGCATTTTCCTGAGGGCCACCGCCGATCAAATCCTCAGGTTTGCAGTATTCGAAGCCCAACTGTCGGGGATCTAAAAAGAAGCTGTTCAATCGGCCGTTATTTACTTCACACACAGTTGTTGAAGCGGTCAGGGATATCTCATCCAGCCCGTCATGTCCATGTACCACTACAGCTTTTTTCACCCCAAGGTTTGCCAGCACCCTCGCCATAGGCTCCACCAGGTTTTCATCATAAACCCCCAGTAGCTGGTAATTTGCTTCAGCGGGGCTTGCCAGCGGTCCAAGGATATTGAAAATGGTGCGCACACCCAATTCTTTTCTCACCGGCGCGGCATATTTCATGGAGGAATGATAATGGGGAGCAAACATGAAGCACAGTCCAATCTCTTTTAAAATACTTTCGCTTTTTGATACAGGGATGTCAATTTTCACACCCAAAGCCTCCAGCACATCGGCGCTTCCACATTTGCTGGACACACTCCGGTTGCCGTGCTTTGCCACCGGCACGCCTGCTGCCGAAATCACGAAAGAGGAAACGGTGGATATGTTAAATGTATAAGCCTGGTCTCCTCCGGTACCCACAATATCCAGAACATCGCCATCATGCTTCAGCTTGACTCCGTATTTTCTCATAATCATGGCACAGGCCGTGATTTCATCTGTGGTTTCTCCTTTCATTCTCATAGCTGTGATAAAAGATGCTATCTGCGCATTGGTAGCGCTTCCGCTCATTATTTCATCCATAACCGATTTGGTCATTTCAAGCGACAGGTCTTCCCTGTTCAACAGCTTTTGAATCGCTTCCTTTATCATCCTTCCTCACCACCTATCCCTAAAAAATTGCTCATTATTGTAGCACCCTGGGGCGTGAGTATGGATTCCGGGTGGAACTGAAGCCCGTATATCTCATAATTCCTGTGCTTCACGCCCATTATCTCCCCTTCCTCATCTTCTGCAATCACCAGTAGGTCGTCAGGAAGGGATGTTTTTTGCGCCGCAAGGGAGTGATACCTGGCTGCTTGAATTATGGGAGGCAGCCCTCTGAATATCCTGCTGCCATTGGCAATATATATGCTGCTCTGCTTTCCGTGCATCAACCGCTTAGCCGGCACAACAGAAGCTCCGAACACCTCGCATATTGCCTGATGACCTAAGCATATGCCGAGGATAGGTACCAATCCTTTCATATGATAGATAAGCGCTTCACTTATACCGGCATTTTTCGGATAACCCGGCCCGGGGGATATGATAATATGAGAAGGGTTTAAATTTTTTACCTGATCTACCGTCATTTCATCGTTGCGTATCACACGTATATCACTGCTGAATGCTCCTGCCAGCTGCACCAGGTTATAGGAAAAACTGTCATAGTTATCGACTAGTAAAATCATCAACCATCCACCTCCCTTGCTGCTACAATAGCTTCCATTATGGCCTTTGCCTTATTCTTTGATTCTTCATACTCTTTTTCGGGGATACTGTCCGCCACTATGCCTCCCCCGGCCTGAACATATACCCTGCCGTTTTTCTTTACAGCCATACGTATTGCAATGCAAACGTCCATATTGCCTGTGAAGCCTATATAACCTATAGCTCCGCCATAAATCCCTCTCGGCTCCTTTTCCAGCTCTTCTATGATCTCACATGCGCGGATTTTGGGCGCCCCGGACAAAGTTCCTGCCGGAAGGAGTGCCTCTATGGCGTCTAAGGCGTCCTTTCCCTCTTCAATAGTACCTTCCACTTCGGAGGTGATGTGCATGATCCTTGAATAGCGCTGAATCTTCTTATAACTGGTGACGTGCACACTGGAAAACCTGGATATCTTCCCGATGTCATTCCGGGCAAGGTCCACCAGCATATTGTGTTCAGCCAGCTCCTTCTCATCCTTAAGCAGCTCCCTTTCCAATGCCTCGTCCTCTTCCCTGTTCTTTCCCCGGGGTCTGGATCCGGCTATCGGAAAGGTTGAAAGCGTCCCATGCTGAAGCCTTACCAAGGTTTCGGGAGATGCGCATATCAACTGTACATCATCATTTTGCATATACACCATGTATGGAGACGGATTTGTAGTTCTAAGCACGCGGTAGGCATTGATGAGGCTGTCTTCGTATTCCGCTTCAAACCGCCTGGAGATTACGGCCTGAAAAATATCTCCGTTTTTTATATACTCCTTTGTTTTCAAAACCATATTGCAGTATTCTTCTTTGGTCACATTACAAACAAAATGGGGTTTGACATCTGTACTGCCGGCAGGCGGTAAAACCGGCTCTGCTATCATACGGACGATATTCTCGATATCGGCGATGGCTTTTTTGTAGTTTTCCTTTACATTATCGGTCCGCATGTTTACAACAATCTTGATCTTCTGCTTCAGATGGTCGTAAGCGATCACCTTGTCAAACAGCATAAGGTCAAAATCATTGAACTCGCTGCTTCTCAGCTTCAAAACCGGTTCTGCGTATCCGATCATGCCATAGGCGAAATATCCCACAAACCCTCCTGCAAAAGGCGGAATATCTTCCAGCTCCGGCGCTTTGTATTTTGAGAGGTATTCCCTCAGCACGTCAAAAGGCTTTGGTGAGCGCACAATTTTCTTCTCGCCGTCCTCAATGGTTATTTCTCCGTTTTTGCAGGTAACGCGGGCAATCGGGTTATAGCCCAGAAATGAGTATCTTCCCCATTTTTCACCGCCTTCAATGCTCTCTAAGAGATAGTACCTGTCGCTTATCCGGGATATTTTTCTAAGAAGTGCAATGGGAGTTGTAATATCAGCATAGATTTCCCTGCAGACCGGAATAACACCGTAATCTTTTGCCATCTGCTCAATTTCGTCATATTTGGGAGTTAACATCTACATCACCTCGTTTTCTTAATTTGGATTTAACAAGCTCTTTTCTCATAGAACGACACAGCAATTACAAATGTAATAAAAAAAGCTTTCGTCCCAAAATAGGGACAAAAGCTTATGCTTCTGCGGTGCCACCCAAGTTGGCGCATACTAACGCCCACTCCTTTTGCATACCATCATATGCATCCTCCTGATAACGGGTAGGACCCCCGTAAGCGCCTACTCTCTTTCGATTTCGGGCTTCCCTCGCAAGCCCATTCGGAATGGCCTTGTAACCGCATTCTCACCACCGGCGGCTCTCTTTGTACAAGCAACCAATTCTTACTTCTCTTGCTCTTCGGTTTATTCAGATAAAAGATTTAGGCAGATTATACCATTGTTTATCTTCGCTGTCAATAATAGTTTTTAATAAATATGACATGTCTAAATTTAACAATTTAGAGTTTAATTGAAAAAGTTATTTCCACCCCAAATTCATAGACAGTGGAATTTAGTTTTGCAAATCGCTAGAAATGAGAAAGGTGGAAGTTACTTTTGCAAAGATCACACTGTTCCTATTTTCTTGTGAAAGCTGGAATATTGTCTCTCAAAAAGCTATGATATATATGGTGGTGCCTCTGAAGGGGGTACATATATGCGTGGCTTTAAACATTTGAGTCAGGAAGAAAGAAATATAATTGAACAAAGGTTAATCAGCAGGAAATCATTCAAAAGCATAGCACGCGAGCTTGGAAAGGACCCAACCACGATATCCAAGGAAGTGAAGAACCATATCCAATTTAGGAAAACCGGCTGTTATGGAAGAGTGTTCAATGATTGTAAACATCGTATTGGTTGCCCTGTTAAGCATCTTTGCGGCAGTTTGCGTTGTAGCCGTTATTGTCGCGCTTGCAAGTCTCGCATGTGTTCATCACTATGTCATGAGTATCAACAGGAAATTTGTCCCAAGCTTTCGAAGCCGCCCTATGTTTGTAATGGTTGTGAAGACAAACAGTCTTGTACATTAGAGAAGAGGATTTATTCTGCAACACATGCACAAAGAGAATACGAGACAGTACGCTCTGAGTGCCGTCAGGGTTTACAAATCACTGAAGAAGAAGCGATAAGATTGGATTCCATTATTAGCCCGCTGCTAATTAAAGGCCAGTCACTCCACCATATATGCATTAACCATGCTGATGAAATCATGCTCGATGAACGCACACTCTACAACTATGTGGACAAGGGTATCTTTACAGCAAAAAATATCGATATGCCAAGAGTTGTACGTATGGGCAGACGTAAAAAGGGAAAAGACCAGTTCAAAGTGGATAAAAAATGCCGAATAGGCCGAACTTATCAAGACTTTCTTAAATTTATGCAAGAGCATCCGGACCTTCCCGTAGTGGAAATGGACACGGTAATAGGAAGAATAGGCGGCAAAGTCCTGCTGACACTGCATTTTACTGTCCCACAGCTCATGCTCGCATTCATTAGAGATGCTAATACCTCCCAATCTGTCATTGATATCTTTGATCAGCTTTACCTGGAACTAGGCCCGGATACCTTCCGCAAATTGTTCCCGGTATTACTTTGTGACAACGGCAGTGAGTTCTCGAATCCGTCCGCTATTGAATTCGATTCACATGGGCAACGCAGAACCTGTGTATTCTACTGTAATCCGCTGGCTCCTTACCAGAAAGGCGCAGCAGAAAACAACCATGCTTTGATTAGACGCATTATCCCAAAGGGTACTTCTCTTGATGAGTTTACTCAGCGGGACATAACTCTTATGATGAACCATATCAACTCGTACAGTCGACTGAATCTCGGGGATAAAACCCCTTATTGGGCTTTTGGATTGCTCTACGGGGAAGAAATATTAAGAAGGATGAATGTAGAACTCATCCCGACAGATAATGTCACCCTGCATTCATCCCTTCTTAAGAAATAAATATTAAATAACCAGAGGCACCACCAGCCACAACTCTATAAGCATTTACAAACAGGGTGGAAATTACTCTTGCAAAAAGTTAGTTAATCTTCACACCTCTAGTTTGATATACCCAAAAAAGGGCTGGCTTTGTTCCTCTACTTCATATTTTAACCTATTATTGACTGAAAAGCATTAAAAATTTGCCTAAATAAACTAATCCAAAACCCGCTGAATTACTATTTTTCTCAATGATAACAGCATCCATGGAATTTACTTTTGCAAAGTGGAAATTACCTTTTCAATTGACCTTAACAATTTAGACTACACTGCACTATAAGCATCTATATTTATAGTAGATATTTGGTTCCTTAATTCATAAAGCATCCAGTAAACGACATCAATCATGTTTGGATTCTATCTTTTTTAAGATTCCAGCTCCATCTATAGAGCAGACATCCAGCCTATGGAGAGCCCTGGTGCAAACGGTGTAAAAAAGCTGGTTTTCCTCATGCAAGTATTCGTCCTCCGACAGGATCACTGCGACAGCAACGTCAAATTCAAGCCCTTTGGCAAGATAAGAAGGTATCACGACGACGCCTTTTTCTATCTGATCATTTTCATTCTCTATGATATGAACAGGCATAATCGTTTTTAGATGTCTATATACTCGCTGGCAACTGCCTAGATTACGGCAGATAATGGCGATAGAGCTGTAACCATCTTTTTTTGCATTGCCTATGCAATCCGTGACCAAACCGCACACACCGTCAACCGTCGGCGAAGTCATTACCTCAGGCTTCTTACCATGCCTTCCATAGGGTATTGCCTTTGTAGGCAGTATCTGCGAGGCAAACTCCATTATCTCAATTGTAGAGCGGTAGCACTTGCTAAGTTCGGTATACTCCAAGCTGTCCGGGTCAAGGAGTTCCCCTGCCAATTTCAGGTTTCCTATGCCGAAGGCAGAATTTATATTCTGGCTGGCATCACCCAAAAGTGTGATTCCACAATTAGGGTAAAACCTTGAGAATAGCTTATATGTTATATACGAATAATCCTGGGCCTCATCTATCATTACATGCTTCGCATCCTTATCTGCATCCAGCATCCCAAGAAGTGCCATGAGATAAAGTATTGGCGATTGATCCTCATATAAAAGGATAGCGTTATCCAAGGCTTCTACAGTTCTTTTGCGTATTTTCTCAGAGGATGGCCCTCCGCATAGTCTCCAAATCTCATCATCTTTAAATAATCTTTGATATAGCCTGACTATGTCAATAGAGATCATGTTTTTCACTTTTTCTATTGCTGTTTCCGATTCTCTTTTTACAGCAATACGGCTTCTGGCTTTGATCTCACTTTCGTCCATATATTCTTCTGAATTGGCAAACTCATCAATCTTTTCTTTTTTTCTCTGCTTCATATATTCATTGATGCGTGTCATCACATATGTTTCTATGCGGGAAAGCCTTTTGGCAACAGGCATGTAGCTGAAGCTATTATAAAAAAGATCCGCCAGCTCGTCCCTGGAAGCAATAATAGCATCACCTATAGCAATATCTTCAAAGTGTATCATTTTGCTCTCAAAAACCGCAGCATACTTCTCCAGCATGGCTGTAAATATTTCTGAAGCTTTAAAGCCCATTGACTCCAATTGGCCGCTTTTCTCATCGATGGATTTCTGTGAAAGCTGCCATTCCATCATTTCCGTATATGTCTCATATTTTTTAAACGAATCTCCCAGAGTGCTTTGAACAAGCCCGGTTAACGTATTGCATGGAATATCATCCTCACCCAGCTCAGGCAAAACATCGGAAATATATTCGGCAAAAATACCACTTGGGGTATATAATCTGATATTCTCGGCCTTAATAGTTTTACGGTCACGATAAAGCAAGTATGCAGCCCTATGCAGCGCTATTGAAGTTTTTCCGCTTCCGGCAGCTCCCTGGACCGCGAGTACCCGTTTGCTTCCATACCTGATTGCCCGGTTCTGTTCCCTCTGTATTGTGCTGACAATGGTTTTCATCCTGCCATCCGTACTTCCGGCCAAAATATCCTGTAAAATCTTATCCTCTATAGCGACATTGGTATCAAACATCCATAAAAGAGTACCTCTATCAATTCTGTACTGCCGCTTAAGAAGGAGCTCTCCCTCGATTAATCCTGCAGGGCATTCATATGAAGCCGGACCAGGCTCAAAGTCATAAAACATGTTGCTGATCGGTGCCCGCCAGTCATAAATCAATATTTCATCATTATTAATATCACGCAATCCATAGATGCCAATATAGAAGCTTTCTGCACATTCGCCATCTTCTTTGAAGTCAATCCTGCAAAAGTATGGTGAAACGAGCTGCCTCTCAAGCATTTTAATTTCCTTTTCGTTTCTAGCCGAGTCCGCAATATTTCGTTTCAAGAAATTTATGTCCTGCAGGAAAGAAGGAATCTTTAAAATCGAATTTTGTCCGTTAAGAGCCCCTGTTTCCTCCCACATCTCTTTATTTATAGCCCTCATCTCTTTGGAATACTCAGCGCTCTTGCTGATCTTCACGTTCAATACATCTAAAATTACCTGTTTTACATATTCAAGCCTCTCAACTTCTTTTTCCCAATCCGGATGCATTTTCATCCCTCCATTAAACTTTATCTGGGTTTTTTAATAAACTCAGCTTACATGATTTTTTATTATCCTTTTGAAATCCTTACGGTCATATACAAACATATATGCTTTACAATGACGTCAGATACTCCAAAGCAGCACAGTTGAATATACATAACTTATTTGCTTTGTGTCAGGGCATAATCCTTGGAATGAGTTTAGTATGTTTATTAGTACTATGTTGCTATACTGGAAAACAACGACTTTAAGCCTGCTTCATCTTCCCCAGTGACGCTTAAACCGGCCTTTTGTTGCCGCAAGAACATGGTTGATCAATTATTGGGCCAATTTGCCGCATTTCGGGGAAATTTAGTCTTCCAGCAATTTTTTAAGTAATTAAATAGCAAAGCAAAATTAAGTTACCCTTTTCGCTGATGAAATAATGCATAATTCCAAATAGATGCGCTTCTTATATCATACAGGTATAAAATGTAAATGATAAGTCTATAAAAAAAATTTTACTTATGATATAATATAAGTGGAAGGAATAATAACACATCTGACATCTCATTTGACAAACAGCGAGAAATACCTGCATTTATCTCTATCGGAGCGGTGAAACCCGAATCACATTTTTTATGCCATTTTCAGCCCTTTAGATTTTCATGCCTTTATATTCAGTACCTTAGTGAGTTTACTGCTGACATTTACCCTTAGAACTCCTGTATGCAGCTTTCTTGCTCTGGCCCCTTCTCAACTTACTCCAGCATTAAGCTATTCCGGTATTAAGCTGCAATCATTCTCTAAGGCCCAACCTTACTACACCGGTAGCTAGGCAATATTTCGACTTATTGATGCGTAGAGAAAAGCCATACCCTGCCTGGATTGGGAAGCCCCTTCCTTGTAAACCTCGTGGGAAAAGGTAAAACTCGGAATATTATCTCTTGACATATATAGATGATCGATATATCCTATATATAGATCATCTATATATGAAAGGAAGGGTGACAATTCCATGCCAATTGATAAAACCTTGTTAAGTGGCAGTACAACAATGCTTATACTCAGGCTGCTGGAAGACAGGGATATGTATGGATATCAGATGATTGAAGAGCTGTCAAAGAGATCCAATGATACCTTTAACCTTAAAGCCGGCACACTTTATCCTTTACTTCACAGTCTTGAACAGCAGGGAATGGTTACTTCCTATGATAAAAATGCCGACGGCGCCAGAATGCGGAAGTACTACAGCATAACAAAAAAGGGCAGGAAACTGCTGGCTGACAAGAAAGCCGAATGGCAAAATTATTTCACTGCTGTAAATCACGTATTGCAAGGAGGTGCAGGGCTTGCAACGTCATATTAAAGTACAGCAATATTTAGAAACAGTTTGCAGTCAGATACGGTGCAAGAAAATTCATGCCGATATCTGGGAGGAAATCGAAAATCATATTATCGATCAGAAAGAAGCTTATAAGGCTCAAGGCATTGATGAGGAAGTTGCAACAATAAAGGCCCTTGAGCAGATGGGCGACCCGGTAATAGTGGGTACGGAGCTTGACCGCACACATAGACCGAAACCCGAATGGTCGATCATCGCATTAACGGCCTTGCTGCTTATTACAGGAACTGTTATAAGATCTTTTACCTCCCCTCAGGAATTAAACGGCATAGAGTTGTTCAATAAGCAATTATTTTTTACCCTTGTGGGGCTAGGCTTGATGGTTCTGTTTTACCATATGGATTTTACTGTTCTCGGGAAACATCCAAAAACGGTTTTTCTTTTGTTAGCAGTGGTAATCGTATTTTTGATTGGCCTGTCAAAGCCTGCCCTGGGAAGATACAGATATGCCTCCTATTTGCTTTTATTGTTTCCAACCTTGTTTGCAGGAGTTGTTTATAGCATGAGAAACAGGGGCTATACCGGGATTATTGGCTGTGGGATACTTTTCGCAGTATCCTTTATTATATCCATGGTTATCCCGAGCACTTCTTCATGCGTACTTCTCACTCTCTCCTGCCTTATTGTGCTTACTATAGCCATATCAAAAGGCTGGTTCGGTGTGAAAAAGCTCTATGCTTTATTGCTCGTTTACCTGCCGGTGATAGGGGTTCTGGCAGCGATATTTGCCAGCGGTATTTTATCAGAAAGAATTGCCCTTGCTATAAATCCATCCATCGACCCTCACGGCAAAGGATACACCGGTGCCATAATAAGGCAGCTATTATCGGGTGCCCAATTCATAGGACAAGGCAATGTGCCTGAGTATTTCCAGGGAGTATCCGCACCTCAGATTCTACCAGGCATAAATAGCGATCTGCTGATCACATACATAATTCATAGATTCGGATGGCTGGTCTTTTTCATTACTGCAGCGCTTTTAATATTGTTTATTGTCCGTACATTTATGCTCTGTCTAAAACAGAAAAGCGTGCTTGCCCAGCTGGTCTCGACAGCGATAACCTTAACTTTTGCAATCCAGACCATATTTTACATATCGGTAAATTTGGGATTTCAACTTTTTGGGCCTCTTTCTTTGCCATTGATCTCACAAAGCAGCTCTTATCTGTTAATAAATATGAGTCTGGTGGGTATACTTCTTTCAGTATTCAAAACCGGGTATTTTATTAAAGACAAGGAAGACAGCATAAAAACAGCCGTCAATCCCTTCATTAAATTTGAGGATGGCAAGCTGATTATTTATGTATCCGATGGTCAATATCGTCATCGGAGCCGCCATGATTAGAACCTATTTATAAGATATTCATTTATTTTAACCATTTGCATTTTTTAACGATTATATGACTGCAAAAAATGAGCTGCCTATTGCATAATTAATCCGATGGTATGTTTTATTAGGTAAAACGTACCATTTTTATACAGCAGTTCAGTCCTTAAAGCCCTATATTCCTAATTTGAGGAAGTAGGGCTTCTTAAAGATCAAATTTGATTGCATTTGCTATTCTTCACTTTTTTAATCAATGGCTGAACTTTTATTAAACTCACTGGCTGTTTGAGGAATCATCATCCTGTTTTTTAGCCAATTCTTCCATCTGCTGTTTCGCCTCCGGAGATAATGAGTCTATAAGGCGATTGCGATCTCTCGCCCCCATTTCCTCATACTCCTGCTTTATCCTTTCATTAACCCTTTCAACCTCGATCTTAAGTTCTCTGGCAGACAATAAAGCGCATCCCGCTCCCCTTATGATAATCTGCTGCAGACCATCCGAAGTTGCGACTATTATATCGTATTTGGTCTGATTGTCATGGGCAAATCTTTCGATATACTGGTCTGCCGTTTGAGCCTCTTTGGTAAAAACCACATGGACATTGTGATACTTGATTACCTCCTCAGCATGTCCCTCAACACGGTAAGCATCAAATACGATGATAATATGGCATTTCCGAATTCCCTGATAATTGCTCAGAAGATCAAGCAGTTTCACCCTGGCTGCTTCCATGTCCTCATCAGCCAGTTCTTTCAGTTCCGGCCATGCATGGATAATATTATACCCATCCACCAGGAGATATTCCTCTTTGGGCTCCTTCTGTTTTTTAACATAGGCAGCAGGCCTGTCATAATTCTCACGGACTTTCTTGCGCCTGTTCCAGACAGATTTCTTCCCCCGGTTTGCATAGAAGGTGCTGTTGATAATCTGCTCAATCTCTTCCAAACTGATATTCTTCTCCTCTGTGTACGGCACCTGGTTTGCGGCAGCTTCTTCCTCCAAGTCCTCCTTTTTTTGAAGAAAGCTCTCAATATGCATATAATTCTTTACTTCGTCCCAACTCACCAGGAAGCTGGTGCCATGGGCACAAAATACGGAACCTGTCGGATTCTCTACGTCTCTTTCCGAATCATATCCGATGCTTTCTATGACCTCTTCAGCATTATGGCACGGCTCATAGCCTTTCAGAGTGCAAAACAGCTTTCCTAAGCCCTTGGTATAGGAAACCACCTCTTTCTGGTAATTTCTCATGGTAACAACAGGAGCGCTCCCCACAAGGACTGCCATCTCCCCGTTGGTGCTTGATATTTCGCATACGCCATGCATTCTCTCAATGTCGTTCATGGCTCTTCCTATCATCTTCTCCGGCAGCTCCAGCCTAAAGGAATAATAAGGCTCCAGCAATACTGATTCCGCTTCCTTTAGTCCCTGACGAACGGCACGGTAGGTGGCCTCTCTGAAGTCACCGCCTTCCGTATGCTTGTTATGCGCTCTCCCGGAAACCAAAGTGATTTTCATATCCGTAATCGCTGACCCTGTCAAAACCCCTTTGTGGACCTTTTCCTCCAGATGTGTCAATATAAGTCTCTGCCAGCTCTTGCTCAGTATATCCTCACTGCACTGTGTCCCAAACTGCAGGCCGCTTCCCGGTTCGCCCGGCTCCAATAACAGGTGAACCTCCGCATAATGCCTCAAGGGTTCAAAATGTCCTACCCCTTCCACCACATTGGCAATGGTCTCTTTATACACTATCCTTCCGGCATCAAAGGCCACCGCAACACCGAAACGCTCCTGTATAAGGCTTTGCAGAATTTCGATCTGCACCTCTCCCATAACCCGTGCCTGAATTTCCTGCAGCTGCTCATCCCAAACAATATGAAGCTCCGGCTCTTCCTCCTCAATCTGGCGCAGCTTAGGGAGCATCACCCTTGGATCACAGCCTTCCGGAAGTATGATTTGATAGGATAGAACAGGTTCCAATATTGGTGTGCTGGAAGCTTTCTCTATCCCCAATCCTTCCCCGGGCCTTGTTTGGCTGAGCCCTGTTACTGCGAATACAGAGCCTGCCTCAACCTCATTCACTGCCTGGTATTTCTGTCCGGAATATATGCGTATTTGATTGACTTTTTCCTCCCAGATGCCATTGGTTAAGACATCCTTTACCTTAAGCCTTCCTCCGGTAAGCTTCATGTGTGTAAGACGGTTTCCCTGCTCATCCCTTGATATCTTGAATACTTTTGCTCCGAATTCATCAGGATATTGGGGGATAATCGCATATTTTACAATACCCTGCATAAACTGCTCGACACCGTCTAGTTTCAAAGCCGAACCAAAGTAGCATGGAAATACTTTGCGCTCCCGAACAGCTTTTTTGATCCTCCCGGTTTCAACACACCCTGTTTCCAGGTATTCCTCCATCATTGCTTCATCACACATGGCCAATTGGTCGTAAAAGGCATCCCACCCAACTTGTCCAAAATCAATGCATCCGTCATCCAGATGCTTTTTTAATTCATTCATCAATCTGTCCTTATCCGTCCCGGCCTGATCCATCTTGTTGACGAATAGAAAAACAGGTATCTTATATATGTGCAGCAACCGCCATAATGTCCCGGTATGCCCCTGTACCCCATCTGCGCCGCTTATCACCAAAATGGCATAGTCCAGCACCTGAAGAGTTCTCTCCATTTCAGCAGAAAAATCTACATGACCTGGGGTATCCAGTAAAATGATCTGAGTTTCCCCTATTTCAAATATGGCCTGTTTGGAGAATATGGTAATCCCCCTTGCTTTTTCCAGGTCATAGGTATCCAAAAAAGCATCCTTGTTGTCTACCCTTCCCAATTTTCCGATCTTACCGCTCAGATAAAGCATACTCTCAGATAGTGTTGTTTTTCCTGCATCTACATGTGCTAATATTCCAATAACTAATTTCTCCATAGCTTATATCAATTTTCCATTCTCTGTCGGTATATAATCAAAGCCTGTTAAGGCATACATGTCGTTTCTGTTATTATAATGATACCAGTAAGTTTGAGATTTGACAATTTTAGGGTATAACTTTACAAATATGGGACCGAGTGCCTGCACGCGCAGAGGTGGGAAAAGAAAAAGCTTGATTCAACGTTTTGAATCAAGCTCATTTATCTTCTCGATTTTTGCATTATTGCTGCATTTTTATGTCAATGACTTTAACTGGAGGTTTTCATTAAAAATCATGCAATAGCTTCATCTTTACCATCACATCAAAGTATGCAGGTAAAGGATGACGCAGCCGAATGACCATGACTGCATCCCCTTTGCTAGAGCATTGGTTTTGGTCATGTAACTGCTGGGCTTAAAAAGCTTCGGCCTGCTTTTAGGAAATCTACGACTTATGGAAATTATATTAGTGCATGTATAAACTTACATAGAGATTAAATCATAAAGAATTTTTGCTATTTCAGCTCTGGAGCCATAGGTACCATTGCTTACCCCCTCAATATCGCCTGACTCATCGCTGTGTGAAATCATAATTATGAATAAAGTGCGTTACCCCACTGATTATAAAAGTGAAAAGGCTGAAACAAGGCCCGAAAAAATATTGGACAACGCATGAATAATCCAGCTTGATAATATCGAGCCGCCGGATCTCTTCTCATTTATATATCCCATAACCCAACCGATAAGGCCGGTAAATATGACTATTATAATTGCTTTCGCCATTCCGACATGAGCCACAAACATGATACCGTGCATCAGCCCAAATACGACCGCTTGTATCGTATTCCCTGCGGAAAAACCGGCTCTAGATGCTATCCTTTTTAACAGGAAGCCTCTGAACATCATTTCTTCAGGAAGCGCTGTGTTGAATATTGCATATACCAATATTGCAGGTATGGCTTTAACTCCAAGTCCGTCAAATCCTGACGATGCTGTTTCCACATCTCGGATCATGTACAGAATAACAATGGATACAGCGCAAAAAACAGCTGTAATTACTATAATAAGCGGAATAGTCCCCTTATGCTTCTCCATTTTCTTTAATCCTATCCAGTCAAAAAAGCCAGCTTTTTTCCTCGCGCCTATCAGCCACCAGATAAAAGGAATTGAAGCAAAAAGTATGATTTCAATAACACTGCTCATCAGTTTGTTGATAAATAAATCCATAGAAAATAACCCCCGTTCTCGTTAAATATATAATGCCGACAGGCACTCCAACATTTCTTTATGAAACGACGAAAATCCTTCCATTGTTCTTGCCGGCAGGATGCTATTTCTACCTGCGATCTCCTGCCACTCAAAAAAGAGTTCTTGTTTTTGAGGATGGTTTTCAACCCCACCATAAAGCAGATTTGCAGGCTGTGAAATCCCTGCGGCAAGCCATCAGCAGACCTGGTGCAGTCGATGAGCCTTTATGCATAATGCTCTCGGTTGCCAAAATGCGCAAATGCAAAGTCAACGCAAGATTCTAAGCGGTGAGGGGTATTAAATAAAGATTGGAAGATCATGTCAGTACACTTCTTTCTCATCCTTTCCTCAATACAAGGCATAATGTGTCTGCCGCGCCAGTAAATGGACTGCCGCAAGCATCATCATAAATACCGTGTATCTGAAATCCAAAAGGCGCCACCTCATCGAGCAACGTCTGTTTAGTGTATACCGTGTCCCAGATAAGATATTCACGCAAATCATTCTCTGTAATTACAATGGTCTTGTCTACTTTAACGGTATTGTTCTCAAAATAATACTCAGCTTCCAGGCATAAATGCGGCTTGTCGCTCCAAAAACCGCCGTTTTCATGGTATGACCACGATGTACGGTCCTTTTTTCCATAGAAAGTTTTCTCGGTAAAGACATCAAAAATAAATAAACCGTTGGGCTTAAGCGCAAGGTGTATCTTTGACAGCAGTGTTTTTCTTTCATCAGGAATCAGGGCGGCATAATCACAGTAAATCAATGTAATTGCATCGAATTCCTCGGCGTAATCCATCTCCAAATAATTCTGGTATATATATTTTGCTTTAGTGTCGTGTTCCTTTGCATAAGCAATCGAGCGTCTGGAATAATCCATACCGGTTACATCATACCCTGCATCTGAAAATCGTTTGGTGTAAAGTCCCGGGCCACAGCCCAGGTCAAGTATTTTACTTCCTTCCGGGATGATGCTTGCAAGCCACTTTACTGAGCAGTCAATATAACTGTGCCTTCGGCTTGCTGCATCCCAATCCGGGTTGAGATGAGCCTCCAGCATCCCCTTTGAAATGTGCTCATCGTCCCAAAACGGCTCACAACTTCGCTGCCAGAGGGCAGGTTTTTGCGCAAGGAATAATAATTTATCCAACATCAAATTCCCTCCATCATAAATTCCATCAGCTCTATATTTTATTTCTTTATTGCTGTGATCAAAACAAGCGTCAGATAGTTCTCGGTATCCGCATCAAGAAGCTCAAAATCAGCCGTTTTTCTCCATAATGCTTTGCCGTCGGGTATGTCCTCGGCAAATTTAATATCTACAAGGCCGGTTTTCTCCCACATATCACGCCACCACCTGGCACTATGAAATGCATACATATTGCGCTCCCAATATGGCTTCATAGCCTCCGGCAACCCATTGCTGAATTCCCTCGTCAGTCCTGGATTTACCATTCCAAATTGGCCTCCTTGTTTTACCAGCTTTGCATAAATATCCGGAAAGTAAGTTTCATCAGTGCCATAATAATGGTAGGAATCAATGCTTATAGCTGCATCAAAGAATCCATCAGCATATGGAAGATTGTGAGCTTCAGCATGGATCGGGAAAACCTTGTCCTCAACTCCCATTTCAACAAAGCGTTTGTAGTTATCTGTGGGATCTATCCAAAGGTCATTGGCAAATACCGTTACTCCAAACTCCTTTGCCAAAAATATTGAGGTTAAACCTTTGCCGCAACCCATATCCAATACTCGCATGCCTGGCTTTAAATCCATCTTTTCACATAATATCTCTATAAGCCACAAGGCATTTGGTCCTCGCATTATATTTTCGTTATCGCTAAAAAACCTTTCGTTCTCTTTATACAGCCTTTCGCAACGTTCAAATTTCCTCATAAATGCTCCCCTCCCTTATCATTTTCTTTTCCTCCTGTCTGCGTTTCTTTTTGCTCTTGATTTCATTTTCCTGCACCCTGGTTCGAGGGTTTATCACCCAGCAATTTCTGATTTCCTTCATATAATCGTAAGTGCCTTTCTTTTTTGTCATAATCATCACACTCCCCATAATAACAGATTATTCCGCAACTTAAAAAGCATATAAAAAACCGCAGATAACGACCACCTGCGGGTTTAAAAGGGGCTTTCATCTTTCCGATATGTGTCCCTTCAATAAAAAGGGGATGTTCCTTAACGTAAAAGGAATATTTCCTGTTCACAAAGATGTGTCCACTTACCATTAACAAAAGCAACAAAAAACACGCTACCAATGCGTGCTGTTACTTGTTAAATACACGATTCAGGTTGCTCGAAAGAAGCTGCATAGGCAACACAAACAAAACCTATCATAAGGTGTTCCTGTGTACCTTTGCCAATATTCAATTAGCAAAAATCACCTCTACATTGCCTACAGTCATTAACATAGCCCCTTTCGTGCCAAATCTTATTATTTGCAGTATACTGCATCAGCTTTATTATATAAGCCATTCCAGACATTGTCAAAGGAAACTTTAATTTATATTTATTTTATCCATGAGCACCTTGAATACCTCAAAGGATAAGTAATGCCACGACCTGTCAATCCAAAAAAGCAGCGTCATGTTTTTCTTTTAATTTTGCTATTGATTTTGACTTTTGATTTTTGCGTTTATTTTTGTTTGATTTTCCTTATAGGCTGATACATCAGACCTTACCCCTAATAGGAGTAATATGTTTGAGCTTTTTGGAAGCCTAGCAATTAATATAAATAAAAGGGACTTGACCTTTCGAGGCTAAGTCCCTTTTTATATACGATTTGCATCGTCAGTTTACCCTAATGCCCGCTTTCGATTATTTTGCCTTTTTCACTGCCCTGCCTGTCACTACGCCATTTTCATCCTTCATAAACTGAATGGCAATTTGATCTTCCCCATCCCCGTTTATGGACACTATTTTCCATACTCCTGCTTCTCCATCTTTAAAAAGGAAGTCTAAGGAGATTCCTACTTTACTGCCATTGTACTCATAGCACGCCAATCCGTTTTCATCATAAGTAACTTCCTTTATGGATTCAGGTATTACAATACCGTTAGCAAATTCACTCCCCCAGTCGGAAACGTATTCACTGTCGTTGACTGTCTCATCCCCTGTTATGGATTCGGAGGCAGGATTTAATAAATCCTTAAGGTACTGTTCAGCTTTCTCATGGTCTGCTTTTTTCACGTCAAGGGGCAACTCAAAAAGTGCACCAGCCTCCTTATTATTTGCATTAAGCGTGATTTCACCGGTTTCTTCATTGTAGCTTACCGTTTGATTGTCGATGAAGCTCCCTATACCGGCGTAAAGGTACACCCCTCTGTCGGCAAACATCTCAATGCTGTCGCATTCGATCATTCTGTAAATGACCCCATCCACAACACATTCGCTGTATCCGCCATTCATGGTGAATATGTTCACCTGCCAGGGTTTTTGCCCCTTTATGAGGGGAGAGACGATAAATGGAGGTTCATTGTAATTTTCATCACTCATTGCAGGTATCGGACTCCCATCCTTCCTTTCAATTGAAACGACAGCATAGGTTCTGTCAGGATGTATATCCTGTACGGAGCTTTTAAAATCGCTTAAGTTCTTGCCGGAGGTCATTCCCAGCAGTGTAAAGGTATAATCACCGGAAGTTACGGATTTATTGATTTGAACAGCATTTTCACTGTCAAAAGCTTTAGCAAGGGTTTTATCTCCGAAATTTTCTGCAACCTGTTTCGGGCTGAGAAGCTTCCAGGCAGCAAAGGCCGAGCCCGACATTATAAGGGTAAAGGCAGCAATAAGGGCAACTGCTATTCTTCTACGCACTGGTTTCATAGCTTTTCTCTCCTTTATTCTGTACTTGATTTTTAGGTTTAGAGCTTCGCTAGGTTCAGCCGTCGAAGAAAGAGCCTGCTTCAACAATTTTTCCAGTTGTTCATTTTTGTCCATACTAATAATCCTCCAATACATTTTTCAGATTTTTTCGAGCCTTGTGGAGCCTGCTTTTCACGGTACCTTGCGGAATCCTAAGCGCTGATGCTATATCTTCCACAGACATTTCTGCAGTGTAATACATGTATAGCGGTATTCTAAGCTTGTCATTGAGTTTATCCGCCGCAGTCCGTATTACCGCGCACCGTTCTCTTAACATGACAATCTCTTCCGGTGTTGATGTATTGGTACACATGATGCTGCTGGCTATCTCTTCGTTCAGTTCTCCCTCAGGCGCTATTCTTTGGCGTCTGGCATACTTTCGGCGATTATTTTTCCACAACCTGACCGCAATGGAAATGAGAAAGGCTTTCGGGTTATTGCTCTTATCAATTTTAGTGCCCAGTTCCATCGCTTTTAAGAAGGTTTCCTGATACAGGTCATCAGCATTATCCTTGTTTTTAGCAAGCCTGAGGCAGAATCCGTAAACAGCTTTACCATACAGCATCACAAGGCTATCGATATCCATATTGTCCAATGTTTTTCTCCTCTCCGCATGGCACAAACCTATTTTTGTTCTTACTGCTGCAGCTTTTGCAATGCAATATTGCATTTTAGATGAACTTTTGGGGTACTCGGTAAGAGCCCTCGCATTCACCCGGAATAGCTATTCCAATAATATATTGTCTTTAACTGTTCAGTTGGTTCATTTTGGATGAGACAAATATATCATGAATTAACATTACCTGACTATCCATAGATTTTAGCCGGGGGATTTCTCCCCCAGCATTCTAATTCCTTATTCTGATCACCCGGTTAGACCTGAGACATCTGGTACAAACATACATGCTTTTTGCCACTCCATTAAAATTAACTTTTACCTTTTTAACATTAGGCTTTTGCATATGGCTGGACCTTCTGCTGACATGTGACCGTGTTATACTGACTTTCTTTCCAAAGTTAACAGTTTTATCACAAATCTCGCATCTAGACATTTCTTTCAATCCTTTCAAAGTCAATCTATATAAATTTAAGTGCATATAAAGTACATAAAGAATTAATTCCTGTATGGCATTGGCTAAGCTCCTTTCGTCAACTGTTTTCCTTCTCTTTTATTCATCTACTGCTTGGCATATCGGCACCTTCCTAACTTTAAAAGTTAAGAATAGATTCCTTTATCAAAATCCCACTTTCCATATTCTGTAGTTGCCAGCTTAGCTGCTTGCACTGGAATAACTCCTCATTCCTTTTTTTATAGCCACAGTGGAAAGCAGGAAAAATAGCATCCCTGAAACAGCCGCAGCAATCGTTTCCGGAACATTACCTTTGCTAAGAAGCAAAGATGCCGGAACATTTGCCAGTGGGACAGATGGAATAAGAAAAACGAAAGCATACATTACTGCTTTGTAAGAAAATATTTCTCTTGGTTTCTCTGATATGGACATCAATATAAAGTAAATTCCTGTTAGCCCATAAACCCTGACATGTTTAAAAGCAAATGAATATAGAAGCATCATAAACGAAGTCAATAGAATAACCGCGTTTATTAAGAAAACCAGAAATAAAATGACATTAAGTCTTGGAATGCTGACATCCAGCGAGCTGATTTTCCAGCATAAAATGACTATGGGCGCAATCAAGGACAAAAAGCTTGAATAATCTATACTGCCAGTGTTTATCTGGAAAATTATACTGATTGGTTTTATAAGCATCCTGTCAAAACTCCCGCTGGATACGCTTCCAATGAAATTCATATGATTTGGGTTTATCAACCCTCGGTATAACTGGTTTACAATCATTGATGTGCAATACAGAATAATCATTTCATTCCGGGACCAGCCAGCTATGGAATCCACATGAAGATAAATAAACTCAACGCATAATACGCCCAATACCGAATTTATAATGCTCTGCAACAGCATAAGCGCAAAGTTTGCTCTAAATATGGCAACCGACATAAATGACAGCTTTATCTGTTCTTTTAAAAGATTTAAGTAATACATCAAATACCTCCTCATCCACCAACTGCAGAGTATTTTTTGGTTCCCGCTCTCCAAACCATCTGGTTTAAAGCCATCAAAACGAAAATCCACAATATATGTACCATCAGCAAATAAGCACCTTCTGCGACGGATAACTGATTCATATACAACTTGGCCGGTATATAGCTGAAGGCAGCAAAAGGCATCAGTTCCAATACTCTAACGCTCCAGCGCGGAAAGAAATCCAGGGGTATGAACATTCCTGACAGAAAATTTAATATAACGGCAAAGGACCACATAACAGCTTGTGCCTGCTCAAGCCAAAAAGCCATCATCCCCAGCAGCAACCAAAGGAGATGACTGATTACCGTCGCTGTCACCAGGTATATAATTACTAGGACTGCTGAGGACACTGATAAATCCCATGTTAAGTACCGTGCAAAAAAAGGTACCACCAGCAGTAAAAATGAAAACTGCTTCAAGAATTCAAACAAGGCATTGGAAAGATGTTTCCAGTATAGAAACATGCTTATGCTATGCGGCTTGATGAGGGCTTTGCCCAGCTCTCCGCTCTTTATCATATCTGAGATTTCAAACCCGCCGCTGCTCAGTATAAATGTGCGAAATAAGCTTGACATAACAAAAAACGTAATCATGTCAGCAATTGAATACCCATTGATTTCGCCTGTTCCATTGCTGCGGTAAATGATTATCCAGAAGAATATTGTAATGAGCATGCTGATATTAGACATTATCAGTCCCAGCACCGTGTCAAACCGGTATTGAAGCGATGCTAACAAGTACAGCTTGAAGCTATACAGATATTTTCGCATCTATGATACTCTCCCTTCCACCATAATCTGATGGACGATATTCTTAAAAGGCAGATTGGTTATGGAGATATCAACAAGGTTTTTGTTTTGATGGATCAACTCAGTAACGATACTTCCATATTGTTCTTTTTCGATCATCAGCTTAAGAGCATTATCCTTAAATTCAATAATCTCCCCGTACTTTGAAAACTCATGGGGATTGATTGATTGGTTAAATACCAGCTGCAGGACTTTATTGGCCGAATACAGCCCGGATATTTCGCTGATGGCACCATCGAATATTTTGCTTCCTTTAGACAATAGGATAACCCTGTCACAGGTCTCCTCAATATCATCCATATAATGGCTTGTGATAATAATGGTCGTTTTTCTCTCCTCCCTGTATTCGCGCAGAAATTTCCTTATGGCAAGCTGGCTGTCTAAATCCAGTCCAATCGTAGGTTCATCAAGAAAGACAATCTCCGGGGAGTAGAGAAAGCTATTTATCAGCTCCATTTTCATGCGTTCACCCAAAGAAAGGCGGCGCAGCTGGATGTTTAACAAATGCTTGACATTAAGCATTTCTGCCAGCATATCTATATTCTTTTTATATAACTCATCCGGCACCTGATAGAGAAGCTTCTGGTATCTAAAGGTATCAATAGCCGGCAAATCCCAGTTTATCTCACTCTTATTGCCCATAACAAAAGCTATCTTTCTGAGAAATTCCCTCTTTCTTTGAGTAGGAGCATAGTCTAAAACAGTAACTTTGCCGGATGTAGGGTATAAAATGCCGGTGAGCATTTTAAGTGTGGTGGTCTTACCTGCTCCATTTTCTCCCAAAAGCCCTACAATTTCACCTTTTTCTATTGTCATGGTCAGATTACTGACAGCTTCCTTGTATACATATTTACGATTAAATAAATCTTTTAGAGTGTTTATTACACCTTGCTGCTTTTCATGAATTTTATAGGATTTGGATAGATTATTAACATTTATGACACTCATTTTTTAACTCCTTTCTTCTGACGTGCAGGAAATCGCTATATGTAAATGATTTGAATTCAGCTAATTGCAAAGGGATGATTGCTTGAATTCATCCATGCTTAGCTTAAGTTCATCCCAAAATTATTTGATAAGCTGGATTCATCCTTGATCATTATACATTGGAGTACACTTTCTGCTAAACATATTTTATAAAGCCTCCCTTCAGTGCCCAATTTTGAGGTCCTTTGATTAAACTTCCTTTATAGCCTTAAAATATCTTCAAATAAAAAAAACTGCAGGCGAATAGCAAAAGCTTTTCACCTGCAGCACTACACAGACATTGCCAATAGAATGAAACATCGTATTAGGAGTCGTCACCGGGATACCACATTAACTCATCCCCAAGGGATGTAAGCATAAATAAACAAAAACACCGTGCAGTTAAGCACGGTATCCCTTTTATGTTCATCCATAGTATACGCAACAGCATCTGATAGACTTATCCATATTCTCTGGCTAGTCTGCTTAGTTTGGTATTATTACACTTTAGCAAGGTTGAAAATACCGCTATTCTTAACTTGATAAAACTGAAAAAAGCACGACAACAAAACCCATAATGGGTAAGAAACCGCTTTATTCAGTTCATATTCAATTGATCAAGTTAAGACTTAGCTGGCATTGGATTACCTCTCTTTCAATGATTTCATATAGATGATAACATATGTGTTTTATTTATGCAATTATTTTCTATAATGATTTGCTATATCAGGATTGCACTGCCCACAAAAATACGCTCCAAAACCTGAGCTTTCCACTTTTGCTAAGATGTCATAAACTGATTGGCTACTGCTTCGGGCATTATCCTGACTTTATAAAGCCTTGAAGGATATCTCATGCCTTCACGTTCGCCAAGGCTGCAGCCAAATGCCGTTTGCTTCTCCGCTTTTCCATCTCTGCAAAACCAGCTGCAGCAATATTTCTTCATAGCTCACATTCTCATCACTCTGTTATATTAAAAAGGTATTTTTACTCTGCTTATATCAAGCTCATAGATGCTTTACAATCTGCTGTGCAGCTTCCGGATCAAGTATGGCTTCACAGTCGGGATGAAGCTGTAGCACCGATGCGGGAACATCCTCTGAAACCGGTCCAAATAAAGCTTTTTCAATTATATCTGCCTTATTCTTGCCGCTGGCTACCAAAACGATCTTTTTGCTCCACATGATATTTTTTATTCCCAGCGTAAGGCCACCCATTTTAACATCAGGGGCTATATTGTTCTCTCTGCGGAGGCGTTCATCAAGAGAATCATCCAGATAAGAAATCCATGTGGTGCTGCCAAATGGTGTTCCCGGCTGATTGAATCCAATGTGCCCGTTTTCACCAATTCCGAGCATCTGAAGATCTGAAGCATTATCATTGCTCACCCTGTCTTCGAATTTTCTACACTCCCTTTGCAAATCTTTTGCAAAGGGGTCCGGCATAATAAAATTGCTGAGCGGAATCCCGAGCGGCTCAACAACTTGATTGAGGAGAAGCCAGTAACAACTCGCCTTGCACTCCCTGCTTATATTCGTCACTTCATCCAGGCCAAAAACAGTGACTTGGGATGTATCAAACGGTTTTTCTCTATAAAGCTCCACAAGCGCTTTATGAATGCCGCCCGTCGTCCGTCCGGTGGAAAGCCCTATAATCGATTTAGGCTTTTCAATTATCTTGGATGCAATACGCTCGGCTGATTGCTTGTAAAAGTCGTCCAAGCTCTTGGCAATGGTTATTTTCATATTGTAACCCCTTTCTCAGGCATGGTAGTGTCAAAAGTTTTGATATGCTTTTGACCTCTAACCCTTGGTTTTACTTGCTTTTATATTATTAAGGGTTTTACCCTCATTTAACTGGAAATTAAGAATGTATAGAAAGGCAAAGGTACTTGCCCTTTTTTTGGTATAATGTTGTTGCTGGACAACCCCCAAAGAAAGGAGTTAAGTACCTTTGAACAACATTATAACAGTTTTACTACTATACATTCAAATACAAGCTAAAATTATCATTTACCTCATGTGTGCACTCTTTAGTAAAGGATCCGTCCGCAAGTACTACGATGAGCCTGTTAGGAAGCCTTACCGCAAGCTTGTGGTGGATACCATGCCGATTATTGAGACACTTGAGAAGCTTGATTATAAGCAGCTTATTTCAAATCATCTCAAGGAAACCGGTAAGCTTATAACCCCTATTACAAGGAGAAAAGCTTCTACAGTCCCTGATACTATGGCCTGCCCAAGATGTGGAGCTCCTCATGAATACCTTTACGACAATACCGGTGGTAAAGGCCAGTACTTATGCAAAGTCTGCAAGTGCACTTTCAACAAGAAAAACCGTTACCTAAAAAATCTCATCTTCCTCTGCCCCCACTGTGGAAGGACACTGGAACTTAAGAAAGAGCGTAAGGACTTCAACGTACATAAGTGCACCAACTCCAAGTGCCCCTATTACCTTGACAGGCTCAATTCCATGTCCGAGGAAGACAAGCAGCGCTACAAGTCTTCTCCACATGATTTCAAGCTCCATTACATCTACAGGGAGTTTGATATTGACTTTGAGCCTTTGGTAAGAAAGCCTTCCCAGCCTCCGAGTGTAGATATATCAAGGCTTTATGTCTCTCCTCACGTCCTGGGGCTGATACTTACATACCATGTCAATTTTGGCCTTTCTACCCGGATGACAGCTGCCCTTATGCGTGAAGTACATGGTGTAAGTGTTTCTCATCAGTCGGTATCAAATTATGCCGATGCTGTTGCCACAAACATTAAACCCTTCATTGACAACTACAAGTATGATCTCTCAGATTCCATCTGCGGGGATGAGACGTACATAAAGGTTCTGGGCAAATGGCATTACGTATTCTTTATATTCGACGCAGTAAAGAAGATTATCCTCTCATACCCCGTCTCTGCCAACCGTGATGTTAAAGCTGCAATTTATGCTCTTGACGAAGCATTGTCCAAGTTCGATAAGCTTCCTGAGGATCTTACCCTGATCTTTGACGGGAACCCTATTTACATGCTTGCTCAACACTATTTCGCCCAGTACGGCATCCACTTTGACATAAAGCAGGTAATCGGTCTTACCAACGACGACCCTATCTCCGAAGAATACAGGCCTTTAAAGCAGATCATCGAAAGGTTAAACCGCACCTTCAAGGGAAACTACAGACCCACCAACGGTTTTAACAACTATGCAGGTTCAGTATCCTTCCTTACACTGTTTGTAGCCTACTTCAACTTCCTAAGGCCTCATTCCTCTCTGGAAGGCAGGGTGCCGGTGGTCTTAGAAGAGCTCAAAGACCGGCCTAATATGCCTGCCAGGTGGGTTACACTCATTAAAATGTCCCAAGAATACATCAAAGCCCAACAATCTGCTTAAGGAACGAAATTCATCCTCTTATTTTTGTAGCATAGCATAGCAAAACAGTCGCCGCCGAACCTGTGGAGTTTGTGGGTAACCCGCTGATTTGAGGGGTGTGGGTAACTTGTGTGATAAAGTGTTGGCAACACGCTTTTCGTTGCCAATGCTTTATCCACTTGTTATCCATGCCTCGGGCGGGTTATCCATCAAATCCACAGGTATTATATTCCCATGGTTTTTCTTGTTGCTTATTTGGTTTCCAATGTGCATATTTGGTAAATACTCTCATTTCTGGCGTCAAAATTTTATTCTTTCATAGAACTTTTGACACTACCTCAGGCATCTTTTTGTTTTGCTGAAATTTATATCCGGAAGTCCATCATCATTCCTTAGTAATAATTTGCTAAAATAATTAATCTTCAAAATAATCTTCTGCGCGAAATACATGTCAAGCTGTCTCCGTGAGCTGCAGCCGCCACCACGCTTGATGGTTCTATCTCCATGCTTTTTTGCGTTCTTTCATCAAAGCATACACTGCATCTCACCAATCCAACGGAAGCAGTTAAGCCTCTTGGCTTTAACAGATTTCCCACTTTAATTGAAAATTTCCGACTTCAAACCGCAGGTCCCAAATGATATGGAGTTACATATCATATTGAATCAGCCTCGGCCAAAGCGCGTAAGTCCCCACTTCTCCGCTTCCTCTTTGCAGAGCTCATGCGCCTTGCCATCTTTAGCCTCAATCATATCAAGTCCCATCAAAACGGCACCCACCACAGGTTCGTACTTGGCCTGCTTTATCTTAACATCCGAGTATACCCTATGGATATGGGAACATACCGTCTCCGCAAGAAGTGGATTGTCTATCTTGAATAGCCCGCCGGACAAAATTACCTCGCATTTTTTAGTGTCGATGTCATATCTTTTTATCGCCGATGTAACATATCTGCTGATAGACTTCCCGTAGGAGTAAATAATCTCAAGAGCCTCCCTATCATTATGCTTTGCTTCATCAAATAAAAGCACGGAAATATCTTTAAGACGCCTTGTAAGATGACCGCGCTGATAAGCAAGCAGCATGGCATCCATATCATCATACCCAAAAAACTCCATCACTCGCTTTGTCAGGGAAGTAGGCCCTTTAATCTTTATATGGCTTTGGAATACCGCCTTTAGCACCCTGTGTCCGAATCCTTCTCCGCCTTGATCCACGGAATCGATATAATTGTTATAAACAGCATGAAGCTTGCCTCCAATGACAACCGCACAGTTCATTCCTGACCCGCAGCAAAGTACAATCCCGCAGTCAGAATCCGTACCAGCACGCAATGCAATGACGCTGTCATTCCACACCCATGCCTTTTCTAGCTTGAAAAGGCTTTTCATTTCATTTTGCAACATCTCTATCTCATCCGGCCAGTTGGCCCCAGCAAGCCCGCCAATAACAATTGAAATGTCATTAATAGTCAGACCGGCTTGAGCCAAGGCCTGGAATGCCGCTGTCATTATGGCAGATTTTGCTCTCTCCAGACCCACAGTAAAATAACAGGCTCCCTCCGATTTACCTTCCCCAAGGATTCGACCATCCAAAGATGCAACAAGAACTGAAGTTTTGGATGCGCCCTGGTCTATTGCAAGTATAGCCATATCGTTCTCTCCTTTATCGGTTTTGAATATTTTCAGTGCCGGATTACTTTTTTTCGTCTGTTAATATAAATCAGCAGCCAACCAAAGCCATCGTCCGGCTGAGGTAGTCCATACCTCTTTGTATGTCGCGTTGTTTTCAATGGGCCAATACGGGATGTCTTCATTTCCTCTTGTTTGAATGCCCACGGGTATGCTGCCCACCATCTCACCGTTCAACGCACCGTATTGCTGGGCATAGTTGCTCCCTGCGCCATATATGAGCGACTGACCGAAGGGATTTTTACCGAGGGTCCAATATATTTGCCCCCGCGCAATTTCAATGAGTTCCTTATCGTCAAAATATCGGCCGATGATCGATGCCGCTTTGCCCGCTGCCAGATGTACGGCACTGTTCCCTCTGAAAGAAAACCATACGGGGAAACAACGCATATAGTATTTTTCGTTGAGCTTGATGCCGTTTTCGAGCTGCTGCCTGTAGTTATCCCTTTCGTCTTCATACCTGGTCATAAGATGCAATAGGGCAAAGGTCTCACTATCCTCAACTTCATCAATGCAATGGATACCGGCGGGTATGAGGTCATACGGCTGGGTGTACTGCATAATCGATTTGATGTAGTCACCATACATTCGCATGGAGTTTTCCCATGCAATGCGGCGTGGGTTGTCAGGCTGGGAGCGGCAGAGCGCTTCAAGAGCCTGCATGAATATTTGCTCCCGGGATTGATGATTAAAATGTACAATGGTCTTTTTTTCAGGGGTGCGGTAGAAAAAGCCCTTTAATGGTATCTCAGGATTGCCCTGTTCCTGGCATTCCATCAGTCTGTCCCCATAAATCTCCGCCTGTTTTGCATAATAGCTGTCACCGCAAGCGGAGTAAATCATGGAGGCTGCCCAGCTTTGGGTAGCCAGGTATTGCGATAGCCCAGAATTATAGGTATGTTCGAAGATGACGGGGAGCTCCATTCCTTTTTCTCTGAATCTTTCAACGGCAAAATGGTAGTCTTCTTTAGCGGATTGCAGGCATTTCCAGGCCAACTCAGGGTCTCTGTCCCTGAAGGCTGATACCGCATACGCTTCGATTCCTGACATCAGAAAGTTTTCAAATGAATGGTTATGCACCCTTGCCATAGTATCGTCCATATCTCCGATAAGGCCATTACTCCATCTTCGTATTCCTGCACTTGTGGCACGGTATCCGTCGCCGAAACGCATTCTCAATACAAAATCCATGCCCCATGCAGCCTCTTCCATGATGCGGTTATAAAGCAAACGGTCATTTTTAACCTTACCCGCCATTTCCAAAAGAGCATGAACCACCTCAGCGGTCTGCGCAGTTTGTTGGGAAACATCTCCTGCGTCATGCCATCCTCCGTTATATGCAAGGATTAAGCCGTTGTGTTTTGCTATAATATCCCCGTGACATGTGCCATGACGGCCTTGGACAGGATAACCGCAGCGCTCACAGTAAAGAAAATTGATTAATTTCCAGACACATTCTTCAAGAGGAGTGTTGGAGATCCTGAAGGATTCACTTATAAACTTTCCCATCTCAATACGGTATGTGCCTTCAGTTTTGACTGATGAAAAATCCAAGATGGAAAAGGACCCTTTTTTATTTTTCAAAGGTTCTGCTTTACCTGTGAATACAATTTCATTGCTGTTAACATCACGAATATGGAATATTTCTTCGGTAGTATTTGCTACAGCGGTTTTCCTTCCATCTGCCCAATAGGCTTCAGTAGAGTAGACAGCAGTGTCCTCCATGCACTGCCACCCAATGGTAATATCCGGTTTATCAATAGCCTCAAGACGGATATCGCATATATCATATCTCATATGGGTGTCCATAGACAGCTCCTGCCCATAGCTGTGTACCTCAAAGGTGATGCTTGTGATGCAGTCCCGTGGAAGGGCCGGGATTTCCCATACGCATTCATTCCAGATATGATTTTTCAGATGCACAATATGGTATCCCTCTCGCTCATACACATCAGGGATTTTGATTTTGCCGTCGTTACGCAACCTCACATTGAGCATGGGGCTATGCATACCGTTACATTCAGGCCTAATCTTAAAATAGAGCCTATTATACATTGTCCAATCGGCATTATTTGTATTGAGTATAGCTTCCAGCTGCCCGAAGGAGCAATAGTCTCCATCCTCAGGGGACCCTTCCGGCCACGATTCTGAACGGGAAGGAACAGTTATACGCAGGATACCGGGTTGTTTACGTTCAATGATGCCCCTGCCCTGCGCCGACCAACAGTCCATATCTTTGCCGTCCCAGAGGAGGACACTTTTATTAGCTTTCTTTCGAAGCTGTCTGTTCTCCAATGATTTTGAATAATCAACCTCCAGTGGCAAATGAATATATCCGGACTCTATCAATTGCTTTTTAAAATTCGCATCCATAAAATAACCCGCCTTTATTTTTTATTTTATTTATGCCCCCCATTTGCTTGATAAATCCCTCAGCCTTTTTGACACCGATGTGATCCGGAATTGGATTGCGATATAGCCTGCAATGTCTTCTGAACTCATGTTTTCATCACATCTTCCCGCTTGCGACAGGAATTGTGCTTGTTGAAAAGCTTCACAATCTCTCGTCATTAGCATATTGTTGAATCTGCTTATCAAAGCCCATATTTACAGCATCTATCAGCATCACCTCCGGAACAGTCTCAATTTTGATTATTGCAGTTTTTATTAGTTCAATTGTGACCACTTTTAAATTCCAAACTAAATTTTAAAGCTGTCACAGCCATAACGCCTCGCTCAATACGCTCTGGCCATGCAAATCCTCAACACATACCATCTTAACGAGGAGCCACGCCCGCTGCTCGTCAGTAAGCTCTTGCAGTTTAATTGCTTCCTTCGATTTGGCGATGCGTTCGGTTATTTTATCAATGGCATCTATCTTGTTCTCAGCAGAGGCTATAGCGTCCTGCCACGCTAAACGCTTTCGTACAAGCGCCGCCACGAGGTCGTTCTTATTTACCCCTCCTGATAGGATATTTTTTATCTCAGACAAAGAAAATCCAAGCATTTTAAGCTCAAGCAGGGCATCCAGTGTTTGCACCTGATCGGCGGAATAATAGCGATACCCTGTGTCAGGATCGACTTTTGCAGGCTTGATGATACCTTTTTTCTCATATATGCGTATCGCTTTCACAGACACATTAAAAAACGCCGCAATCTCGCCTATTCTCATCAATGGTTCTTCCATACTCATTCCTCCAATTCAATGCGCATCGTTTCATTAACGCGCTTTACTCCCGCCAGCGCAGTTTTTATATTCACCAAACTGTTTATAAGCATCATCGAGCCTACCAGTACGCCACCCCTATACTGAAAGGCTGCTGTAAGCTCACCAAAGGTCATGGTCCCGGCGGCCATCCAGCCTCCGCCGATCAGTAAGATAACAAGGTAACCACTCATACCCATCAATGGCAGCAATCCGCTTCCCATAGCCTTGCGATGTTGTATTTTCATGTTGGCTTTTCTAAGCTCCAAGCTGCTTTTCTCAAAACGTCTCAATAGAAATTCCTGTGCATCATAAAGGATGGCTGTATCAGCGCAGGTTACAAGCGCATTCATATCCGTGGCATTCCTTGCGGTCGCTTCCTGCACGTTCATTGCAAAACGGATCATGGGTTTGGCGATAAAAAGCTGACTGATTAATATATGCGGAATAACAAACATTATGATCAACCCAAATATCCCCGGGTCCATCAAAACGAGAATCATGGAGGACACGCCAATATTTACGGTTGACACGACTGCGTGCGGTAGATGTATAGATTGGTTTAATATAGCCGTCGCTGCCTGAACATCAGCATTCAGCCGTGTTATCCATTCTCCGGACGGCTTTGCTTCAATCTGCTGCAAAGATAAGCAGGAAATATGCCTGAACAACTTTCGGCGTATTGTGCCCACCCATTTTGTAACAAAAGTGGCGTATAACGTCCATATAGTTCCATTATATAAAAAAAGAAGCAGACTTCCAATACCAAACAACACACAAACATGAATTAATTCCTCTTGGCTTCCCTTATTTATCGAATTAAAGGCAAACTGTAAAAAGCTTGCTTGAATGGCCGTTTGCAGAGCGTCAAAGGGACAACGCAGCAATGTCAATATGATGAAAAGCCTGACCTTACCTGCCATTTTAAACAATTTCCCTATTTCCCGTATGCTACACATTATAAAGCTGCCCTCCCTCCAGCCGGTATACACGGCTGCACCCTGCCAAAGCCTCGGGCCGGTGACTTACGCTTACTACAGTTTTGCCTTTTGTAAGGCTTTCCAGCGCAGATAAAACAGCATTGCTGGTATCGCCGTCCAGCGCGCTTATCGCCTCATCCAGCAACACAACCGGCGCACCTTTTGCAATGGCACGGGCGATGGCAATACGCTGCGCTTGTCCCCCGGAAACCCTTCCACCGCGTTCTCCCACAAAAGTATCCATTCCGTCCGGCAAAGTGGCAATCCAATCCGAAAGCTGCGCCGCGTAGCAAGCTTGCATGATCACTTCATCGCTCATAGGGTGCCCGCAGGTGATATTGTCTTTAATGCTCGCCGGAAACAACATTGCATTCTGCATCACCATTGCCACATGCTTGCGTATTTCCTTCGGCTTGCGCACTCCCTGAACCTCAACAATACCCTTTTGAGCTGAATATAGGCCTGCCAGCAGCTTTAAAAGCGTGCTTTTTCCACAGCCGCTCGTCCCAATGATCCCAATTCTTTCACCGGTTTCAACAATTAAATTTATATCCCGCAGGACTTGGTGTTCACCATAGGCAAAAGACAAGTTTTCAACACGTATGCCCATTTTTTACCTCCTTGTACAATTAATATTGTATTAAATCAGTGACCAAAGCCACTGTTTGACCCATCAATTTTTATAGTTAACATAACATTTTAAGCTTCATACTTTTCCAAACATCAAGCACATCATCCGGCTTCACATCTTAGCCATTATGCCAGCATCTGTTGGCCTGAACTTTGACAATCATGTATAATATTTTCCGGACTTGGAAGGTGTGTGTTTCACCTCCTGGGACGGACCTTAGCGGGCCGATTACCCGTAAAAAAGAGTATTTATCCATTCCGGTAAGTCTACATGATTTGGCTGGTTGAGGCCAGCTTAAAGCTGGTTCCTCGTGTCACATGCAAGGTTGTTTGCTTACATGGGAAGGAATGGAGACTTTTAAGTCCATTCATCTTGTAAAGGAGGCATTTTTTATGAATTTCAGACCTATGGCAGGAATCGATGTAGGTAAATTCTTTAGTGAGATGGCAATTCTTTCTCCATCCAATGAAGTAATTGCCCGCATGAAGATCCGCCATGATTCCAGTTCTGACGTTGAAAGAGCCGTTAAATTACTGAAAAAAACGGAAAAGGACTTTGATTCTAGGCCTTTCGTCGTCATGGAATCCACCGGGCACTATCACAAAATCCTTTTCCATTCACTTTGTAAAGCTGGATTTGAGGTTTCCATCATAAACCCCATCCAAACTGATTCTATCAAAAATATTGGAATCAGGAAAGTGAAAAATGATAAAGTTGATGCCCGGAAAATTGCCCTGCTATACAGATTTCAGGAGCTTAAAACTACTAATATCCCAGATGAAGATATTGAATGTCTGCGAAGCCTTTGCCGACAGTACTACAAGCTCTCTGACGAACTTACTGCCTACAAAAACAGGCTTACAGGTATTGTTGACCAACTCATGCTAAACTTCAAGGATGTATTCCCTAACATCTTTTCAAAGGCTGCTCTCGCAGTATTAGAAAAATATCCTACGCCTGTGCATATTCTTAAAGCCAACAGAAACAAGTTGATTGCACTGATACAAAAGAATTCCCGCAGAAGCCTTAAGTGGTCAACTGCAAAGTATGAGCTTTTGGTCTC
Organism: Clostridium thermosuccinogenes; assembly: GCF_002896855.1. NCBI lineage: Bacteria > Bacillati > Bacillota > Clostridia > Eubacteriales > Clostridiaceae > Clostridium > Clostridium thermosuccinogenes. Next base: position 470,488 of record NZ_CP021850.1, on the reverse strand, counting down.
CAAGGCCAGAGAATTTGCACCTTTGAGCATTAATAACTCTTCAAATATTGCCATGCTTGGGGTGTATATCTCTATGATTAAAACCTTGGAGGAAAACCTTGAGAAAGTCCTCAAAGCCATTCGTTCATTGATTGCTGAAGATATGGCAAAGGACATACCCATGCTGGCACTGACTCTCGAGCTTCTACAAAGCATTCCAGGTATAGGACTTATCTCTGCTGTTACCATTCTGGCTGAAATTGGCGACTTTTCAGCTTTTTCAAAGCCAGGCAAGCTAGTTGCTTATTTCGGCATTGACCCCTCTGTAATGCAGTCCGGAGAGTTTACCGGCACACAAAACAAGATGTCAAAAAGGGGGTCAAGGCTGCTTCGCAGGGTACTTTTCACAATTGCTCTTGCTAATATCCGCACTAAGCGTGACAAAACAGCTTGCAACCCTGTACTGATGGAATATTACAAAAACAAATGCCAGAACAAGCCTAAAAAAGTGGCCTTAGGAGCTGTTATGCGTAAGCTTGTTAATTATATTTTTGCTGTTCTTAGGGATAGAAAGCCTTATCAGCTACGTAGCCCTCAGGAACATGCGAAGAATCTTGCAGCAAAGCATACAGCAGCTTAATAGTACTGTTACTTGATGTTTAGTTTTCAAAGAGCAACTTACTATTTTGGACCAGCTATTTTATGTCTACTTCACCTGGGTGGTCTTGTTGTCATGCCTTTTTTAGCTCATGTGTTTTTTGAAAAATTCTTTTATTTTTCAAAAAAAGCTCTTGACTTTAATTAGCTGGTCTTTTTTCTATCGATACAAACGGTTCTATTCTTTTCATATTGGCTGAGAATCCACGGAACATGGCTATCCGTCCCGGCATGTTCATCATCACGCCGGATACATTCCCGGAAAGATTGATGAAAATATATAATGTGCCAATGGTTGTAGTCCCCCGAATGATTTGCGTGCCGCCGATTAAAAAAAGCAATAATAGAGGGATGCATGACAACAAGGCTGACAGTGACATCAGTTTCGCTCGTTTGCTTTCTTGTGAGATACTCGCACTTTCCCACTGCTCCAGGGCCGTATTGTATTTTTCCTGAAGAAGTAGATTGGCGTCAAAAAGTCGCAAAACCGGAAATATTGTGATCAACGTGTCCGCAAAATTGTTCATTTGTGCATTGGCCTGCTGGCTTCTATATGTTGCTTTACCAATGACCTTGCTGGAATAAACCGTATACCACATGATAATGGCGGTTGGTATATTGGCAAGCAGCGTCAACTTCGGATTGAGCCAAAGCATCCATGAAAAGGTGCCGATAAATTTTATCAAATCATTCACAATGGTAAACAGGTTGGCACCAAGAAAGCCGGACACATCGCCTATCTCATTTTGAAGCCTGGAAAGCTGTTCACCCGCATTGAGATTTTCAATTTCGGCTAATGACAAAGCAGTGAAATACTTAGCATATCCCATGCGGAGATCATGCGCCAACGTTTCACATGTCCAGCCTGAACACATATTCAACGAATAAGCCAGTCCCATGTTGATAAAGATGGCAATTGCCGCAATAATTATTGTTCTTATGGAAACAAAATTGTGTGCGTTAATAGTGTTGATGATTGTACTGAGCTGTGCGTTCCACCATAAGGATGCCAGGATAGCAAATATACTTATGATGATAGTCGGTGTGATTAATCCGATGCGTTTATACAATAGCTTTATAAGCAAGCTCATATCTCCACCCCCTTAAGTTGATTGTAGAGTATGCCCTTGGGGCAGAGTCAATAAGTGCCAAGTTATCTTTTTATGCTGTAACTCTTATGATGTAGTTGAGAAAATATATTCTCAATATTGCATTTGACAAGTTGGATATAATATTTATTATGCACTGAATCAATATTTAATCAAAGGAATAACACACTATTTAACTGTGATAAAATTTGATAAAGTTTGTGTGATCAATTGGGATATGCCAGAGACATGAAGTCTTTTAAGAAAAACCCATCCGATTTAAAAGGTCATGTTGGCGATGTGGCTATGGTGCTGAGGATCGCATTGACAGGCCGTACTAATACCCCGGATCTTTATGAAATCATGCAGATTATGGGTAGAAGCAGGGTTATAGAACGATTGAGAAGGCATCTTTAATCTGAGCGCCAGGAAAGGCAAGAAATTTATACAGGGGCAGATGAATCTGCCCCTGTTGCTATTACAGCTTTACTATTCTACAACACCTTTCGACGAAATCAAGAAATATATTAAGAACACACCGCATAGGAAAGAGATAAACCCATAACCACCAAAGATATCAAATCTCGATGAGAAAAAGCCAAACCCTAGCCCAACAATGATAGCCATTGTCCTTAATCCTAAAGATTGAAACGAATCAATGGTTGCTCTCATTGCAGAATCAATACGATGATGCAAATATCCGGTAGCTATAGGGTCCATAATACCTGATACAATGTAAATTATGAAAATCACCGCAAGGCTGGTGTATCCTTTTACTGCATATAAATATAACATTCCAGCAGCAAATACAAAAACCACTCCTGATATCAATGCCCTGTAATTCATCCTGCTCTTGATTCTGTAAGCAAGTACATTCCCTGGAAGTCTTAAAAAGCTTAGCCCGGCTGAAAACAAGCCAAAATATATTACTGGGACTCCCAGTCTGCTTATATAAAGCTGCCAGAACTCATCAATAAAGCTTATTGCAGCTCCTGTCACCATTCCGGAAAGCAATACAAGGCATACCCCTTGATTCCTTCTGAAAAAGTGTATTGAAGCTTTTACATATTCCTTTATTGCAATTGATTCATCCGTCTTGCTCTTTACCTCAGGCTCCACCAGCATAAGGGATATGCAGAGGGAAACAAGCATCCCTGTAAAGGACACCCAGTAGTTCATTTCAAATCCGTACCAGCTGGCCATTAGGCTTCCGCTCAATGCTGCCAGAATTGCCGCTGAAAAATCCCAGGCATTTAAGCGCCCCAGACATTTTTCAAAAGAATGTTCTTCACCCTTTGAAAGCAGTGAGTCATAAAGCAGTGCATTTTCAGCTCCGCTGCATGCGGAACGTCCAATACCTGCCAGAAACACTGCTGCGGCAAAATGCCAGAATTCGGTTGCAAAAACCAGTATCAAAAATTCACAGCAGCCGAAAAAAGCATTTAAAACCATCATCTTTTTCCGACTCCATTTATCGGCGATGATACCGGATGGAATCTCCAGCAATACTACAGTTACTGCATATATGATCTCTGTGTATATTACCATCTGAACCGTCATGCCCCTTTGTTCCCAAAACAACCTTTCAATCACGTAAGCAGGTATCAGGTTGTGAAAGAACCGGATGGCATAAAGCTTCCAGACATTCTGAATATAGTTCATGTCCAAGCTCCTCTCATTTTTGATTGCTGCCTGCATACTTGCAGTGGAAACAAAAATGCAATACGCATATGAAAATGTTTGCAAGTATGATTTTTGCTATAAGGTCATAATTTGATATAAGATAGATTAGTGACCTTGCTCATTATAACAGCAAAGCATAGGAGGTGCTCGTGAACTATTTTGTATTAAGGCTTAACAAGGAGGTCTCGCATATACCATACAAAATTTCTCCTTCACATTTATTCTAATAGTCTAATTTTAACATATTTCGTTTTTATTTCAATCAAAGTATCATAGAAATCTAAAAATAAAGCTTTTATTTTCATACTCTCTCCCTTGCAGAAAGCAATTCTGCAGCTAACTCTTCCAGTCTATCCATACTAACTTTATACTCCTTGCCGGTTTTCATTTCTTTCAACACTTCTTTGGTTGTGCCATTCTTTTTATGCAAAATTCATAGGGCATCGTATTGCAGACTTTTCATGTACTGTCAGTCTCAAACCAGAACATATCACAGCCAATTACTAATTCTCCTGCAGTTCTTAATATCACATGGCCTTTCCCATATAGCGCCTTATTGGACTCAACTCACGGCTATTGACACAATAAACCGCGTCGATTATTGCATCCTTTCTGGCTTCATATCCCGAATCTACAATAACATCCTCAATTATATACGGACCGTTCTTGAAATGCCCAAGAACTGCTCCATGGAACTCGCCATCGATAAGTATATATTGCAGAATATCGAATTGGGGATGCTTGTATCTTTCTTTTATACAATACTCATTTGACTTGACAAGAAAATCATTACGATGCATCACAAAGACACTCTGTTTTAGCTCAAAGGAATTGCTCCGTAGCAAGTTGTGATCTGTACTTAAGAGATAGCCGCCTTCTGCTTCCACAATTTCCCCGTCATTCAAAAGTCCTGCTATCGCTGCTTTAATATCCTTTACGGGCAGTCTGTAAAAGGATTTAGCCATGTCTGCGTTAAATAAAACGTTGCGGTATGCAAAGCGTTTAAGCACTATTTTTAGTGCCTCAATTTTGGTATATTTCTGAAAGTTCACATCGGGGAACATTTCTGAGAACCTATACCAGCCTCTGTCCCATTCTCCATCGTATTGATCTTCGTATATGAGAAAAGCTTCCTGCAGGCGGTGAAGCACCGGGGTGATCTCCTTAACCAGCATTCCGGTCATCTCTTTCATGAGCTGAATATTCAAAGGGCCTTCACGCTCAATAACGTCAAGAATCGTTTGCTGGGCAAAGGTCAGTTTATCAAGCGGTTTGCGGCACAAGCAAGCAAAAAGTTCCATATCTCTGCTATCAATCCAACCGACATTGCCACCTTGAAACCGCCCTTTTACAAGCTCCCTTGTTCTCTGCCGCTCCCGGTTGAACTCAATATCGTTGAAATCTGCCCGGAATGACAAGCTCGGTGGATCACCGAAGCCGCACCAATACACATTTTGCCCAGGCTGTGTATCACGATAAAGCTCACAGTATTCCTGCACATTTGCCTTACGGGACAAAAATTGCCTTTCCATTCTGAGGGCGGTTATGTTTTGCTGCGTGAGCATAGTTATCCCTCCCCACTTGGATCAACCATAAATCCCCATTGCACACCGAATTTATCAATAAATTGAACAGCAAGCGGACTATATGGCAGGGTTTCCAAAGGATCGATAGTAGTGCTTCCTTCTTTCATTATGTCATAGCAAGAGAGTAAATCAGCTTCACTTTTAAACATAACAATAAGATGAACCGCAATATCGGTCGAGGTATCCTTCTTACCAAAGCGGTCATTGAAAAAAACCTTCTGACCATGTATGGGCATAACAGCATGGGCAATTCTATTATCATTTTTATATTCTTCAGGAGCATAATCGCTATTTTGAATAATGCTGTCAGCTTTGGTATTGAACGCTTTTTCGTAAAGCGAAATAGCTTCCTTGCAGTTACCGTTAAAATGCAAATGTGGTATCAGCATGATAACCCTCCTTCTGGCAGCTTAGAAAAATAATCAAGTCGGTGTCAATGTATTTAGCATTTTAATGAAATGGCTTTATACCTTATGTCCCGGGCTTGTCCCCATCATTTATACAATTCCAGGGCACCTAAGCAATCCGGCATCAATTCACCTGTCTCGGGGTTTCGCGGGCTATGTATGTTATATATGTATCCCGCTTTTCCGTATCTTCCAAGCTTGTTTTCATCATAATAGTCGCTATCCATGCAAATATGTGTAGCCTTAAGGGCCACTGTTACATCGCGGCTGCCTTCAAAATGCTCATGCTCCCACAAAAATTCACATTCAATATTAAGAAAACACTCTGCAATGCGCGGAGCATTTACGGTTTTCGCTTTTTCGGCAGTCAATCCCGACTTAGTGATTTCGTCATCGTCAAAGCCGTTGTTTTCAATGGTTTTCATGCACTTGTCGTAAATATCACGAGAGGGGAAATTCAGCACACAGCATTTCGTTTCCTTTAAGCTCTGATATAAATGTCCCCCCTTTGACACCGAGCCGATAATGCAAATAAATTCACCGCTGTCGCCTACAAAAGTTGACCAGGATTGCATACAGGCGTTTTCTTTACCGTTTGATTTATATGTAGTTATTAAAAAGAGTGGTGATGGAATGGCGGTAACAAAATCCTGCCACGAAAAAACGGTAAACTCGTCGGGCCACGCTTCGGTTACTTTTTCAGGCTTTGCATAAAATTCTTTTTTCATGTTAACCTTCCTTTCTTTTCTTTTTTAATAAACAAGCATCAATTGGCACCATATTTTCCAATTGGTGCAGGCATACATTTGCAAAATCATTTCTGGCATTGTTTTCCTTATTCGATCATGTTTATAATACCACGCTTAACACGACAGCAGTATGTCATGTTTATTTATGTTTTATTTATATTTATCAAACATATTTTGGACAATTCTCTTTATCTGTTCACGTATCTCCTTTGGTTCGATAACCTCAACCTTATCACCAAAGCCAAGCAGCCAGCTTATCATAACCTCAATGTTGGTAAATCCACATTTAAATAACAGGCGCCCATCTTCTGTTTCGGTATAGCATCCTGTGCCATATTCCTCAATAAGGCGATATTTCTCGCTGCTGTCGAAAATAGCTGTTATCACATAATTGTCGGGGAAACGACTATCGAAGTCTGTGATTTGCTCCGGGATCTCCCGAGGAACAAACACCGTTTCAGTAACATGCAAATTCCATAGACGGTTCAGCTTATACATACGAAAATCCTGCCGTTCGGTGCAAAAACCGAGTATGTACCAGCTCGACCATTTGAACATGATTAAATACGGTTCAATCAGCTTGTCAGCTTCTCCTTTATTGTAATAATAATGGAAACTGACAAGCCTTTTTTGACTTATAGCCTTTTTTAATAACTCGATTTTTTCTGCAAGGCTATCCTTGTAATAGGATGATAAATCGATCAGGATATTGTCTGAAAGCGGAATGACCGAATCTTTGCCTGCAATCTTGGTTGCAAGCCTCTCTGCATGTGAGGTGTGGGAAACGCTGTCAATAGACTTCAGACCGACGAAAATGGCTTGCAATTCTTCAGTTGTAAAAACTGTCGTGTCAAGGTTGAAGCCATCCATAATTGAAATGCCTCCGCCCTTGCCTTGCCTCGTGACAATAGGAATGCCCGCCCGGCAGATATCCTCAATATCACGGTTTATTGTCCGCCGTGACACCTCAAATTTTTTCGCCAGATAAGGAGCCGTTACTTTTTTATTCTGTTGTAAAATAGTGATTATTCCGATAAGGCGGTCTATTTTCATAGTACTGTACCTTTCTTGCAACAAATACAACAGCAAATTCAGTTTCAAACGGTTTCTCAGGCTATGCCTCTGGTTCTTATAACTTCATAAATGCTGCCAAGTCCGTCATAATCTCTGCCCTGCTTGAAGCAAAACGCCGTTTTCCGCATAAAATACAATCTTTCGGCAAGCCTGTCTTTGCCCTTCCCTTTTTATGTATTTATCAAGAACCTTTAACCGTGTCTACAGCTGCGGTTTTTGCAATAGCTTTACCAGCCTTCATTGCTCATCAATTTCCCATCCCTTGTTGTTCTTTATTGCAGTATATAACCTTTCTTTTAACACAGCAAGGCTCGTTATTTCATCAACACGTCCCAAATTGCAGCGGATGATGTCAGCACCAAAATCGTGCACCAGTAATGCATCAAAACACTTTTCGGAAAGCTCTGCTGCATCATACTCACCGAAATATCCGTCCATATAGGGTTTTTCAAAGCAAAACAACTCACATACAATTGCAGCAAGCTCGTATTCGGAGGGAGCCAATACCGCATCTGCGAAGTCTATTATATAAAGATTTCCTTTGGTATCGATCAATACATTATCAGGATTCAGATCCCCGTGAACATAGACGGGATTTGTTATTCTATATTTTTTCAGGAATTCCTTGCGCTCATATTGTAAGCTCAAAGGGAGCTTGCTCCAACGTTCACAAGCATATGCTCTGCTTACAATATCGCAATCGTTGAAACGCTCACAAGGCGTGTTCATTCTATCAGTTATTTCTCGCAGTTGCATGGCGTATTTCATTTTTTCATTATCAGTCATTCCGCCCTCAAGCTGCCCGAGAGAGCCCCCTGATATATGCTCCATTACAAGATAATGAAACACATATTTATCTTCTACAGTTCCACTGGCTGTAAGCTGCGGTGCCGGTATCCCGAGCCTGTTTACCCGTTCTATACCGAAAAGTTCGGTCTTATAATCCGAATCGGTGTCCATGCCCGACTCTTTAGGTGCAAATATCTTTGCCACAAGACCACCGACTTTAAAAACTGCATTTGTACCGGGCGTGCAGTGCTCAATCCCTGTAAACGGTAGATTGTGACGGTTAAATATGTATTTTATAAGCGGCTCGAAATCCTTAACGGACTGAAAAACCTTCCCCCAGGATTGCCAGCCGTTAATATAGGCAGTAAACAAGCTCATTGATGCTTCCTCTCCAATTCTTTTACCATCTCATTAAACCAATCTTCTGCTTCGGGTATTCTCTTTTCCATGGCATCCAGTGAATTTATCTGCGCAAAATATTCCAACAGCTTCAGCTTGTCCTCTGGTATGTGGTGAGATATATGTATCAAGTAATAATCCGCATTGGCGGGAGTATACATAATGCGCAGCAAGTCAATCAATGGCTCAAGCACATACCGGTTGTAGTATGCGTAGGCTTCAAGGTAAAGCCCGCGGCGGATATATTTTTTCACTCTGGAATGCTGGCTGTAGCGGTATTTGCATTCCTCAAGGCGTGCTTTGTTCGCTTCCATGTAATTGGTTGGATTCCCATCAACGAATCTGACGACTTCCGCCTTATCAAAAATTACTTTAGCTGCTTCAACCATATTTCCTTTAATGTATTCACACTCATTTCCGGCACGGTTGTGAAGCTGCCAGCAGAAATCGATCATAAGATACTCGGAGCTGCCCGACAGATGATATATTCTCTGACGGATTTTAGGATGGCCATGTTTCACTATATGCTTATAATCTATCCAGGCTATCTCCTCCAGCGCGCTTTCAACCGCTTTGATTGCCTCCTCTTCATATTCATCCTCAAAGTCCATCCAAAAGTCAATATCTGAATATTCATCCACCATACCGGACGCATCAGCGCCTTCAAGCCACAAGGCGTATATATATTCGAGGGGCTCTAATCTTTCCTTCAATTTTTCGATTATTCGATTGCGATCAATACCATTCATTTATTTTTAATCCTTTCCGTTTAGTTCAATTTAAACCCTTTCACCGAAAAGCCTTTTAAAGTCATACTCACATTCACTTTAAAATCCAGAGTGATCATATACTCCTTGTATATCCCTTTCAATCCATATCATACGTCTGCATCTGACCACAAAGCATGGGATAAAAGCCAAAGCGCTTATAAAAGGGCAGCAGCTTTTCTTCAAATACAACTGAAATCATATAGATTTTTCTTTGCTTTAAATAAGCAATTGTCATATTCATAAGCTCTGTTCCGATACCCTTCCCTTGATACTGGGGATGTACCATAAGGTCCTGGATATAGGCATCTGTAACACCATTCGAAACAGTGTCAATATATCCAATTAGCTTTTCACCATCGTATACGCTAATGTGAAAATAAGAAGTCATAAGCTCATTTTCATAGCAGCTCTCCATTCGGTTCCAGCCAACCGCTTCCCGCAGATCAGCTATCTGTTTTGCAGATGTCGGAGCATTTTCAACGAAATTCATACGTCAATCCTCCTTGAATTCAAAATGTTTAACCCTTTCATTAATGCGTTACAACAGTTCACTGGTGCTGCTTAGATGCATCTGCATTATTTAAGACCTATATAAGTGGAACTCATGATCTGCCTATCATGCAACCATTTTATCAACTCAATCCAAAAAAATCAAACTTATCCAAACAGCATAGAAAAATCATAGACATTTGAATTGACCCCTTGAAAACCTTTTGTTGATTACAAATTTCATGTGTTTCATCAATCTTTATAAGGGAATAGAGCATCAGGGGAGCTAAAGGGATGGGATTTTTCATAACAGTTCCTGAATAGAGTACAGCGGCGGACAAATGTCCGCCGCTGATATGTTGCAAAGTGTCTTGGTACAGGTACATCATCTCTGCTGTCACTCAGTGCTGTAAAGGCCGTGACGGGCACCATGGTAAGTAGCACGAACAGCATCAGTTGTTTTCACGTCCACAGTCCTAAAACCCATCAGCAAAGCCGGTACGCGGTTCATTGGCTTGTGCAGGATGTGGTTATAGCTTTTTGCCGCTTCACGGTAAAGCATCCGGCTTATTTCAAGCATATTGGCAGCAGAACTCGCATCGGGGCCATTTCTTGCCTGGGTGAACAGTCCCTCGTGCAGGCGCAGCTGTTCATAAAGATCGGCTAGGCTGTTTCGCTTTACCGACATTTCTGCGTAGGCGGTTGTAAACCAGATCGTTACAAATCCTACTGCACAGATGCCTGCAATAAAGCAAGCTATTAAATTTGACACAAGCCGTACACCTCTCCTTTTATATTTATCAACAGAATATCATATAGATCGGCAAGAAAACCTTTACTGGCTTGAACGGTAGTGAATTTCTGCCTGAATTGTAATCGGTACGGTTGAAGGAAGCACTAAATTAAAGTAGAACGCCCTTCTTTGATTTTTCCCAGGTGAGTATCCAGACCTTGAGGCAAATCATCTATCATTTTCAGATATAATTTTTCTGCATCATAGTTTTCTTTCCCGCTTTTTGATGCCATATAAAAAAGGGGTATCGATAATCCTAAAATAAGAAGCGGTGCCCACCATACATATGTCAATATCAACGCAAGGATGCTGGTTGTATTTATAATAACCGACACTAATGACATTACATGAGCAGTGCACCTGCTATTTGATCCTCGGGCTTTTGCAGTATCCTTTTGATTAAGTTCCAGGTTTCATCATTTTCAACATGCTTATAATTTAACCTGGCGATCTTTTCAGTCACAATTGTGCGAAAGGCAGCTCTTACATTTAAGTTTACTTTGGACTGGGAAAACCTAGCTAGTCCCTCGGACATCCATTGATAGCCGATAAGCAGTAGCATGAAAAATGCCGACAAATACACGCTTGAAATACTCGCTCTGTTTTCAACAACAGCAATTGTGGTATTTATAGTCTTTGCCATGACAATTACCTGCATGATGGGAGTGAGGCCATTTAATACTGTATATATCAATAATGCTATTGCAGGCACAAACGCACAGCGGAAAGGAATCAAAAGTATCTCTAAGAATGTATATTCTCTTTTCTTCACCGTCTTTTGACTATCCATCGAATACCTCTACCTTTTATTCATTATGTGGGCAACAAACTTCAATTGTTTATAAGGATTTAAATTCAAGAATTGCTTAATTCACCTTCAAGTCGCAATCGGTGGTCAGACACCCAAGCAGGCATATATCCTGCTCTGCATCCGACCTTTTGTGAGGCAATATTATGGCACCATAATATGGTATTACAACATCAAATTGTGACCTTTTATTTTAATGTACAAAAATCATACCACTAGAACCGCATTGAACCACAAAGCCGCTCATCTTTTACATCATGCAACTGCAGTTTATTATCCACTATAAACTGTTTCTGCCACTTCCATAGTAAATCCCGCTGACGATACAGCTTTTGGCAATTCTTATCGCCATATAATTTTGCTAATACATCTATATCAGGAATTGCATTGTAATAGCTTTCGTCAAGATCCACAAGGTATTCTATTATTTCGTCACAAGTCATTCTTTCGAGCATATCTATATTATCAGGGCGCAAAGCTAAGACAAGATTTCTTGAAGTATATTGGGAAAATCCATTGCTCTTAAGCCATTCTTCTTCCGTTTTATATCTGGATATGTTAATATAGCGCTTTGCTTTGTCTGACAAAGCTTCGTAGGACTGGAGCGTTAACCTGACATTTTCCAAATTTTCTCCATTTCCACGATAGTCATGCAAGAATCCATAAATTGCTCCATTCACACCTACATATTTCTGCAGCAATGATACTAAATCTTCAATTTGGTCTTTGTTATCTTCAAGTATGACAAAAGTTATCTGGGGCACAATACCGATCTTTAAAGCGATATTCAAAATATTTATCAAATACTTAAAATCACCTTGTCTCCCCGCAAATTTATCATGATATTCTTCAAGGCCAAAAAAAGTTGTATCAATATTCGTAACTCCTGCATTTTTAACATTTGATAAGTATTCTGTCAGTTCTGATTCATTTTTAAGCCCTATACCATTTATCTGCAAATACCTGGCACCGATAAATCCAAAAGATTTATTTAACTCAATTTTTCTTTTCGCCATTCATTAAAACGCAGTGCCATATTTTTACCGCGAAAATACGGTATTCCATCATTTGCTTTCTTACACGAGCGAAAAAAGCAGTACCTGCACGCACAAGAGCAGGGAACGTTGTGATTGATTATCATTAATCCTTTATTTACCATTCAATCCTCCCCCATACTAGTGATTTTCATAATATAAAAGGTAACATAATATTCAAACTGCTATGTAACTTAACTTATTGTGTTGATACCTTAACTGTGATGTAATACAAAAAACGTTTTGCCAGCCAATATGCGCCAATGAAATGCTTGTATAAATTGGGGAGTGAATTCAGCTAATAATGGATGTATTGATTGTTATGTGCTTTGAATCCTTTCGGAACAGCAATCAGCCATTTCAATTAGCTGAATTCAAACCAATAGTTTTTGAATTACTTTATAATAGCACCACTGGTGCAACAGGTTAACTTACTAGGAAGCAAAAATCCAGTCAAAGGCCTGGCTACATAAATAGAAGTAGAGTATGCGATTTCATTACTATAGATAACGAACATTAAAGCCTACAATTGCCAAATTGGCAATCATGGAAAGTAGTTCCGGGCATATAGCCGATGCCTAACCTCATCAGGATGAGCTTTAATATATGCCTCAAAACGATTTACTAAATGCAATAGTTCCTGTTCGTTCTTTACAGCAGAGGCTTGTGCAATAAAGTTTTTCATCCAGTGCCACATCTCCTCTTGAGGATTCAGGTGTGGAGAATAAGGAGGTTGATGCAACACTATTAAATCACTTTTATGAGCCTCAACAAACTCTTGTATCAAAGGGCCTTTATGAATCGGAGAATTATCCCACTGGACAAAGGTGGTAGAAATCCCTCTTGCTTTATCATAGTCCAGTAAACGCTCCATATATTTGACCACATGAGCTGCTGTCAAAGAGCCTTCTTTTTTGGAGTATACATCGTACACAAAACCCATATGATTCAGTACTTCCGTAGCTCCAATGATATTGATGCCCTTATGACAGCCGTTACACTCAATTTCTGTAGGTTTGCCTACAGGACTCCAGGAATAAAAGTTGTTGGATTCGAGCCTTTTACTGGTTTCATCCTGACACCACAGGGAGACATCTCCTAAAGGCTCAATTATATCCAATACAACTGACATTTTTTTTAAAGCTTTCCTGAAGCTTTGGGTCTCCCTTGCTCGGTTTATAAACACCCCTTTTGTACGAGAAACCAAGATTAGCCAGTATTTTACGGATCCAGGTGTCGGAATATTCTTTTCCCCAGTGGTCTTCTACATACCTGACTAACAACTTGGCGTTCCACCGGTTTTGTTCATAGCCGAACTCATGAGGACTCTTACTGGTAACTATATTGCGGATATCCTCTACCATTTCATCGGTGACAGTACTTTCAATATTGCCGCCCCGCAGGTCGGCGATGCAAGCAATACCGCTATCGTTCCAGTTGTTGATATATGACACAATGGTTGCGTTACATTTACTCAAGGTATCTGCAATAACCTGCGTATGGATACCCTTATGCCTCATGATTACAGCTTTGACGACGTCTCTGGTATAATTACTGTCAGAACTATTGGCTATTAAATTTAAGTCATCTATCGTTAATCCATAAAGTGATTTAACCTCAACACATTTTCTACCCATTATACATTCCCCCTGCCCTATATTGTAAGGGCTTCGGAGGAAAATTGCACAGGATAATTTTAACTATATAGTTCGTTATCTATAGAAGTATATTGTTTTTATGAAAGCATTTTGGGGGAATGCCGTTCAAATTATCCAAGATTTATTAATGGGAATCTTAATACCTTACTTCTTTCCGCTTACAACGAGAATTGTGCTTGTTGAAAAATCCCATAATTTCTCGCCATCATTATATTGCTTAATCCGCTTGTCAAACCGTTCATTAATTAAGTTTATCAATCTTGATTTTTCATGTTCCGTCAGAGCATCCGGTACTCTGTTAAATGCCTTTTGTGCGCATGCCAGGCATCCTATTCTGATGCTGTTAATCTGTTTAATAGCAATGTCATCAGAAACAGACGCATTGTCAGGAGCATAGTCTACCACTGTAAGAAAATCTACATTGACATCATGAAAACCTGCTTTTTCAAGTTCCTTAGGGTATTCATGCTCATCCATTTCGAAAGCTCCTATGTTGTGCTCTTTATCAAAATCTCCTGCATTGCTCCAGGCTTTTTCTAATAAGGCTTTTTCTTCATCGCTTCCGCCATACTCATGAATATTCCTCAATTCCAGCCTTGTTCGTACAGATAAATCAACAATCTTTCCGCCTGGTTTAAGTACGCGGTATTGCTCACCGAAGAAGGGTTTGTGCGGAATATGTTCAGCAACCGTATGGGAATAGCATAAATCAAAGGTATTATCCGCAAAAGGCATCGCAGTAGCATCTCCGTTTACAAATTCACAATCAAGCCCCAGCTCTGCAGTTTTTGCCTTTGCGTATTCAATATGCCCTGTATCAAGATCGAGCCCCGTGATTTTAACATCTGGAACATACTTCTTGATTTTATGACAGAATACCCCTCCGGCACATCCAACCTCAAGTATGTTCTGACCGCTTTTTACACCGATAGCTTTCAACCACAAAGCCGCGTTGCTATCATTAAAGCGCATTTCCCGGCTGCGATATAACTCTTCAGTCGTCTGCACATATTGTGACCATACATTATTCATTTTTCACCTCCGGAACAGCTTCAATAACATCTCCCAATGCCACACTGCAAATGTTCGCCATCTCCCGCCATACCTCTGATGTGGTGCTCTGATTGGTTATGCTGTACGTAATACCAATTATGTTTGATTTGTTATGTTTGATTTGGCCTCCTTTTTTCAAATTTAGCCGGCCGGTAATCCTATATTACATGAGCAATTGAATAAAATAAAATCTGAACCGGTACGTTTTTCAGAGATGTAATTGCTGTTACTTATAGGGTTATATACGAATTTTATTTTTCATATTTTTCCTTTTATTTTCTTGACACTTTACTATTTTGTGGATATAATATACTTGTAAGGTGAATAAAGACACCTTTTTCTATTCTATTGTCAAAAAAAATAAGATACCCGACTGACTTTCAGTCGGGTTTTTATTATTTAAACCACATTAGAAGTCTATTGATTTTACGAAAACGAGAGGTACTGTTCAAACTAAGCCTGGGCGTTTAGAATATAATTAATATGTCAATTCTCTCTGTATACAAAATGCTTAACACCTTCATTAATGTGTTCCAGCAGCTCACCGGTATTAGTTGGATACACTTCTACATTTTTAACTTCTTCAAGAGGAATCCAATGGAATTCAATGTCAAAATCTCGTTCATCAATATGCTCATGAGCAATGAATTTCCCGTCAAGAGGTATCTGTGTTTGATCTGAAAGTTCAACTATGTAATAAAGACAAATTTGATGGCAGGGCTTATTACCCCATGGAAAAAATATTTCAGCAACCCATTTTATTTCCTTTACTTTAATGTCTGCTCCGATTTCCTCTTTGAATTCACGAACTAAAGTTTCTTCGTTTGTTTCACCAAATTCTACATGACCGCCGGGGAAAGCCAGTCCCTTCCAGCTCTTTGTCCTTTCCTGAACAAGCACTTTTCCTGTAATCCTATCTTGTATCATTACCATGTTGGTTAATTCTACTTTTGGCATTTCAAATACTCCTTTATATCTCCCACAAACTGATTTCCACAGCGAGCCAGCTCACCAAACACACGATCAACTCCATATTCCTGCATATGCCAATTATCACGAGTGATACCATAGCAGTCTACAGGAACAACTGACATTTCGACTTCGGGAAAGGCCAATTGGTACAGCATCAAACATCGTCTTGCGTGAAAGGACTTGCAGCATATCATCGTTATAATGCGGTTATCCATTGCTTAATCCAACCTTTTTTAATATTTCACTTACTGGCTTTGTCCCATCAACAAGTATAACAGGACAATTCACTTTTTTCAGCCATTCCGCATGCAAAGCCCGGCTCCTTTGCTCAACTCCTGCGGTATCATATCTTGCCGCCCATTCAAGAAATTCAATGTGATTTTGGTACATGTCTCCGCCAGGTAAAATACGGTCGCCAAAATGATTAAATTCTCGCTGCTTCAAGCGTTCAATCCGCACTTCTGTTGGTGTCTCCACTAAAATAACCAACTCGAATTTAGGTATGAACATATCACCCCAACTGCATAGTGAACCGGATATTACACATCTTTCTGCCTTTTCTATGGCTTCTGCCAGCAGCCTTTGTCTCTCGGAAGGTTCTCTTTTCGACGTGTATTTAGGATCAGTTGGAAGCCAGTAAAAATCATCAGTATCAAGATGCTTAAAGCCGTATTTTTCGCTTATTGCTTTTCCGAGGGTTGTTGTGCCTGAACCCGATGCCCCTAGAATATGAATTACTTTAGGATCAAAAATTTCTATCCTGCTGTCATAGTATTTTTCTTGAAATGAAACCGCATTCTCAATTTCTGATGCCGAAAAGTCAACTCCATTCGGTATAGCCACAAGCTTGTCTTCATCATCATCGTCACGATGTACGATCGCAACCACCCTACCAGTAAATTCTTTAAGCGGTCTATCCTCACCGAAGATATACACATCAAGTTCTTCGCCATCAGGAGCGATTACACCGTCGAGATAACCATAGTTTATGGGATATACCATATCATTGTACTTTGGGTGGACGCTGCCAAGCGGGCGGTCAACTGTTACGGTTACCGTCTTGCCAAGGAAAGACCACACCTGTGCTTTTCGCAAAATATGAGTAATGAACTCTGCCTTGGCCTCTGTATATGCTTGTCTGTCGGTTTTATACTCACTCATAAGCCGAAGCTTAAGGGCTTCATATTCTTTTGCCACCTCGGGTTTTGCATTTAAATAATTTCTGAAGTTTATATAATTATGCCATTCTTTGCTTCCTGATTTGACCACATGAATATGATGCGTTCTTATATCGGTATTTAAATCACCACATACAAAGAGCATATCTTCCTCTATTCCATGTTGGCGATACATGAATCCTGATTGCTCGAGGGCAGGAACAAGCTTCATCACTTCGCCCATATCCCTCACCGCAACAGCGATATCAATTATAGGCTTAGCTTTGATATTCCTAATTGAAGTACTTCCGACATGCTGGATGTCAGCTGCAATGTTGCCAAAAATGATTTTCAATTTTTCTATTGTTAGAGCCGCGTTTTGTTCCCATGCTTTGTCATGGTCGCAAAGCTCAACGATTCCCCGTTTCAATCCCAGCATATTTTTAACCTTTCCACAGCAAACTCACGATATTTTCTATAAAATTGCAGAAGTCATTATGTTTCAGGATAGTTACTTTATTTTTCCTAATATCAACACTGTGTTTCTCCCTCATTCTCCTTAGTTGGGTTGCTTTCCAATGCATTCAAATGCACACCATAGGTCACACCTTATCCAACATCAAAATGGTAGGCACAAGTAATATTATCATATATCGGTATTATTCTCCATATTATAGCAAATCCCTTTCGCAAAAATTTTACCGTTCTGTTTTAGACACTTAAGGCTGTCATTTATCGCTTTCACCTGTCGGATTCCTGCAAGAGATGATACAACGGACCCATCAAAAGAATTTGATCATATTGATCGCTTACGATGGAATCGACTTCTCTTGCATCCCCGACAAAAGTTTCTAAGCTGACACCTTGCATAGCAGCTTGCCTTTTAGCAAACTCAACATTGGCACTTGAAAGGTCAAGCAAAGTTACATCGCAGCCCTTTGCTGCAAGATATAGCGAGTACCGGCCTGGCCCACCACCAATATCGTGAACTTTGTCTCCGGGTTTTACATATCGGTTGATATATCTTATAGTAAGCTCAAATTCAAAGGCTTGCTTCTGCAAGCATTCCCACTCATCTGCAACACTCTTATCATAGAATTCCTTATTATTTAAACTGCATCAGTCATCTCTTTATGCTCCAGTATCCCACTCAAATATATTCACATATCGCTGACCTTCTTTGTAAAGGTCGTGCCACTCGGGCAGGCGGGCCACACGGATGAGCTTTGCACCAAGCTTCTCACAAGTACGTTTGGAAGCTATATTGGTATGGTTGTTGGTGATCAATACCTTTTTCATCCCATGGGCACGAATGACTGGAACAAGAAGCCGACAGGCCTTTTCGGCATATCCATGCCCGCGATGCTGTTCATCTACGCCATAACCGATTTGACCGCCATAATATAGTCCATCTGTATAGCCGATGCGCAAACTGATCTCACCTACACGGCTGCCGCCCTGGCGGATTTCAAAATCATAAGCCGGAACCCATTTCTTTTCAGGAATAGCCGGCTTTTTGCCCACACAGTAAAGCTCTATTTCCCCATCAGTTAATTCAGGTATTTCAATAAAACCATCAAAAATAACCGGCAGAGAATTATAATAAGAGATTTCCTGCAAAACTTCCCATTCATCCTTCAGGATAGCATATAAATATTCATCACCGTACTTTTTTTCTGAAAACTTGCTTGCAGGTCTCGCCTCAATAAAACAGCCCTCTCTGCGCATACCTATCCGTTCCATGACACGATATGAACCATAATTCTCTGTATCACAATGAGCAATGATTCTGCGCAGTCCCAAATCTCTAAAACCAAATTCCACTATGCGTTTACCCATTTCGGTGCCAAAGCCCTGTTTCCAGTAATCCCTGTGTAAAATCCAGCCAATTTCAGCCTGATCATCGTCTATCATGGCTAAATTGCATCCACCTATAAGCTTTTGACTTGATTTTAACACGGCAGCATACTGATAATTTCTGCAGGGGTTTTCCCTTGATTGGGCAATAGCTTGTGAAATAAATGCTCTTGTCTGGGATTCATCATTGGGTCCCCAAAGCATGTACTGAATATTCTCAGCAACACTTGCGTAAGCATGAACCGCTTCAAAATCGCTTTCCTCAAATGGCCGTAGGATCAAGCGCTCTGTCTCTAAAGTTTTCATAATCTTCATCTCCATTCTATTATCATTTTATAATCCAATACTGAGCACCGCATAGAGAATGAATTAAGCTAATAATGGATGCACTCAACAATCATCCATTTCAATTGGCTAAACTCAAAGCAATTTCATATATCGCGCACAACCTTTATAATGAAAAAATCCCGCAGAATCACCTTTTAAGTGACTCCGCGGGATTTAAAGAAGTGGACATTCCTTAATGTAAAAGTATAATTCCTGTTCAAAAAGGTGCGTCCCCTGTCATTATATCTCCACGTGTAAGGCTCAAGCGCCCCTATGCAGCTCGCATACCCGAGACATTCCCCATCACAGAAGGAATGCTCTTTGCCGGAAAGAGGTGAGTCCATCTTTCCCTGCTTGATGCTTATGCATACTCACTATTTTGGAATATTATTACATACTAGGCTTGGCCATGTCAAGCATAATTTGCAGGTTTTCCTGCATGTCTGTCGGATATCGTCAATAATTCCGTCATGCCAATACATGAAATCAATTGCCTTTCTGTGGTCCGTGAGTGTCTCCTGCTTATGCTTTATTCCCTATTCAGGCATGCCTCCAAATTGAGGATGCCCCAGCCGCTACCCATATCATAACCCGGTTCAAGAATATCGGTTGCAGATTCGCAGAGAATACTCCGTACCTCTGCAGCGGTCAATTCCGGACAGGTGTGAATAAGCGCCGCAGCAGCGGCTGATACAAATGCAGCTGCAAAGGAAGTGCCGCTTGTAAGCAAGGCTTTTCCACTTTTAGAGACAGTCCAAATTCTTTCCCCCGGTGCCACCAACATTAAAGACTTATTTCTTTGAGAAAAACTCGATACCCGGCCATTTTTATTGACAGACCCGACACCGATTACCGTAGGATATGCCGCCGGATAATATAAAGAGTCCGGATTTTTCACATTTTTGTTTCCTACTGAGGATATTATAACTGCATTTTTCTCTTCGGCATACTCCACCGCTTCGCGCAAAAGCTTGCTTTCCTTAGTTGTGCCAATGCTTAAGTTAATGACACGGCAGCCATAGATATCGATGGCATCTCTGATGGCATGAGCAATCATCTCAGTATCTCCTATTTGTACTTTGCCGCTTTCATCTGTAGTCTGTATCACCAATGGAACAAGCTTTACATCGTTGACCATTTCCGACAGCACTGCATAGGATGAACCTGCAATAATCCCTGCAATAGCAGTTCCGTGGCCGATTTTATCCTCGGTATCATTATTATCACTGATGTAATTATATCCCTCAGCTATATGTTCTGCATCAATTGCCCTGGTAGAAATACCTGTGTCTATTACAGCAACTTTTATGCAGTTCTCGGCTGATAACTCAGACGCAAATACGGACTGGGAAAATATCAAAAGCATCAGCAGTATGCAAATAAATCTTTTTCTCATAATACTTCACCCTTTAAACCAGCAGCATCTGCCTTAAGCAGATGCCGCTGTCTTCAACTTATGCTATTGTTTTATTTAGTCTGCAATTGTTACTGTAATGGTTTTGGTCCATGTGGCAGTATCTGCAGTAGTTGAACGTTCAGGGAACTTCAAGGTTACTGTCAGTGTTGTTTCCGTATCACCTTTTGCTTTCATTGCTTCATACAAAGCTGCCTTGTCAATGGTAATGCTGTTAATTGTGTAATCCAGGCACTCATTATATGCCTTGTCACTGGCTGTAATGGTCAGTGTAGGTGCTTCCAGGTGTTCATATGCGTTATATGAAGCACGTACTGTCTTCCCTGTAAAAGGATTACCTTCACGTGTAAATCCATACTGATCAAGAACCAAGCCATTATAAGTAAAGGTATATTTTTCAGTATCACCACTGCTCAAACTCATATTTCCTATAATGTCATTAAAGTTACCAACTCCGTCAATTTTACGCTTCATGATATCTGTTTCGGCGCTCCAAACCACATGATTATCTTCGAACCATCGATTGACTGAAATCCGATCCCCTTTGACATTTTCATAAGTACCATACCAATTATCACCATATATGGTTACCACAGTTGCAATAGGCTGAACATATTCGCAGTGCCAGCCGGCATAAAGGCCTTTCCTTTGATAGTCAATTTCCACTTTGGAAATCATCCATGGAACAAGTACTCTTCCCTCTAACTTATAAGTCCCTGTAGTATTTCTCTCAAAATCATCTACATCCGGATTATCGAAATGTGTCAGATTAGTGCTTGTACCATCAAGGAAATATATTCTGCCGCTGATTATGGAATCTGTTCCGGCATCTTTTATATTGCTGGTCTTTATTTCCAATTTTAACTCTTCTATTATTCTATCCCTTGGTTCTACAGCTTTAACTTCAACAGGCTCAGTGCTTTGTGCAACATTGCTTGTTGCAAAATAGTTTTCACCCTCTAAAACCTTAGCAAAGATGTAATAGTTTCCAGGTTTTAGATTCATAAATGCACGGGATTCCTGCCAACCAGTTACCGGAACCGACGGTGTGGTTGAAACCGCATATAGCACAGTTCCATCACCTGGATAAGCATTTTGAGGCAATTTATCTACCAGCAGGTGTGCATAGTAAGTGCTTGCTTTTGGATCAGCATCTATTTCTCGGCTGATCTTGTTTATGACCATCACATTTGTATAGGTATTTTCGAAAGAATCATAGTTTTCATCTTCCGCTCTTGTAATTTTTACATCATATACACCTGCATTGACAGCGGTATCAAGCCATTCATCGTCCAGACCCTGCCGTTTGTATTGTATAGTGAAGCTGCCTATATCAAAGCCGCTGCTATACACTGCCTGATAAACTGCCTCATATACTGCCGGTTGATGTTGGCCATTGTAATCATATTTCAGCCCTTCTGGATTGAATACTATAATGTCCTCACTAATCGGCGATTTTTCGCTCCACCGTGCATACAGGGTATGATTGCTGTCAACTGTAATTGCTGTATCCCCTGTTACCTTTTCTCCTCCTGTCCGCTCAGTAAACCATCCTTTGAAATTGGAACCCACCTTGACAGGTTGCGGCAGCTCACCATAGTTTTGACCAAATACAACTGTCTTGGTGCCTTCAACACCTTCCGGCAGAGCACCTTCCGTTGCATCAAAGGTTATGATGTATTCCCTTCCGCTCCATTTTGCATACAGGATGATGTCCTCATCCGGCATGGTTATAGTGAAATCAAAAGGTTGTGTCAATTCAGGATCGCTATACCAGCCATCAAAGTTATATCCTTTTCTTACAGGATCTGCCGGTTTTGTAATCACAGAACCTACAGGGTATTGAGCCGGCTGAATCACGCTGCCGCCGTTTGTGACATAGGTGATGGTATGGTCGACCAAGGGAGCTTCCTGCACCTCACATACAACTATATATGTGGTTGGCCCGGTTATAGCGGCAAAAGCAGGATAAATGCTCTTTACGATGGCATTCTTTGCATACAGTTCCTCATCAAAGAACTCGGTGGATGCAACATCACCTTTCCTCATTGTCACTTTAATATCTTCAAGGTCAACACCCTCGAACTTAAATGTGGCTGTAGCGGAATTATCAACATAGGTTGCGGTATAGGTTGCCCCGCTTAAAATATCCATGGCGAAAGCCTTGCCTATGCGCTCATTAACATCCCTGAGGATTTCATTATCGTTGCTGTCCTTGGCTTCAACCTTAAAGAAAGCGGTGTAGTTTTTGTTCTCGTTATCTATAGTTCCAGTCCCTGCCAGGGAACTGAAGTCAAATGCTTCTCCGAATTTAGCGGTAAACTGTCTGTCTTCCTTGGTACCGTCGGGTTTTTCCACATCTTTCACCGTCAGGGTATAGATTCTTGGCTTCACCTCAAAGTAATAGCTTTTATCGCGCAAAACGGTCAGGCCTTTTGTTTGCTGCTCCCCATATCCATTGATTTCACTGTATTTCAGATTACCATACGCGCTTTCATAGCTGTCCACACCTAAAATGGCCTTGATCTCATCTTCTGCCGGCAGATCAAACTCCTCATTTTTCCTTACACGCTTGCTCCACACAGTAGTGTATCCATCCTGTTCATTCCCTACGCGAACGCTGGCTGTAAATCTTTCATTCAATTCCTCTGTTGATAGATTTGTCCACACAAGAGGAATGGTTACAGCTATATCGTAATGGCTGAAAGCAAGTTTGTCCGATTTCCATGTGAGAGTTAAATCGCATTCCATATATTGAACTCCCTTTGGAACTGTTACGGATATTTCGCCGTTTTCTTTGTTAAATGCAAAGTTACGATTGGAGAGAGTGTAGTTAAATTTGCTCAAGTCATAAATTTCCTGCTCCACATTGCCTTCGCACAAATCCATATATTCCATTAAGCGATAAGTTTCCGGCAAAGTCATGGTTATGCCATTTACACTGTTGTTGTCATGGTCAACTACAGGAAGTACTTCACCATCTTCTATTTCGTAAGCAAAGCCATATACATTGTTTCTTGTGCCTGCTGTAAGAAGTGGCCATTTCTTGTCAAGAAGAGTCGGTTCGTATTTGAAATAATCACCAAATGCCTGTGCCTTAAAGTGCATCTCAAGGTATAACCCAAACTCCAGGTAAAGTGCCCCCATCATCCTCTCGTCGTAGTCCCAGGTGGAGGTATTTGCAGGTCTCAACTTGGTGTACTCATAGATAAAGTAACCCCATGTCTCAACATATGGTCCAAACTCTGCCGTGAGTCCAATGCTGCCTATTTTGGTTGATATAACTCCTACGGCAATTTCAGCCTCGACACCCATCTTCAGCCCGAGTTCCCCCATGACATAGAACTGGAAGGCAAATTTCTCGTCAAGAAGATCCATTTCGGAGCTGCCGCTGGTTTGGGATATGATATCAAACCAGAAGGAATAACGTTTGCCAATCACATATTCCATATTGGCGCCCATGGCGACATTAACATTTGCCTTGATAACAAAATCTGCACCGATTTTGAATGCGAAAACGCTGATATGAAAATCCCGGTCAAATATTTCCTTATTTAAAATCTCTATCCAGTCGCTTTCATTTTCCAGCATCTCCGAATAACGTTCCATCAGGTTGCGGACGCCGGCGTCAAGCTCAGCCTCAGTGGTGAGATCCAGCATTTCCTTCAGTTCCTGGGTCACGTTCAATTCCCCTAAAGTGTCAAGGAGCCCTTCGTATTCTTCTTTATTAGTCACATCGGAAGGAATGGATTTCCACAGGTTCTCCAGATCTTCCATGTAGCCCTGGATTTTTTCGGCAGTTTCTTTAGCTTCGGTAATTTTGTCTTTTAATTCTTCAATTTGTTCAATGGTTTTCTTGTATTTGCCGTTTTTGATTTTTTTCAGTCTTTCCCACAGCGGGTCTTCTTCCTTCTCCACTGTATACATCTTTAAGTCTACAGAAACAGCAGAATAGTTTTTAATATCTATGAAGGATCTGAAAGTCAACTCATGGAATTTCGGAATGATGACATACCATGTAACATCGGCATAAGCGCTTGCAGTAATGTCAAGAGATATTTCTTCCGCAAAGGTAGCAGACAGAACAATCTTCATCTGACCTTCTTCGCCAATGTCAACAGAGAATTCTGCGTCTATGCCGACGGCCAGCCGGACACCATCATTGAAATATTTGGAGCTCTTGTCAAGTTCAACGGTAACTTCCACATCATCAGACAACTCAATGTTTTTACCGATTCCCATCAGCTCCAGTTCCTCGGCAGTCAAAGGATTACCGCTTTCATCGGTCATAGAGAAGTCAGTCAGTCCCGAGAGGCTTTTGAATCCTTCAGTTTGAGTTGCCATAAGAGCAAGGTATTCAGCTGCTTCCTCGGCAAATCCGCTCTCCCGCACTTGCTGCTCAATTTTGCCTGTAAGGGATTCTATATCCACTCCATCCAAAAGCTCATCGCCTTTAGGTGTCTGCTGCAGGAAAGTGTCCATGGATTTTTCGATTTCCTCTTTTGTTGTTCTGGCATAGTAAACAGTATCGCCCTCAACTTTGGTGACAATACCGTAGTAGACTTCGTCTTCCACAGTAAGACCTGTTAAATCGCCTACATAGAATACCAGGAAATCGCCTTTTTCCACTTCCGGATACAGAGGAAGCCCCATGGCATCCCGTGCATCAGTGTCAACATCTGATGCCTTAACTGTCCCGGATTCTCCTTTTGGTAATTCCGCAACTTTAAACGGAATAGTGTCCGGAATAAAGATTAATTTATCTGCATCTTCTTCATCAAGGCCTTTAAAAGTTACTGTATTACCAACGATTGAAACTACTTCCACATATACTTCCGCATCATCGGAATAAGTGTTGTTCACATAGTCGCGTTCATAAGGGGGAGTTGTTTCATAAATACAGAGAATATCATTTTCATTGAGTTCACCGGCTTTTTCATACTCAAATGTTCCGGTTACTTCATCAGCGGTTTCGCTTCTCAGCATTTCCGGATTAAGTACGTCCACCGGATCCTTGTCGCCAATTTTATATGAGATTTCTTCTGTATCCTGAATATAAATTACGCCATCATTCAAAGCAAGGTTGAATACTTCCTCTTTTTTAATACTGAAGTTAACTGTACGTATGGATTCAGCCTTATCCTTGAATATGTATCCTTCTCCAAGGGTAAGCCTGTAGTTTGAACCTTCACGGAAGCCCCCCTTTGCCTTTACGGTAAAGGTGTCATTTCCGTTATTGATAATATCGAGCTCCACTGGGTCTGATCCATCCATAACAGTTAATACTATACTATCGTTAACGCTTCCAGCATTCTGGCTGATTTTTTGGATTGCGAAACTAAGGTCTGGAGACTGGTCTAACAGTGAGAAAGAAGTAATACTCAGCTCTTCCTTTACCATCTCCTCATATTTCGCATAAACAGTCAGGTTTGAAGTCACAGCATCATCTGCATAGAACGGTATGGTGCATTCCTTGTTGGAAAACCATCCAACGAAAATATAACCGTCTTTTGCAACTTTACTGCTGGAAGGCGTCTTTGATAAAGGTTGTCCTTTCTTTACAGTAAACATCTCAACATATCTATCTCCGTCCATAAATGTTACTGTATATTTTGATGTACCGCTGCCTGGATTTTCATCCGGATCTTCCTCCGGCTCTTCTTCAGGTTCTTCTTCAGGTTCTTCTTCAGGCTCCTCCTCCGGTTCTTCCGGTTGTTCTTCTTCTGTGGTATATTCCTTGATGCCAATTTCAACGAAATGCTCGTCTATACGCATGAGAAAAGCCGCACACTCTGCACGAGTAGCGTTGTCCTTGGGATTAAAATTGCCTGCATTATCACCGTTGAACATCCCACATGCCCAAAGCTTCAGAACGGATTCCCTTGCATAATTCGAAATGCTGTCCAAATCCTTTGGCGAGCCACTCACCTTCTCCTCGGGATATGGATAGCCAAAGGTGTCAAACAGGCGAACAATAAAGGTTGCCATTTGCTCACGAGTCAGAGGCTCATCAGGAGCAAAAAGTCCATTTCCAACTCCGTTTGTAATCCCATGCTCCACTGCCCACGCTACATAAGGAGCATAGTAGGCATCTGCCTTAACATCGGAAAAAGTTGATTTGTTTTGATATTCGGTAACATCCACGCCCAACATTCTGCCAACGACCGTCACAAACATTGCTCTTGTCATGGTACTGTAAGGGGAGAAAGTGTCCGCTCCCGTTCCATTAAAAAGTCCATGATTGTAAGCATAGCTTACTGCATCATAAAACCAGTTTCCTTTATTCACATCGGAAAAAGGAAGCTCTTCCACCGGCTCACTACTTAACTTTGCCTGACGGGTGTCTGCTGCAAACATCTGCAATGGAAATATGGACACTAGCATACAGACAATTAATAGTAAGCTTAGCAATCGTTTTCTCATATTGACCCTCCTAATCATTTATTGTTTGGGCATCATGCCCGGCATATATATAAACTGCTGATTACGGTTTGCCCTGGCAGCAGCTTATTTCTTACCTCCGCATGGGAGGAAAGCTTGTCCCATACGGCAACTTCATACTAATCTGCCTTGATAAAGGTTATCTTTGCGTGATCTGGTGCCGAGCCTGTGTGAGATCAAGCAATAACTTTGGTTCCATGGCACTCTGCTTCGGTGCCAAGATACACGGGCTCGTTCTCTGACGTTTTGCTGCATAACTCGAAGTCAGCAGCATGCCTGTGATCATAATCACTGCTAATAAAAGCGAAACAGCTCTTTTTTTCATCATGTGCCCTTCCTAAATGCAGCTTCTGAATTCTATTCAGCCTTTTGGCTTCTCCATCTGCAGCCGGGAGCGTGCTCTTTCTCCTCCAGATAGTCTCTTTGCCGAAAGCCTAAAATCCCAGCAATCATGAAGACCGGAAACATTCGGATTTCACGGTTTAGTTTAGTCACGCTGTCGTTGTATATCAGGCAGCTGGTGCGCACCATGTTTTCGAAGATTTCCTCTGCGTTCATGGTTTTGATATAATTTTGATTTTCTTTTAATTCAGGGTATTGCTCCGTCAACATGGCAATCCTGCTCAAGGCCTCGGAAATAAGTCCTTCCTGGTGCACCACATCATCCGGCGTGGATTTGGCTGTAATTATGCTTCTTCTTAGCTTGATTGTTTCAATAAGTGTCTCGCTTTCATGCTTGGCATAGCCTTTTGTCAAATCCAAAAGAGCCGTCAGAGCATCGAAGCGGCATGACAGCTGCACTCCGATCTGAATCATGGCATTGCCGATATTTTCATCAAGCACTACCAACTTGCGCTGCGTAGAGATTATCCATAGGGCAATTAAAGCAAGAGTTGCGATAATTGCGATGATAGTTTGCAGCATAATAAAGTCCTCCTCGTTCGTTTCTTAATTCTTAGACAGACTGCCAGCCTCAGTATAATAGCAGGTGCCATATTAAGTACCGGTAGTTTTTTCATTTGCAATCCCTCATCTTCTTTTAGCTAGTGTATAGGGGGCAATTCCTGTATTAAATCTATCAAAAATCTTCCTTTAAAAATCACCTGCTGCATGAAACATGATTTTTTCGACATGAAATAGTGCAGAACATTCAGTTTGTGTGATAAAATGATAATTAATGGGGGGAGCTTATGCTACATATTGCGATATGCGATGACAATATTGACGAGCTATGCCATATAATACAGCTCATAAACCTGTACCGGTCATCAAAACATCTAAACTTGGAATACGCCGTCTTTCCAAACGGATTTGATCTGATTTCGGCATTGGAAAAAGGGAAACGGTTTGATATATACTGCCTGGATATCATTATGCCAGGCTTTACGGGCATTGATGTTGCAAAGGAAATCCGAGCTTATGACAAAACTGCGCCGATTTTATTTTTTACATCTTCACCGGAATTTGCTCTGGAAAGCTATTCAGTGAAGGCTATTAACTATGTATTAAAGCCTATATCAAAAGAGAAATTATTCTTTACCTTTGACGATATGCTGGAGCATATAAAAGTAAAAAAAGACGAGGATGCGATTGTCGTAAAGAGCAATGAGGGAATTCAAAAAATTTTGATTTCCAATTTAATCTTTGCCGAGGTCATCGGCAGAAATGTGTTGTATCACTTGCTGTCCGGCAAGGTAATCAAATGTACCGAGTCTTTTTCACATGTCTGTGATAATCTTATGAAGTATGGGTGTTTTATTAAAACCCACCGCTCCTATATTGTGAATATGCAGTATGTGGATACCATAGAAGAGCATCAGGTGATTTTGCAGTCCCTTTCGTCAGTTCCTGTTGCGCAGGGCAAGGCGCGAGAGATCAAGCAGCAGTATCTGGCTTACCAAATGGAGGGAGAATAAGCGGATGGATGAATTGAATATGCAGGTGCCAGCTAACACCTTATCCTTTATCATTTTTGCTTATGCCCCCTACAAGGAGGTGTCACAAAATGATAGCAACTATCATTGAATTCTCTCGTTATTGGGCTGCTTTATTATTCGGTATGGTGGTTGCGGTCAGTTTCGTCGGAATGCCTTCTACACGAAAAAAACATCTGGTGCTGGGATGTTATACCGTTGCTGTATTTGTTATTCAAGTCTTATGCTTGTTTCGTTTCGGCATGGACATTACGTGGAAAATATACCCTCTGCTTACCCACTTTCCAATAGCTGCTTTTCTCGCTTTATATTTAAAGCGCTCTTGGCTTATTTCGGTAACTAGTATGTTCGCTACCTTTCTGTGCTGCCAGCCTCCCCGTTGGATTGGAAGTGTTGCAGCGGATATCTTTGGCGATATGACAGGAGGTGCCTTTAGCAAGGCGAGCATAAACCATTTGGGTTATATTTTATCGGTAATATTGATGTATTATATTCTGAAAAAATATGTGGCAAAATCGGTTCAACATTTGATGGAACGTTCGACTAAATCCTGCCTGATATTTGGCGCAGTTCCGGCTTTTTATTATTTGGTGGACTATTCCACCACTGTTTATACCGATTTTCTGTACAGTGGAACACGGGCAGCCGTACAGTTCATGCCTTTCATTATATCCGCCTTCTATTTTGTCTTTGTAATTTTTTACTATATAGAAATGCAGAAGCAAGCAGAGGTGGAGAGAGAACGTGATATGCTGGATACACAGTTCCGGCTGGCACAGGCGGAATTTGCGTCTCTGCGGCAGATGCATCAGAATGCAGCGGCCTATCGCCACGATATGCGCCACCATTTCGCGCTTTTACAAGGTCTGGCATCCGATAATCGCATGGAGGAAATTAAGGAATATCTACGGACTGCTCAGTCCGACATGGACGCCATCACGCCCATACGCTATTGCGAAAACGAAACCGTCAATCTGATTTTGTCCGCTTTCGCCACCAAAGCAAAGCAATCGGAAATCTCATTGTCGATAGATGCAAAACTGCCTGACTCGCTTTCGCTTAGCGACACCGAGCTTTGCTCACTTTTGTCAAACGCTTTGGAAAACGCCATACAAGCCTCGAAGAAAATAGCTGACAGCAATGAACGCATTATCAAGCTGCGTATATATCTCAAGAACAATAAGCTGTGCATTGACATCCGCAATAGTTATCATACAGAACCGGTATTCGTTCAGGGTATTCCTGTATCCAAAGAACAGGGGCATGGCTTTGGGACAAAAAGCATGGTCCATATCGTGGAAAAGCATGGCGGTGTATGTCAATTTTCGGTCAAGGATGGATGGTTTATATTTCAGGCCACTATATAAAAGGCTGTTATTTTCTGATGGTTTTACATATTTTCCTTTAGAAGCCTTTTTGTCAGCCACTCCACCCCATCATTTATTGAGATAGTTGTAGACGTCAGTAAAATCTTCACTTGCTGCTTTGCGTATTATGTAACTCATTTTGCTGACCCATTCACTATTGCCACAAGGTTTTTTGCCTTTTCAAAACACGGAATATTTTTCAAGCAAAAACTCTGAAATGTGCGATTCATTTTCATACATTGCCTTCTACTGGAATGTACGATCATTCTCATACATTGCATTCTCTAGTTTCTCTATTTTACATAATATTTGGACGTAATGTTATCATTCCCTACCATATGTGATCAGCAATCCCTGTACTTTTAAAAATGACTTCTTATATTCAGTATCTCTGAAGTATTCTGCTTTTCTGGCCTGCATGTTTATATAGGCTTCCGCTTCTACTCTGTCAACTCCCCGATTCATGAATAATTCTATAGTGCCTTCCCTGCTGGATATGCTAAAAGGTTCATCCAGACCGTTTATTTCGATAAAACCCTGTACTTTCTCCTCATAATCCTTCATATTGGGATTTACATACATTACTTTATCGTTCATACGAATATCAATATCATGCAGCCCCAACTGCTGCATATAAAATGGCAGCCGCATTCCAACAGCATAATCCCTGCCTTCACACTCCAGCTCCTTCTTCCAAATCTTATGGAAATCAAAGGCAGTACAGAGATAATCATAAGGAATATCATCCATATATAACCCGTCATTTTCAAACTCCCTGTTTACATCTACGCAGACGACAAGGCCATTTTTCTTAACTGCAGCTATCATTTTTTTCAGTACTTCCATCGGCCTGTTCATATGCCTTAATCCTGCTTGACATATTGCCAGGTCATATTTCTTATCTGTCTCAAAAGAATACAGGTCTGATACAATAAACTTTACACCAGCATGAGCATTGTCAAAATTTTGTCTTGCCTTTTCAGTGAAATATTCGTTATCAAGCCCTGTATAGGTGCTTCCCTGCGGCAAAACCTCCAACAGCTTTTTTCCCAAATAACCATCACAACACCTGAAATCAACAACATCCACCGGTGATTCAATATGCCAGACGTTTTTTATAAGAAACTGCAGGTAATCATCATTCCAAAAATATTTTCTATTTTTATAAAGCTTGTCAGTCTTTCCATTCCAATTGTCACGATTGTCTGTGCCCCTTGGTATGTATGCCTGCTGTCGCAGTGGCTTTAAGCCTAATAATTCATCCACCGAAACATCAAAGTACGCAGCTATATCCGGCAACAATGAAATATCAGGCATTGTGGTACCCGTCTCCCATTTGCTGACTGTCTGGAAAGATACCCCTAATACTTCTGCCAAATCCTGCTGCCCAATCCCTTTACTTTTTCTTAACTCAGCAATTTTAAGCTTAACTGTCGCCATATAATGACCTCCTTTAATTTGATAGCTTAATGCTATCACAGCCATCCAGCCAAGCCTATAACGCAAAATGCGAATTTACTCGCAAATTTGGTTAGTTGAAGACTTTATCAGTTTATTGAACATGAAAATCTTTCAAATACCAGGTCGGCACAGGATTTTTAATGAGGTAAACACCCCATTCGCCAGCTTTTGCTTTTACGTATTCTTCGTGACTTATAGGGATTGACCATTCGCAGCCGTTTTCAGCCAACTTATCCCAGGTTTTTGAATTCACTTCCGTATAGTTTTGCTTAGTCATAAAGTAACCTCACTTTCTAGCATCATAAAGGCTTCATCATCACAACCGATCTCGTGCATTGCTCAGTTAGATATAATGGAGACACGATCTGAATCGATGCTATCTATTAGTGCTATTCGCCACATTATGGCAATTTCCTTTATATGCGTATCAATAAGGAAAAATAAATCTGGCAATCCAGGTCTATACGCTAAAATGGGTATATCAAATCTATCAAATAATTTTAAGTAATCAAAAACAGTGCATACAATGCATATCCCGATCCTTGGTCACTTCTTTGCCACTATCATCGTCGTGTTTTCCATTCGCCATACCATTTCAGCAGATGAAAAGCCGGCTTTTTTCAACATGGCAATTTGATTGTCAATGGTACAGGGTGTATCAAAATGATAAAACTCACCCTCCGGGATGTTCCTTTCCCGCCGAAGCTTTGCATTCAATGCAAAAAGCTCATCCTCCACCGATTGCTCGGTTACCATGTAATCACACTCGATGTACATCCCCTTTGAATTAAGCGCTTTATGGATTTTAGCATACAGTCCGGTTTTCTCGGCATGGGAAAAGTGATGCATTGTTTGAAATGAAATGGCCACATCAAACATGTTTTCACCCAGAGGAACATCAAAATAACTCCCGCAGATCAGCTTGATATTTTTATCAAAGTGTTTCTGCTTAAGCTTATCCAGCATTGCCTGTGTTAAATCAATTCCTACCACCGATACATTGGGCAGCTTCTTGAATATTTCATCAAGCTCAAGCCCTGTACCGCAGCCCAGGTCAAGAATTGATTGAGTGTCGTCCGGAACAAGCTCCGCCATCTTCACGTATCCTTCTTTGCACCCCTCCACATTATTAAGCATATGTTCCTCGTAGCCTTCCACCCGGGCGGCAAAAAAATCACTCATTTTTTCGAGCACAGGCTGTTTTATAGTATCAGCTTCGTATATCCTGGATGTCTCTCCCCAGGGGTGATGTCCTATGGCAATATATTTCCAGCCATGTTTCTCATAATATGAGGTATGGTCGGTGCAAAGATATATCTTGTCAAAGCCGAGCCTTCCTGCTTCAATCCTTGCGTTTTCCAGAAGCTTTGCCCCAAGGGCGTTGCCTCTGGCTTTTTCCTCAACAAAAAGCGCGCACAAATATGGAAACAGGTCCGTTCTGTCAACAAAATCATTTTGAATAAGCCCACAGCCTCCGACAATTTCATCCTCTTCATCAACTGCTAAATACCATTGAGGAAGGCTTTCGTTATTATTGATACAGTCATGGATGCTCTTTTCATACTCCTTGCGGTCTATGCCCCATTTAGAAGCGAACCAGTCAATTGCACGTTCAGAATATTCGGGTTTGCGGCGGATTGATATTATTTGATACTGCATGTCTTTCTCATCCTTCCTATTTTCATCTTTATTTTAATAGTTCCATCTCATACATAAAAACTGTGGCTGCACAAGCAGCATCCGGTGAAGATGCCGTACAGAGTTATCGGACATTGATATCGGTGCCAGTATATTACATATGGATTTAAATTTTCTGTATAAGCCATCTTTTAATAATCATGTATCAATACTGAAGATGGCATTTATATATATTTTTGCATTTAATAACTACCCCTTATATTTTCAATGTATTTATAATTACATCTGGCAAAATTCCTTGCTAAAATTGATGGCATCCGGTTTGTCGGTGGTCCAAACTATAAAGAAATACTCATCTATACCACTTCGCTTTAGTGCCTCATATCTGTGATTGCCATCATTCAGCTCAAAGGTGCCATTAAAATAGTTGACAATGAGCGGTGGCATATCCCAGCCGTCTTTAATGCGTTTTTGCAATTCCGAAACATGCTTTTCAAAACCCTCACCGTCGACAACATATTTGTTGTTCGGTTCCGGCCCGCAGCAACGGGCAAACATATCAAGCTTGAATTTCAATGGGCCGAAATAATATCGTTTTTCTAGTTTTAAGCCTTCTGAAAACGGAACATTATTGCCCTCATCATTTAAGAACAAATGAACCCATTCTTCAATTCTTCCGGCTTCAGCGTATTGAAGCGTAGATGTTAATGTAAACATTTGGTACCTCCTTCTACCTATACCATTTTGAGTATCTATCTATCAGATATATCAGCTCACGCATCCGCTTTCCATCATTTGTCGTACAAAATCGTCTATCCCACATAGAACATAAACAAATATTCATTTACTCTAATTGATATTGGCATATTACCACTCCCTTCTCCACATTTCACGATGACAGATTGTTTCAAATCCGATAGCGGTATAAAATTCAGGCACACCGCCAAAGCAATATTTTGCACCGAGGGCTTTTGTTTTCTTCATTCCCACCGTAAGGGCAATGCTGGCCAGGCCCTTCCTGCGATGCTCAGGAACGGTGGCAAGGGGCTCAAGATAAGCGTATTTATTCTTCTCATCCAACCACATCCCGGCAAAACATGCATAATCATCATTCGGAGCCTTTATCACAGTTGTCAGATCCTTTCTGAAATTGGGTCCGCTTTGCATATGTATCCGACAGTCTATATCGTCGTCGGGGTTGTCGCCGTGATCAAAACCTTTCCAAAGGCAATCATGAATTTTCTTATAGTCGTTTTCATCTTCCAAAGATATAATTGTATAGCCATCGGGCAGCTTGACATCGCGAAACGGCTTATCATAGGAGAATATCCGCACTGGTTCGGCATGTACCTTTGTGTATCCGTTTCGTGACAGCAGCTCAATTTTATCTGTCTCTTTATCCGTCACCCATACACAAAGGGTCCGCTTATTGTTGTTTACAGCAGACAGCTCTTTTTCTGCAAATTCAAGCATTTCAGGCAAGAGAAATGTATGCTCACGGTCAGTAACCAAAAAGCTCTCGCCGATATCCATCTCATAGCACGCAACACCGACAAGTTTGCCGCCTTCCTCCCAAAGTCCGAAACGGTGTGTAAGCTTGTGGTTAAAGAACGGATGAGTATGCGCATACTCAAAAAACTGCGGCAAAAGATAACTGTTCAAAGTATCAAGGGAATATATCTCAGTAAGAAATCCATGCACCTTGGCGAAATCCGCAAGGAGTTTATACCTTCTTCTATTAATGCTGTTTTTCATAAAAACCCTCCTAAAATAAAAACTCCATTTTAACGATTTTAAATCGTCGAAAATGGAGTTACTTATAGCACAATTAACCCAAGACAATACATGCACTCATCTGGGCACAATAATAGCGCAATCAATGACATACCAAATCGATTCGGTTAAGTAATCCCAATTCCGACAACACAACAAAGCCCGAACAATCGGACTATTGAGCTTATTATCAGTTAATTTGAGATTACCTTAAAATCATCGTCGCGCCTCATTTCAAAAATAATATTTATAATTATATATTATTATTTCATGTATTTTCCTTTTTGTCAATTATTGCAGGCAGTAATTTTTAGCTCATACCAGTCTCAACGGACATTATCAAGAGCCTGCCCTTGGCTAAAACAGAGCAGGCTCTGCGAGACTTATCTTATTATAATGAGGCTAAAGGTGTCCCCCACCTCTTATAGGTGGGGGTACCTAATTCCACAGTAGATGGTGAGTTAAAATTCCCGCCTCATTGAAACGGTGTGTTGAAATTGCTATGCAATTTCTTCCGTTGTTTTAATCGGAGTTCTTTCCTTATTAGAAAGAAATAGGCTTAGTGAGGACAAACCCTATAGGTCGTAGTGCTAATCAAATCTAATACCCAAATCGTATTGCATTTGTGACATCTTATTGCATCAAAAGTTGTATATGTGCAACTTCCGTCCGATGCTTTTGCATTGACTACCAATATTCCTGGCGTATATACATGAGCACAATTTGCATGAATTGAAAATCCATTAAGGTTAACATCCGATTTTTTTCCGTTTTGATCGGTAAATTTTATCACATCATCTTTTGAAATTCCATCCGGTAAGTTATCCTTGCTTAACGGTTTTACCGCTCCGGACTTAATATCCGCAATAGCTTTTTCCAAGTCAAAATCCACGGCGTGCTTTTGCTCATCTGCAGGTGTGCCTTTATGCGACGAGAACGATGTTCCATACGAATCTGCAATAAAATCAGCATCCTTGCCATCAAAATTCATCAGGTCATAAACATCTGTACCCTTATGGGATGAGAACGGTGTTGCGGACGAATCAGCAGTAAAAGCAGCATCTTTGTCATCGTAATCAGTTATCTTCTCTGCATATTTTACATTTTCCCCCGATGAGGTGTCAGTAGTAGTAAGTGCGTCTGTTGCAAACACAGTTGACGTTGCAGCAACAAGCAGGACTGCTAATACGATAGCCATAATAGACATTTTTTTCGTTTTCATGATCGATACCATCCTTTCTTCAATCGCGCTTTTACTAAAATGGTTTGCAAATGGGGAGTATGCCTTTTCCTTTTCCAACTCAAGCAGCATCAGAGCATACGAAGATTTCATGGTTTCCCCCTGTGAGCGAACCACTGTTTCATCACAGGATAATTCGATGTCACGGTTTGCCACTATATACATCACCCAAACAAGTGGATTGAACCAATGAACACATACCGCGATGGTTATTATCAATTTAAGCAGCGTGTCAAAATGCCGTATGTGGGTAAACTCGTGTGCAAGGATATACCGCAGCTTCATTTCATCCTTCCAGTCGGTGTTCTTTGGAAGAAGAATCACAGGACGGAAAACACCATAGGTCAATGGAGTTTTAATCCTGTCATTTTGCCTTATCTGTACAGGGCGCAACAAGGATTTTTCCTGCATCCATAGGGTGATAAATTCATTTTTAACCGGCAGGGACATGTTGAACTGCCTGACACACTTGACATATACTATCGTGAAAAATAGCGCGAACGCACTCATACCAATGAACCAAACAATTTTCACCGGTGAAGGGAATATAGCATTTGCTGCATCAACTGTTACTTCTGTTACAGGTGCGTCTGCCATGTTGGAAATGCCGGCTGTTTTCATCGTAGGGGTGAAGTAGAAGTCCTCTGCCAGCAACCCCTTTAGCATATCCAATCCCGTGTATAGGCTAAACCGGGATGGAATGGAAACCGGGACAAGCAAACGGAAAAGTACTACACCCCATAATACAATGAAGGTCTTTTTCGGCAGTTTATGCAGGGCCAGGGTGCGTATAATCACAACTGCCACAATCAGAACGGATGCAGAAACGCTTGTTTGAATAATATCCATGTCCGCACCTCACTCTGACTTTTTGATAATTTCCATCAGCCGTTCAATTTCATCTTCCGGCAGGTTCTTTCTTTTCAGCAGTGAAGCAAATAATAAATCTACAGATCCGGCAAATACCTTGTTGATGAGCTCTGTTGTTTCCATCTCCTGAACCTGCTCCCTTTTTAACAACGCATGGCATATAAAGTTTGGCTCTCTGCGCTCAATTGCACCTTTGTCAATAAGCTTTTTGATAATGGTATAAGTCGTGTTGCGATTCCAGCCAATCTGTTCCTTTAAAATTTTGGCAAGTTGTCCCGCAGTTAAGTCACCTTCCTTCCACAGGACCTCCATAACCTTTAATTCTGAATCAAAGACTTTGATTTCCATACAAACCTCCGACTATTGCAATAGTCATTATTATACTATCAGAGTAGTCATCTATTGTCAAGGGGTATTGCCTATTTTTGTTATATTTTACAAGTACAATTGAACATTTGATATAACTCATCATGAATTGGCATACGAAATACCTTTTTTAGGGAATGACAGGGATTTCATTTTATTATTCCGCCTTGCGTGGCTCATGTAATTTTCCATAATTCCATGCCCAGCAGCATTGTCAAGATCGTCGGCAGGCTCATACCAATGATGATATCGGGGTTATTCCAGAGATTGTCCTTCAGTACTGACACACTATAAATATGAACAAAAGCAAAGAAAAGGCTCTAAAAATACCATAGAGCCTTCCGCAACAACATTTAAATCTACTGTTGCTCCCTTTTTTAATCTCTACCGTCATAATGTTAATCAAAGATAAGTAAAAGCTTATTGAATTTAGAATAAGAATATTTCAATATTTTTCGCTTGATTTGAGCCCACTCACCGCTTATGAAATACAAATCAGCTTTTTCTTCATACATAACCATCCTCTTATATCTCTACTCAACGCTTTTTAGTGCTTCCACCATATCTATGGATTTTACCTTGCGGGCCAGAAAAATCTGTATCAGCAGCGAGAACGCAAGCGTCAGCCCGCATGCTATAACTATGCTTAAAGCAGAAACAACGGGAGAAAACAGCATATCGTCTGGCTCGCTGGCGCGCATGACGATGGTGTTCAGCCCCAATCCAGGCAATATACCAGATACAATGCCAAGACAAGAGATAAGTGCATTTTCCCGCACGATCAGGGATTGTATTTCCTTTTGATGATATCCCAGCACTTTAAGGGTGGCAAACTCACGGGTGCGTTCAACAAAATTCAGAATCCCCATATTGTACAGAACAACAAAGGCGAGGGTGAGCGCAAAGGCAATCATTAGCACAGTGATACTCATGATGCTCTGCATTCCGGATATGGTTTTCTCCTGCAGAGAGGAAATCCAATCCATACTGTCCACCTCATCCAGCTGATTCAAATAGTCAATGCAATTTGCAGCCGGTTCCTTAATCAACAAAGCAGTTGGCACAAAAGCGCCTTTTCCCAACGATTCCCATAAATCTACAGACATGTAAAGCCCCTGGCCTATACCCACTGAAGCAAGTCTTTTGATTTTAAGTTGCACCGGATCTTTGTCGCCAGGGAATTTAAGCGTAACCGTATCCCCTACTTCCATATCCAATAACCTTGCCAGCTTTTCC
The DNA here is from genome assembly GCF_002896855.1 of Clostridium thermosuccinogenes. Lineage (NCBI taxonomy): Bacteria > Bacillati > Bacillota > Clostridia > Eubacteriales > Clostridiaceae > Clostridium > Clostridium thermosuccinogenes. Next base: position 431,419 of record NZ_CP021850.1, on the reverse strand, counting down.
GTTATAATAATTCCGTCACCGGGAAGCATGTTTGACTGCATGTCAACTCCCAAATCAATCAACGTTTGGTTTCCTTCCAGTACAGATAACAAAGTGGTACGGCTCCCGCCATCTTTTTGAACGCTGACTATCCTTTCCATCAGGCCTTCAACGGTTTGAGCCGGGATTTTCTGTTTATATGTTGAAAACTCGCCCGCATCTCTTGTCAGGTCTGCACGTATGTCATAATGCAAGGTTTGCCCGTAATGGGTAAATACTAAATTTTGAAAAGTATCCTGCAGTCCAAATGCCGTAATAATAAGCGCTGTGCAGCACAGGACACCGAGCAGTGCCATAATGGTGCGGGTTTTGCTGCGGAACAGATTGCGCAGAATCATTTTAGCATTAAACTTTAACCGCCCCCAAAATGCAGGAAACCGTTCCAGCAGAATGCGGCTGCCAGCCTTTGGTGCTTTAGGCCGCAACAGGGCTGCCGGTACTTCTTTAAAAAGCTTTCTGCACGAAAGGTAGCAAATCAGGCAGCTTAACAGAATTGACAAGGCACACACCAGAAGCGCCTCAAAAGACAGCTGCGCCGGAACCTTCGGAGGCAGTTTGTAAAATACCGATTCCAACTTCCATATATATGCAGGCAGCGTATACCTGCCAATCAGCAGTCCGGCAACCGAACCGACCAGGGAGGGATAAAATCCATAGGAGAGGTAATGCCACAAAATTTTTCTGTCATGATACCCCAAGGCCTTCAGGATACCCATCTGTGTGCGCTGGTTGTCTACCATGCGGGTCATGGTGGTTAGCACAATCAACGCAGACACGGCAAAAAACAACACGGGAAATACGGAGGACAGCGATTTGAACTGCGCCACTTCGCTTTTTATCATTTCAGTGCTTTGATGGGCGGTTCGGTCACGGACAAGGGCATAAGGGAGAGCGGCTTCAATCGCTTCCTTTACCGCTTTGCTGTCTGCAGCCTCCGAAAGCAGCACGGTAATTTCATTCAGAGGAGCTTGCGGGAACGCCGCACTATTGGCAATCATAAATCCATACGATTGCGGATCCGGTAACAAGTCCTTGGCGGTAATGATATATTCAGGGCTGACAATCAATCCACGGATGATAAATGTTTGCTCCTGTCCGCTGATTTTTATGGTTAGGCTGTCTCCTACCGATAAATTATGAGCCTGGGCAAACTGCTGTTCCAACAAACACCCCCTTGGGTCACTACCTGAAAGCATTGCGCCGCTTTGAACCACAGGAATATTGATACGCGCCTGTCCATCCAATGCGTGAAGCATAAGGTCAGGCTCTCCCGGAAGATCTGCGGCAACTTCCATGGTGATCCGGCTCTGTACATCCTTTACGCCGTGCAAATGCCTGATTGTGTTTTCTGTATCCTGGTCTGCATAAGGCACAGCTACCCAAAAGTCAGCAAGCTTTTGCGATTCAAAGTAATTGTTAACGGATGCGCCGATTTCTCTCCATGCTGCATCCAGTCCGCTAAAGACCATGACACCCAATGCGCATAGAATGATAATGGACAGAAACTGCCATTTGGCTTTTACCATATCACGAAATAATTTTTTTGATAGAGTATACTTTACCATACGATTGCCTCCACAGGTTCCGGTGAGTTGTTGATCTCCATAGCCTCGACCCTGCCGTTTTTCATTCGGATAACACGGTCTGCGATTGCAGCCACCAAAGCGTTGTGGGTAATGATGACAACCGTCGTGTTGAAATTTACTGTTACATCACGCAGCAGACGCAGAACCTGCGCTCCCGTCTTCGAATCCAGCGCACCGGTAGGTTCATCGCATAAAAGCAGTGCGGGATTTTTGCATAATGCCCGCGCAATGGCCACACGCTGTTGCTCCCCTCCCGACAGTTGGGCGGGAAAATTGTTCATCCTGTCCTTTAGTCCCACTTGCTCTAAAATCGTCTTTGGGTCAAGGGGGTTGGGGCATACCTGTCGGGCGAGCTCCACATTTTCCAGCGCGGTGAGGTTAGGCATCAGGTTATAAAACTGGAATACAAAACCCACGCTTAAACGGCGGTAATCAGTCAAAGCATGGCCTTGCAAATCCGTAACAACCCTTTCGCCCACATGAATGCGCCCTGATGTTGGCCGATCCATACCACCCAGCAGATTCAACACAGTGGTTTTGCCCGCACCACTCGGCCCTAGTATCACACACAGCTCTCCGCGTTCTATTTCAAAGCACACCTTGTCTGCGGCCAGTACGGTTGTTGGGCCGCTTCGATATTCCTTGGTGACATTCTCAAATTTAATGTAGCTCATACAAAACCTCCTTTATAGTGAATGAATTCATTCATTTATAGAGTAAAAATAAATAATATAATATGGATTATTTCACTCTCACTCCTCCTTAACGCCCAAAACCCGATAAAACATCATCAGAATATGTTTCATCCCCTCGTACATTTTTTCATTACCTTCCATATAGTTGATAGGTGCCGATCCCTGTACGCCATTCAATCCATTTAGCAAAAACCATGCGCTTTCTTCAGGCTTGGGGCATGAAAAACAACCTTGCCGATTGCCCTCTATGATCAGGTCTCGAAGCAGAGGAAACATGCTTTGTATACTCTTTTCCGTTACACGATGATGCAATTCCTCATTGCTTTTTTCATGCAAAAGAGGAATCAGCTTTAAGCCCATTACACATTCCACAATATGCTTGAAATAGATATCCAGCTTATCCTTTGCATTTAAATCAGGTCCGAACGTAATGCCTTGGATCATCTGCAAAAACTCATGGCTATATTTATCCGCTATCGCATCCAAGATCTCCACCTTGGATTTAAAATACCGATAGGGTAAGCCCTGCGATATGCCGAGAGTTTGTGCTATATCAGACATCATGGTATTTTCGAATCCTTTTTCATGGAATAGCTTTTCGGCGGCAGATATAATCTCTTCGCGTCGTTCCTCTGGTTCCTTGGTTATGCGCGTCATTTGGTTCTCTCCTCGATGATAATATATGTTAATTTTATTATCTCATAATGAATGAATTCAGTCAATAAGAAGGAGGAATTTTTTTACACTGTGTTTGCCAATAATGAATTCTTGGTTTATTGAAAGCACAGCTAGGCCTATGAAAGATGGAATCAGTAAAACAGGTCGATTTTCTCAAATGTGCAAGAAACATATCTCTTTTCTACTGTGCGCGAGAACATATCGGCTGATTCATGAGCACACTGAAAGATATTAACCCATGCTGCAAAACACAGGTCAGTTCCGCAAATTCCGTTCAGCCAGGAGAATAACCCCTTCCTCCTGCTCAATTTCTTTTATTACTTCAAAACCATTCTTTTTCCAAAAATGTGTTGATTGAGGATTTCCCTTATCAATTCCAAGCCTCACAGCTCCATACTTTTCTAGTTTCAGATAGTCGCAAAGTTCAGTTATTATCTGGCTGCCCAATCCTTTACCCTGATGATTGATGTTCATCATAAAAAAGCCTATAAACACCATATCTTTTTCATGATATCCATCAATTAGATCCATAACGGCAATCATTTCCTGTTTATCAAAAAAGCCTACATAGAATTTATCAGATATGTCTTTTCCAGGTGGTGTGATTCTCAAATCACTTTTAATTAATTCTACGGTAGGTTGTTTTTTACAATATTCATAGTACTGCTTGTTATGTATGCATAAATCATATATGTCGGGAATATCTTCGTCGGACAGCGTTCGCACACTATAACTTTTAGAAAACTTAGAAATTTCCAGCCTGCTCACATATTAACCTCCTCTCCTGTGTGTTCAAATTTGTCCATTTATCAACTTACACTAACTTATAGTTGTTTTTTAACCTCTATTTAGTCTCAAACTAAGCTCGACACAAAAGAATTGCCGCTTCATCACGGTTCAGGTTGGCATTAGTAATATCATTCGAATTTGTTCGGACAAGCAAATACATTTATTGAACATATTAAACTTGCTGCCAGTCCATTCTGATTGCTGTTCCATGCAAAACCCTATTTGATTGCCATGAATTTATAGAGCCTTTATCATAATCAAACATGGATTCGCTTCGTCCCACAAGGTCGGAAAGACCTCAAGTTTGGAAAAACCCAATGATTTATAAAAAGCCACCGTTTGATCATACTCCCAATAGTGTCCTTCTTCTACCGTTTTCACCTGCAGATACTTATATTTTTCTTTTGCATACTTTTCCAGCTCCAGATACAGCTGGGTCCCGATCCCTTTTCTATGGTAAGCTTTTTTAACTCCCATGCAATGTAATTCTCCCGTTTCCGGGCTGGTTTCAGCCAATGTTATAAACCCGACGACTTCCTTATCCTTTTTGGCCGCCCATAAAGGCAACCGCCTCGAGTCATCAATGTAAGCTTTTGTACTCTCAGGTATCCCAAACCAATCCGGCAAATCCAATAACACCTCTGAGGTAATTTTAGCCTTTTCTTCAGGATCTTCAACTCTTTCAATCCTAAAAACCTCTTTCATCTACTATCCCCCTTTTATTATACAGATCATTGATTAATGTCTCCTAACGCTTTAAATATGACAAACATTCAACATGTCATCACCGCTCTTTTATAATAAAAGGTATAAGAGCGAACACAATAATGCACGTCCTGATTCCATCTCTGATATTCTGCTTTAAATCTTTCTCCTACATTCTACCATAAAACCTATAAATCGAGGCACTAATAATCATCTTATACCATAATCCAATATACTTGGAATGGGCATCTGTCCACCGGTTATTTTGATATCTGGGCAGCTTGAAAATCGATTTCATGTATGTTCAAGCTTTTCCTGCTGGCATTTTAAGCATTATGGAGAGTCGGATTTCATGCTTCCTGCCTGGAATATTCATCATTATTTCCATATTTTCAGGACTATGCCAAAAAGCTTCAAGCATTAAAAAAGTCATGAGACAGCTTTTGAAAATACACTGTTTTCATGACTTCTTAAAACGCTTGACAACCATCTTTGCCATAATGGAACCTGATCTTCTTATCTTCTTCGGATGCTTTAGTTGACTTGGGAAATCATGCGTATTGAAAAAAAGATCATAAGCAGGCTGAACAAGTGAAAGCAACACAACCGCTCATGCTTGCAAAGCACCACCAATAATGAAAATAACATATAAGCAAGATATAAATTGTTACGATTCTGCCTCTTTAACTCGGAAGCTTATGCTAAAAAAATGCCGGCACAACCCCTCATGTTTACATAACGCAACAAATAATGAAAATAACATTGCTATTTTCGTGTTAACCAATGAATATTTAAAAGCAGCAAAACATAATTCATGCCAGTTTGTTCACAGTTGCCATGCATCTATTGATCTCGCATAAAGTCGGTATGGCGGGTATTGCGCCTCTCTTAGTTGTAACAAGCGAACCTGCTGCATTAGCAAAATCAACAAACGCTTCCACATCCTTGGCCGAAATGTTTTTTAGACTTTTACCACTACTCAAAATCTTATGTAAAACTGCCCCTAGAAAAGCATCTCCGGCACCAGTAGTGTCTATTGTCTCAACATTGTAGGCAGGAAGCTGCCCTATTTCATCCCTTAGCCTGTAAAAACTTCCACTTGCCCCCATTGTAATAAGAATGAGCTCTATGCCGTACTTCCTGGCAATGACTGCAGAAGCATCTGCGATTTCATCAGTTCCTGTAAGGAAATATAGTTCTTCTTGGGATAATTTTAAAATATCTGCATATTGCAGCATGCCTTCAATAACTTTTTTTGCTTCGTCGAGACTAGCCCATAGAGCAGGTCTGAGATTAGGGTCAAATGACACAAGCACATTATTGGTCTTTGCAGCCTTAACAGCCTCTAACGTTGCCGTTCTTGAAGGCTCATGGGTCATTGAGACAGAACCGACATGAAGAATTGAAGACTGCTTGATCAAATCGAATCTGACATCTTGAGCTTGAAGCATTATATCTGCTCCATTGCTCCGGTAAAAGCTGAAGGACCTGTCTCCATTTTTATCCAAGTGAACAAATGCAAGGGTTGTGCTGTATTCCTCACTAAGCAACAGCCCTTCCACATTGACTCCCATTCCGGCCAGTGTTTCCCTGAGAAACAAACCAAATTGGTCATTGCCGACCTGTCCAATAAAAGCTGTTTTGCCCCCAAGCTTAGAAACTACTGCCAGTACATTTGCAGGCGCTCCACCTGGATTCATCTCATACATGAGATTCCTGTTCTGTGAAGTTCCACATGGTGTAAAATCAATTAATAACTCGCCTAGTGCTACAACGTCAAACATGATACCATCACCTTATTAATAATAAATTTCATAATTTCAGGGGATTAATACTCTAGTAAGCAGAATTCATGCTCCATATTTCCATTGACTTAACCGTTACGTCACCATTGCCCCAAACACTAACACCCAATGCATCCTCTCTGGTCGGATATACTCTTGTCGTGATGCTTTTTGTATTATTCGCATACACCTCAACCATGGAGCGGTCAAGGTATATATGAAGCTTTAAGGTGTTTCCATCCAGAAAGAATTCTCCACCTTGAATTCCTTTTCTTACATCGCTGGCCTTGCTTGATTTAAGCCTGTCAACATTTAGTGTTTTTTTCAAGGAGTCATAGAATATCACTGTCTCCTCCTGACCATCTTCTGTGCTGCGTACTTTCATACCATAACTCTCAGCTGACACATTCTCAAGCTCAACGATAATTTCCAACATATCCCCTTTAATGTTTTTCAAGAGCTCATTTGCATCTTTTATTGATTTATTAGTGAAGGATGCAAGCTTTTCCTTGCGCAAGGATTGAAACTCAGGTATGGGCTCAATCCTAAGTTTTCCATCATCTCCGAGGGAAAGAATCAAAGGTATACCGGCATTATGCGCCCAACCAGACAAATATTGCTGCAATCCGGTTCTTCCATCCTGTGCAATACTAAAAAGGATTACACGCCCCTTATCATCAATCAGTCCGCTGGGACCGGTAAAGTGCTCGCCATAATCAAATATCTGAGGTTCTTCATCATCCGGAATAAACTTACAATTTTCTTTGTCCCATACACCTATCCAATACCAAATGTTCTTGCTTGTGTATGGACTAACCCCATTAAACCATGGATTGATAATGAAAATGTGCTTTTTATTTCCCTGTTTATCAGTCCCTATGGGGAAAAGTACAGGAAGCTCCCACACCTGGCCTGTTTTTGGATATTTGAATTGATCACCGACATACAAAGGATTACGATATTCCCAACTAACGAGATCCTTTGAAGTGTAAACCAAAGCCGTTCCACCTTTGTCCGGCATTCCTGATCCGACCAACATGTACCAGGTATCACCTTCCTTCCATGCAAACGGATCTCTAAACTGTTTATACATGCCTTCACCCTGTTTTTGGACAAGCACGGGTGTCTTTTCCTTTATCCATGTTTTTAGTTCAGAATCCTGATCTGCTTTGAAGGTGCTCCTGGCAAGTCCAATCATAGTATTCGGGACTTTGCTGTCATCACCTGCAGTATAGAGTATTACAGGTATGCCGTTATCATCTATCACTGAACAACCGGACCAGCATCCATCGGGATCCACTTCACCCTTTTCAGGTGACAGTGCTATGGGCAAATCCTTCCAGTGAACCATATCATCACTGACTGCATGCCCCCAATGAATGTGATGCCAATATGGCCCCTGGGGGTTGTGCTGGTAAAATATGTGGTATTTACCGTTGAAATATATTGGTCCATGAGGCTCATTCATCCACTTTTCGGGAGCAATAAAATGATACTGCGGCCTGTGCCTGTCTCCCGCATAGAGGCTACGGTCAGGATGCAGTTCCGGCTCCGGTAAAGCCCCATTCCCCAATGCTTTTATATAGTCATTATATGATGCTTTAACCTCTTCCTCTGACATCGCCCGGCTGTAAACCTTTAATTCATCCATCAATCCACTGAACATATTTGCGGTAAAAGGGCCCCCTATATCTACCCCTTCATTGTTTTTGCCGATAAGCAGCGGCCTCTCACAAGGAGCAATAGCACTTCCTTCAGCAATATTCGTAAATCCCACCTTTTCACCATTCAGATAAATTGCCACAGTTCCTGATGCTCCGTCAAATACTCCTACCACATGTGACCATTTATTTTTTAAAAGAGGTTTCTCCTCCGACCAGACTTCGACCCACTCTTTACCGGTGCCAATCTGGAAAGACCATGATCCATGCCTGTACATACCCAGGGCATAACCCTGCTTATTTTGGGAGTCATACTGATTGATTATGGTTGAAAGCTTTCCTCCATCCCCCCACTCATAATTTTTGGGAGCTACCCATACCTCTATTGTAAGTGCCTTGCCAGGCTTAAATGCCTTTTCGGCAGACCTTTCTATCCATGTAGAGTAGCCGTCGAACAGCAAGCTGCCGCCTTTAACTCCAGCCTTCCGGAGAGGGTCTGTTGAAGGTTTATATTTAGCTTCATTAAAAACATATTTTATAGGATCTTTTATGCCTGATACTTTGTCTTCACTGACCTTACCGCTTCCCTCATCAAAGCTCCAATATGCCAGCAAATCATTAGATTTGAATGCGTTAGTCGCCAACTGGGCTTTTGGATCTTTCATATTTGACCGGTTAGTCAAATATACTGTTACAAGAAGAAGTATAAAGGCAAGTGTCAATAACATTGCAAATAATACATACATTTTATACAAGAAACCTACCTCCCTCTCAATCCAAATCCATAATCTCTTTATACTGCCTAAAATTTGGATTGATGAAGCTTAATTCACCGTTGCATGCAAACATAACACAAACACCATTGGATATGACATAAATCCTCGCATTCAATGTGACTCAGCAATCCAAGTATATTTCTTTAATCACTTTGTCATTAAAACAGCCTGAATTCATAGAGCCTCATGCAAATAAGTTCCGGATACATTATTGAAGTTAATATTCCATCTTACGATGATTCCTTGCACATGGAGTGGTTGAGCTTAGCATTTTTCTTACAAACACAAGTATTCCTTTTCCTCATCAAAGGTCCTCCATCAGTAAACCCACGGCTTTTTATCATGCTTTTTCAGGACACTTCCATATGCTATCCAAAGAGTAAATTGTTAAGGACTTAATATAAGCATCACCCTCGGTGCAATAAAACTCAATACTTCTACTGTCACTTTCAGAAAATATCAACTCCGTAAATACATTTTCACCCTCATTAACAAACATTTCCAACGATGCCCTATCAACATAAATATGCAGCTTTATAATTCCGTCTTTCCGAATTAAACCGGCTTCATGCCTTTCCGCAAAACCTTCCATTTTATGATGGCATGCAATATGACGGCGGTCTATAAAAACCTTTCCTTTTGATACATCAACACCAACATCAACATACCCGTCTTCATCCCTGAATAGCTTGAAGCCCAGTTGATCACTGTTAGATTTTGACATGTCAATCTCCAGCAGAATTTCATATGTATCCAACATCAAACCGGATATGGCATTATCTAAAGCACTATACCAAACATCTCTAACAGATATTATTTCCCCCTTCCGTATTGATTCGAGTTCAGATACAGGTTTTTGCACCAGCTTCAAACCAAAGCCATCAATTTTCGAAAGCACAAGCTCCCTGACAATTGACATATTCCCTCTCCACTTGCCGGCAGGTATCTTTTCTGCATATGGCCAGCAGTTCATCCACCCTATCCACAATCTCCGTCCATCAGCGGCCGGAATATCGGACCAGCTTACAGCGGCGTAAAAGTCCTTTCCGCTGTCAATCCAGCGCACCTCTTCAGATGGGTTTTCATTCACAAATGTATTGCCATCAAATTTGCCAATGAAATACTGCATTCCGCTAAGCTTCCCGTTTATGCTGACAGTCAGCACCCATTTCTTATTGTTTTTATCACCATCCACCATCATTTCAAACAAATCCGGACATTCCCATACTCCATCATGGGAACCGTCGCTGCTTCCAAACTCACCTGTAAACTCCCATTCTTTCAAGTTTGGCGAATTGTAAAAATGCACTCTGTCTTTCACGGCAAGAACCATGATCCACTTTTCGGTTTCACTATGCCAAAAAACCTTAGGGTCCCTGAAATCTCTAAATTCAGGTCTCTCAAGCACAGGATTTCCAGAATATTTCTCCCATGTCCTTCCCCTATCATTACTGTATGCAATGCTTTGTACTTGCCGGCCATTGTTTTCCTGTGTAAACACTGCAACCAGGGTTTTTTCCTTTCCATGCTGAAAACCGCTCGTGTTATGTTCATCAACAACTACGCAGCCTGAAAACATAAAGCCAACATCATCCGGATACATGGCTATGGGAAGATGGTTCCACCTGAGCAAATCCGTGCTTACCGCATGACCCCAGTGCATTGGGCCGTGTACGATTCCAAGGGGATAGAATTGATAAAACAAGTGATATTCTCCATCATAATAGACCAGTCCGTTTGGATCATTCATCCATCCGTATTCTGGTGAAAAATGATATTGAGGCCTGTACCGTTCATTATAATATTCACTTCTCATTTTTATGCTCCCTTCCGTATATCGACTCGTATACATCTTTTCTAATACCAAATAAAAGGATGACATGCATGACACCCTTTTATTTGGTATTTTTACAGACCCCTCATATGTTATTATAGGGGCAAAAGCTTAAATCACTATTTGTAAGAAACCGACCAAACTCTTATTATTTTCCGTTAAACCTGTCAAGGGCGCTTTGCCAAGCATTAAGCAGTTCATTGAGTCCCATTCTGTTCAGCTGGTCAACATAAGCATCCCATTCTTCTTCAATCCCACCGCTTGTCAGCCATTTAGCCCTCTGCTCATTGGTATATTTCTTTATTTCCTCGCCTATGCCCTGGATGACGTCAAGCTCTTCCTGTGTAAACACAACTGAAGGGTAGTACTCCTTGTTTACTACATAAGGCCAATATATGTTCTTTATGTCATCAAGCCTTACCCTTGCCCGTGGATCCATCTCAATGTATTCAAAGTCTTCCGCCAACACAGTCATCGGTGATCCGCCGCTGGGGCAAACCTTCTGCCTGTATTCTCCGGCTGTTTCACCAGCAGGAGTAGGCAGCCATACCAACTTTCCATCCCTTTCTTCAAATACCTTGCCTATCGGTCCCCAGTTAAGCTCTGCACTCAATTTAGGTTCATAGCATTCATTAAGCCATCTCATTGTAATTTCAGGATATTTGTTAACCTTGGTTATTGCAAAAGCGTTTCTTGCTCCGGCACCTTGGTCATGTCTGAGCTGTGTCTGTTTTCCACCTGGACCCTTCAGGGGAGGAAGAAGGACATAGTCGTCTTGTCTTTCAGGTCCCACAACTTCCGCAGTTTCCCACCATACATAGGACCCTAGAGCATAATCCGGATGCTTGCCTTTGGAAAGATATGCTTTAGCATCCTGGGTGAAGGATTCCGGATCAATAAGGCCTTCCTTATACCATTGATGGAAATAGCTGATAGCTTCCTTATACTCAGGTTGTACAGCAATATAGTGGACCTTGCCGTCTTTGACGTATCTGTGCTCCGTATTGTCGCCAAGACCGAAGGAGCCGAAAAGGCCGCCTATGTCCATACACCACTGCATATGCATGAAGCTGAAGGGAATTTCATCCTTCTTTCCATTCCCATTCGGGTCCCTGTCCCTGAAGGCAACCAGTGCATCATGGAATTCGTCCAGGGTGGTTGGTACTGGTATTCCCAATTTATCCAGCCATGCTTTGTTTATAGATGTAAAATAAGGTACCGCACCAATGTTTACTGCATCATTGGGATTATCGGGGTCTGTGAAAGCGAGCTCTTCAAGTGAATGAGTTGTATAGATGTTGCCGTCAGGCATCGTCAGACCTTTCTTTACTTCCGGTCTTTTTTCCCAAATACTCTTTATACGCGGTGCCCATTTGTCAACAAGATCCTGCAGAGGAATTAGCGTACCGTTTGCACCATACGTCATTATATCAAAATCCGAGAATCCGGTTTGAAAGAATGCGTCAGGAAGGTCTCCACCAGCCAGCATGAGGTTTTTCTTCTCATCATACACAGAAGCGGGTATGCATTCCCAATCAATATGTATGTTGGTCATTTCCTCAAGCTTTTTGATGGGATCCATCTCGTTGTAATCACCAGCCAGGTCAGCTTTTCTGGCTACGAACCTCAATGTAATCTTTTCATTGACTATGGGAAGACCTGTTTCATTGAAGTTGCTTTTGCTATCGGAGCTGGATGTTGTCGGAGAATCTGTTGCATCACCGTTTTCCTTTTTATCGCTCGAGCCGCACCCGGATAGAACCAGAGACAAACTAAGAAGTGCGCATATAGCTGTCAGAAAATGTTTTTTCACTTTCATAAGAATCCTCCTTTACATTTTTTATAAATGATATTTGATAAGCACAGTTAACGACCCCGCCATATCACCTCCTTGCCGGAAATAACAAGCTTGATTATCCTTTTATGGATCCAATCATAACTCCCTTGACAAAGTACTTCTGCACAAAAGGATACATCACTAATACAGGAACGCTTGCGACTATAATAATTCCGTACTGCAAAAGCTCAGTAACCCTCTGCTGTGTCGCATATTCTTGCGCATCCCTTGTCATTTCAGTAGATGGTGCATTGACTATTAGAATATTTCTTAATATCAATTGAAGAGGATATTTCTTGTTATCATCCAGGTATATCAGTGCTGCAAACCAATCATTCCATTTACCAACAAAGTAATAGAGTATCATAATTGCTATAATAGGTTTTGACAGGGGAAGAATTATCATAAAGAATATTTTTAAGTGGGAACACCCATCAATATTGGCTGCCTCTAACAATTCATTTGAGATTGTGCTCTGAATAAAAGTCCTTGCGACTATTATATTGAATATGTTGACAGCTCCAAGCGCAACCATAATCCACGTAGTATTAATCCATCCAAGGTAATTTATGAACAGATAAGTAGGGATGAGCCCACCATTAAAGTACAAAGTAATCAGAAGGAAGACCGTGAAAAAGCCTTTGCCGAAAAAATCCTTTCGCGACATTGCATAGCCTGCAGTCATTGTTAAGAAAACTCCGAAGACTGAATGCAGTACTGCATATACAACAGCATTTTTATATCCAAGAATTATGCTTTTATCGGAAAAAATCCTGTTATACCCTTCAAATGTTATCCCTTTCGGGACAAAGAGCACCTTGCCCGCTGAAACATATGCAGGATCGCTTATTGAAGAAATGACTACAAAGTATAAAGGATATAGTACTGCCAAGGTGAACAATGAAAGTAAAGTGATATTCACAGCATCAAATATTTTATCTTCCTTTGTGCGTACAAGCTTAGTGTTCAATCCGCTCATTTGCTCTCCCCCTTTCCTACCACAGACTCGTATCGGTCAGTTTTTTAGCAATCTTGTTGACCGTTATGAGTAGAATGATGTTCACGATTGTGTTAAATAAACCGATTGCGGTAGAATAACTGTACTGCGCACGTATTAATCCCTGTTCAAAAACATAGGTAGCAATAACATCACTGACTTCTCTGTTCAGGGAATTCTGCATGAGGAACACTTTCTCAAAGCCCACGTTCATTATTCCTCCGCAAGCGAAAATAAGAGTTATCACAATTGTGGGTAAAATTGCAGGAATGTCAATATGTTTGATTCTTTGCAGCTTAGTTGCACCATCAACAATTGCCGCTTCATATAACTCTGGATTAACTGACGTTAATGCAGCCAAATATATTATTGTATTCCATCCGGTATTCTGCCATATGTCGGAAAGAATATATAGTGGTATAAACCATTCTTTTTTTGCCATGAAGAATATGGGTTCTCCACCGAGCATTTGAATAATGTTATTTATAAGACCGCTTCTGGGTGAGAGAAAAACCATCATCATTCCAACTAGCACAACTGTTGAAATGAAATGCGGGGCATATGTAATTGTTTGAATCATTCTTTTAAATTTTTCCTGTCGCAGCTGGTTGAGCATGAGCGCAAATATTACGGGCACCGGGAAACCGAAAATTAAACTTGCAAAGCTAATTTTTAAGGTGTTGGAGAGTATTCGGGAGAACGAAAATGAATTAAAAAATCTTTCAAAATACTTGAGACCAACCCATGGACTTCCTAGTATGCCTTTGCTTGGAACATAGTCCTTAAACGCAAGCGTTATACCGTACATTGGAATATAATTCAAAATGATGAGCATAATTACTGTAGGAGCCAGCAATATATACAGCTGATAATTGGCTTTTATGTTTTTGATAATAGCCCGGTATCTCCCTGACCCTCTCGTATTGCTGCTGTTTACAACTATCTTTTCCACTACTTTCCCCCCTGACAGATTTGGTTGATTAGCATTGAATTTTTATAGCACTGCAATGTTGAACCTGGATTAACTGATAAGAAAAAACTGTTGCTGCCCATGCGCTTGACAATTATTCAGAGCATCTCTTATTTAAACGATTACGTAAACGTTTTTATGAGGGATACACTGAAACTGGGACTGTTGATTGATTGTGTCTACCTTAGAATGCTGACAATGGTGAAGCATACAAATGTATAGCTTATATAGAACCTCTGATAATAAATTCAGCCGACATCCTGTATTCCTTAAATCTTTTTGTGGGATTATTTATTCTGTCAATTAAAACCTCCGCAGCCTTTCTTCCCATATCGAAAGCCGGCTGTTTAATAACAGACAATGGTGGAACAGAGATCTTTGTCCAATCATAATCGTCAAATCCGATTACCGCAAGTTCTTCAGGAATCTTGACCCTCTGTTCATTCAAAAAAGCTAATGCGCCCATAGACATCAAATTGTTTGCAACAAATAATGCTGAGAATTTTTGACTGGTAAAAAGCTTTTTTGTAAACTCATAGCCGCTCTCAAAGCTTGTTTTTCCATACTCGGCTATTACGATCAAAGACTCGTCTACCGTAATATTATTGTCCTCAAGTGCTTTTTTGTAGGCAAAATAGCGCTCATCACTTGTAGTAAGCCCCATATGCCCACTAATAAACGCTATTCTGCTATGCCCCTTTTCAATGAGAGTATTAATCGCTTTATATGTAATAGAAAAATTATCTACAAGCACACAATCGCTTTTATATCCTACTGGTTTACGGTCGATAAATACAACCGGATAGTCTCCGCTAATGACTTCATTTAAATACTGGTGGTCATCTACTGTAGGAGCGATTATAAGTCCATCAACCAATTGAGAGTTGAATACACGTATCTGTTCCTTTTCACACTCTATGTTTTCGTTGGAGTTGCTGAATAAAAGGTTGTAACCATGCTCTTTAAGCTTATTTTCTATTCCTTGCGCTATGGTAGTAAAGAAAAAACCGGAAGTATCGGAAGGACAAACAGGTATAATAAGCCCAACAATTTTGGACCTTTGACTTCTGAGGCTTCTTGCTACCAAGTTTGGCCGGTAACCCAACTGCTTCATTGCTTTCAATACTTTTAATTTAGTTTCATCCGACACATAACGGGTTTGGTTAATAACATGGGATACCGTTGCTACAGAAACGCCTGCTTCTTTAGCTACTTCCTTAATATTTGTAGACATCGTATATCGACCTCACAACTGATTGCGTTAAACGATTACGTAATCGTTTATCTAAATTCTAATCCATTTTATCATAGTTGTCAATATGCATTTATTAATTTTAATTAGCAACTCCGCTACAGGCAATTCTCCTTCATCTAGCCTTATGCAGGTCATATTTTAACATTTAAACATACAAATTCCAATTATACGTTACCTTGAGCGTTTCCTGCATCTACCCTTCAAGCCGCCTATATCCTCACTGCTATTTCTCCTCTTTGCAGATATTCCACATGTGGTTGATGGGTCCGTTCCCTTTTCCCAGATCAAGCATTGCTTTCAAAGCGCCTGAAATATATTCCTTCGCTAACTGGATTGACCTTTCCAAATCCAAGCCTTTGGCAAGGCCGCAGGCAATGGCACTGGATAAAGTACATCCGGTTCCGTGAGTATTTTTAGTGTTGATTTTCTCTCCGGTGAACCACCTGTATTTATTATTCTGATACAATAAATCATTGGCATTGCTTGCACTATGCCCTCCCTTGCAAAGAACGGCACATCCGTATTGTCTGCTGATGATTTCCGCTGCTTTGATCATATCCTCTTCATTTTCGATGGGTACTCCTGATAATACGGACGCTTCCGGAATATTGGGCGTCAATAGAAGTGCCTGGGGAAACAGTCTGCTTTTCAAGGTCTCTATTGCGTCATCCCGAAGAAGCTTGGAACCGCTTGTGGAAATCATTACCGGATCCACGACAATGTTCTTCGCATTGTAGAATTTCAGCTTTTCTGATATGGTCTCAATCAGTCCGGCCGATGCAACCATGCCAACCTTTACCGCATCCGGATAGATGTCGGTGAAAATACAGTCCAACTGCTGGCCTAAAAATTCCGGAGTGACCTCCATGATTCCTGTGACACCGGTTGTATTCTGTGCAGTAAGTGCAGTAATCGCACTCATGGCATATACACCATTTGCGGTCATTGTCTTGATATCCGCCTGGATTCCGGCTCCTCCGCCGGAATCGCTCCCTGCGATTGTTAATGCTGTTTTCATCTTATTCTCCACTCCACTGTGTATTTAGTTTGCTTAGTATTAATTTTTGCATTGCTCCTCATAATCCCATACAAGCTGTCTTGCTGTAAGCACCATATATCCAATTGTCCCGGGCCAAGCACCTTCTGTTATGCGGATCGTCATGCAATGCATCCTCAAAATCCAATTGTTAAAACAACGGAAGAAATTGCGTAGCAATTTCAACGCATCGTTTCAACGAGGCGGGAGATTTCAACTCACCGTCTGTTGTAAAATTAGGTACCCGCCACCTTTGAGAGGTGGGGGACATCTTTAGCCTCGTTATAAAATCCAATATGGTTCTGCCTTAAATCATGCCTTCACTATTTTTTCGCTTAGTTTTTTTAATTCAGCCGCAGCCTTCTCAATATCAGTCTGTGCAAAGATTGCGCTGATTACGGCAACTCCGCATATTCCGGATCCCGACAATTCCATTATGTTTTCCCGGTTTATACCTCCTATAGCTACAACAGGGATATTTACGGCTTCATAGATTTCTTT
The DNA here is from genome assembly GCF_002896855.1 of Clostridium thermosuccinogenes. NCBI lineage: Bacteria > Bacillati > Bacillota > Clostridia > Eubacteriales > Clostridiaceae > Clostridium > Clostridium thermosuccinogenes. The sequence goes on along the minus strand of NZ_CP021850.1, from coordinate 414,276 downwards.
CAGGGTATCACGGCTTACATAATCTGCGTCCGCCTTGGAACCGGTAGGAAATACTGCTCCAACCCCCAAGTAATCAGCTCCTCTTTTTTCTGCCAATACCGCCTGTTCCACCGTCTGTACCGACACTCCGAGAATCTTGTCCCTGCCTATCAGTTCCCGCACATTGCCGGCCTCCATATCATTCTGCCCCACATGAACTCCATCGGCATCCACTGCTATGGCAATATCTACGTTATCATTGACAACAAAAGGCACATGATATTTCTTACACAGTTCTTTAATCTTTTTTGCTTCCTCGAGGAATTTTTCGGCATCCAATTCTTTCTCTCTGATCTGCATAAAGGTTGCACCGCCCTTTAGTGCCTTTTCCACCGCACTTTCAAGAGTTTCACCGTCCAGCCAGGATCTGTCGGTGACAGCATATAAAAGTAAATCTTTCTTATCGAGTTTCATACTTTGCTCCTTTCTGCATAGTTGGTGATATTGTGAATAAGAGGCGTTTTGCTTCGAACATTTTCAACACAATTTTTTATCATGGCATCTCCTTTCGCAAATACAAACTGGTAGTCTGTCAACAGCATAAAAAAACTGCACATACGCCAACAAAAGCATATATGCAGTAATTTCCGCTAAATATATCCCTACGTTGGCATTACCCAAATCAGGTTACGGGTCTAAGCAACACAGCTTACTCTCAGCCTGCTTCAGCAAGCTCCCCTTTGTATTTATCTGTAATTATACTACAATATGGCAAAAAATCAACCTTGGTATTCACTCATTGTTTGATAAAATACTATGATAATCAGCAAGGAGGGGGAAGAAAATAGCAGAAGTTTTATTTATCTATTTAAAGGACTCCATACTTATTGCAAGTAAAATCAATAAATCTCCTGTTGCTTCATATGTCTACAAAAGGATACTGCACTGAAGGATATAGTTTTTCCGGCTCGGAAGCATCACAGAATGCTTTCACAAAATAAATCTTCGGCAATGCAGGCAAGGCCGGAAGCATACCTTACTTCGTTTTCCACTCCATGCACTCTACTCCTCTACAACTTCCTTGAGCAGAAGCCTCTTATCAAACGCTCCCCGTTCCTCAGCCTTTTTCTTGCGTATATTTTCAAAATCCTTAGTATCAACGCCTTTATATTTCAATATGGCATAAACAACTTCCACCAGATCAGCCAATTCATCCACACTGTCTGCCTCAAAATATTCTTTAAGTTCTTCCTCCAGCTTCTGATCCAGGTATTTCTTATAGGCTTGAGGCTCAAGCTCTTCAACAATTGCCTTCTTGCCGTTCTTTTCAATTATCTCCGGAATTCTGTCTCTCACCAGTTTGTTATATTTGGTTGCATTCATTTTTCCCTGATCTCCCTAAAAGCCTCTATATAAGCCTCCATTGTTCCCTCATCAAAGCACACCATGAACACTTTGTCTATACTGCCGTTCTCCTCCAGAAATCCGGATATCTCCTGCATGGCAATCCTTGCGGCACGCCTTACCGGGAACCTATAAGCACCCGTGCTTATTGACGGAAACGCAATGGTTCTTATTCCGTTTTCCACCGCCAGCTGCAAAGAATTGCGGTAGCAGGAGGCTAACAGCTGATCTTCATTATTGTTTCCACCATGCCAGATTGGCCCTACAGTATGGATCACATATTTGGCAGGCAGCTTGTATCCCTTGGTGATCTTCGCCTTTCCGGTCTCACAGCCGTTCAATTTGCGGCATTCCTTCAAAAGCTCCGGACCGGCAGCTCTGTGAATGGCACCATCCACTCCACCGCCACCAAGAAGCGTGTTGTTTGCTGCATTTACAATAGCATCAACCTCAATTTTTGTTATATCTCCCTGAATTATGCCAATGCGTTCCATTGCCATTCCCCTTCTTGTTTGCATTTATTATACAACAATTTCCTACAAAATAAAACGCCTTAGCGCTTACCTGCATATGACTTTAAGTTTTTTCAATTTCATCGATCTTTCTTGATTCGCTTCCGCAAAAAATCTAATACTTCATCGATGAAATTCCCACAAGCTTGTTGCATAATGTTATTCACAGGATACCCTTCCTGGCAAAAGGTGTGTTTGGCAACTTGTATTTTGCCCGTTTTTTATAGCATTGCAGATTTAAGAAGTTCTTTTGTATATTCATGCTGAGGCTGGTAAAACAACTCCCTGACTTCCTTCATCTCTACAATTTCACCCTGATATATTACACAAACCCGGTTGCAAATCTGAAAGACAACATTTAAATCATGGGAAATAAACACATAGGTCAAATTATACTTTTTCTGCAATTCTTTTAGCAAACGCAGTATTTGTGCCTGAATGGTAACATCCAGCGATGATACCGGCTCATCCAGAATCACCAGTTTGGGATTCACAATAAGAGCGGCGGCGATGGCTACTCTTTGTCTCTGACCTCCGCTCAATTGAAAGGGATACCTCTCCAAATGCTTGGAGGTCAAGCCCACCTGCTGTATCATTTCATTGACTCTTGCCATACGTTCCTTTTTCCCAAGATTGGTTTGAAGCTTTAGTGGCTCTTCCAAAATCCATCCGATTTTTTTCGTTGGATTTAAGGAGCTATATGGATCCTGAAAGACCATCTGTGGCTTAACCACCGATGCTTTGCTACCTATCGCAGCAACATCATTGATTTTAATTATCCCTTCAAATTCCTTGTTCAGCCCAACTATTGCCTTTGCCAGCGTGGACTTTCCACTTCCGCTTTCCCCGACAATGCCAAGAGTTTCTCCCTGCCTCACTGAAATAGTCGCATCTTTAATTACGTGTTTTCTGCTCTTTTTTGCAAGCAAACCGATGCCTTTCTCGGAATAAAATACATTGAGATTCTGAACTGCCAATATTTCTTTTTGCTCCTTGTTATGATCTGCAAGGCCATTCTTGTCCTCAATATCTGCATTTTCTTTTAAATCTGTAGGGAAAGTCTCATTTTGCTCTCCTTTGGATTTAAAAAACAGCATAGGCACTGCTGCCACCAGTTGCTTCGTATATTCGGTATTGGGATGAGCAAACAGTTCTTTTGCCATCCCGGACTCTACAATCTTACCATCCTTCATTACGATTGCTCTGCCGCAAATGCTCTGTATTACTCTCAAATCATGTGAAATCAAGATAATACTTGTTCCATGTTTATCATTCATCCTTTGGAGCAGTTTGAGTATTTTGCTCTGTGTTGTAACATCCAGTGCCGTTGTAGGTTCATCCGCAATGACAAGCTTAGGGCCGGCAACCATAGCCATTGCTATCATTGCCCTCTGACGCATGCCGCCGGATAGCTGGTGAGGATACCGATGATAAATCTCATGGGGTTCTGATAACCCCACTTCCGTTAATGCTTCTAATGTTAAGGCTTTACACTCTTCCTTCGTATATTTTGAATGAAGTCTTAACATTTCCTCCACCTGGTCTCCTATGGTAAGAAGCGGATTAAAGGATGTCATGGAATCCTGGAATACCATTGATATTTCAGGACCTCTTAGCCTGCGAAGTTTCTTTTCTTCCATGGCCAACAGATTGTTACCAAGAAAATGTATCCCTCCGCTTAAGATTTTTGCAGAGACAGGCAGCAACCCCATGACAGCCAGGGCAGTCATAGTTTTTCCCGAACCCGATTCTCCTACGATCCCAAGAATTTCACCTTTCTTAACCTCCAAGGAGATATGATCAACTACTGTATTCGTTTTTCTTCGCTTTGTAAATCCAATAGATAAGTTTTCTATATTTAAAAGCGTATCCTTCTTACTCATTCTCCAAACCTCCACTGATGAGGCTAAAGCCAAGAACCGTCAGTATGATCATTAAACCAGGTGCTATTGCATACCATGGTGAATCCAGCAAATAGCTTTGGGCTTCTGACAGCATACGTCCAAGACTTGCCTGAGGTGGCTGAACACCAAGGCCCAGATAACTGAGTCCTGCTTCGGCAAGTACAGCATTATTGAATCCTATCAAAAGGGACGGTATTAAAACCCTTTTTGTATTTGGCAATATGTGCATAAACATGATGCGAAAACTTCCCGCCCCCATTAGTTTTGCATTTTTGACAAAATCTCTTTCTTTCAGTACAATAAACTCACTTCTTATCACGCGGGCATAGCTTGGAATAAATATAATTCCCAAGGCAAAGATGATATTATAGCTTCCCGGCCCAAATACACTAACAAAGACCAATGCCAGTAAAATACTTGGAAAAGAGGTTAGAACATCGTTCAATCTCATCAATACCTCATCGAACCAACCTCCGAAATATCCGGTCAAAGCGCCGACTGCGGTTCCCAGAGATGCACCAATGGATACGATGGCAACGGCTATGATATATGTGGTTCCGGCTCCTTTCATGACACGGCTCAATATGTCCCTGCCGAAATTGTCGGTGCCAAAAAAGTGCGAAAGGCTCGGTGGACTATTTTTCAATGCAGCATTCATTTTATTCGGATCATATGGGGTATAAAAAAATCCGATCAATACAATCAAAAATACAAAGGATACAATCAGCAGACCTAATATATAATTAAAGTGATAGGTTTTCCCCCTAAATTTCATCATTCCCTCCAGCCCGCCTTTGGTCTAATCTCTCTTAACTCTTGGGTCAATCCATTGATAGATAAGGTCAACCAAAAAATTAATAATGATTACTACAGTTACAATATACAGGACAATTGCCTGCACCACAGCGTAATCCCTGTTTGCAATGGATGACACCAACAATCTGCCCAAACCGGGAAGGTTAAATACCTGTTCCACAAGAATGGTTCCTGCCAGAATGTCAGCAAGCATCATGGCCAAAAAAGTTATTACCGGAATTAATGCATTTTTTAATATGTGTCGAAAAAGTATGTTTATATTGGTCATCCCTTTGCTTTTCGCTGTTCTTACATAATCAAGCTCCATTTCCCTAAGCAAAGAGCTTCGTAAAAATTTAACCATCATGGCAATCTTAGGAATTGCCACTGCAATGGCCGGAAATATCATAAACCTTAAGAATATTCCAAAGTTCTCTCCCGGACTGATGTAATTTCCCGGTGTAAACCACCTTAAAATGATACCAAAGATCAATGTAATGAGCATGCCCAAAAAAAAGGATGGTATTGACATAAAAACTTGAGTAACCAGCGTAATGAAAGAATCCAGGATGCCGTTCTTTTTTCTGGCAGATAGAATTCCAAGGGGTATGGAAATAACGACAATTAGAAAAAATGACAACACAGCCAGCCAGAGAGTTACAGTTAAACGATCTCTTATTAAAGCGCTGACCTTCATCTGCATCTGATATTGGGACGAATAACCAAAATCACCCCTTAATGCATCTTTTAACCAATTGATATAGCGTACAGGAATGCTTTTATTTAGTCCCATTGCCTCCCGATATTCCTCCAACTGTTCCTCCGTGGCATCCATACCAAGAGCATTAAGGGCGCTATCCCCTGGAATTATCTGGAAGGCGATGAAGGTTAGAACAGAAGCAAATAACAGCGATACAATGAGAGTAGTTAATTTTTTAATGTTATACTTCATCTAACCTTCACCTCCTAACAAACTCGATAGTATCTTTTATTTCTCTTATATCATCCATCAATCGGACTGCGATCATTTTTTATAATAGACCAATGACATGTCCTGAACATAAATCGGATAATAGGTATACCCGCCCAATTTATCGCTCACTGCAGTCATCTGGTGTGGATCCTGAATATACACTGCAACAGCATCATTGGTAAGCATAGCTTCCATTTGCTTATACAACTGTATCTTTTTTTCTTCTACCGTTTCCGTTTCCCCTTGTTTGTAAAGGGCATCAAATTCCGGGTTGATATAGTTCATGAAGTTATTCTCCGCATCCGAGCGGAACCGTTCCAAAGCCTTCCTTGGTGCCAGTTCGGCAGCAAGACCCACAAGGGTTGTCTCATATTTGCGGCCTTTATACACATCGGACTTCCAGCTTGACCATTCAATCAGCTGAATCTGGGCTGTAATACCAACCTGTTTTAACTGTTCCACAATGACCTGGGCGGTATCAATATGATACTGATAATTTGATGGAACCATAATCGTAAACTTAAAACCCTTGGGATATCCTGCTTCTTTTAGCAGCTCCTTGGCCTTTTCAGGGTCATACGGGTAGGTATTCACAAGGCTTTCGTCATAATACTTCTTAAATCCGGGGTACATATTGGTACCAATTACATTGCCCCGCCCCCCGGCAACCATATCAATTACAGCCTGCCGGTCTACTGCATAGCACAGGGCCTGTCTGACCAGTTTATTGTCAAAAGGTGCAACCTTGTTATTAATAAATAGCCCCTGAATCAGATTCATCGGTCCCGATTCCATATGATACCCTTTCGGAAGCTGGGAAGCCTGGGCGTCAGTAATATATGGAAGAATATCAATGTTTCCTGCCTGAAGCTCCATAAATGCAGCATCCGTATTGGATGATATCTTGAAGGTAACTTTATCAAGATAAGGCACCCCTTCAATATAATACTGGTCATTCTTTTCCAGGACAATGCTCTGCAGCGGTGTATAGGATACAAACCTAAAGGGCCCCGTACCTATAGGCTTAGTATCCAACTCTTCATAATCCTTTGGCACGATAGAACATGTTAAATATGGAAGCAGTTCGGTCTCCACCTGCTTCAAGCGAATTTCGATCGTCCTTTCACTGGTCGCAACCACATCAGAAATAACAGAAAGCGCCGATTCTACTATAACCGTTGGATCTTTCGGTTCAAGCATACCGGCGCTTCTTTTTATAGAATATACAACATCATCAGCTGTAACAGGACTGCCATCATGAAATTTCACACCCTCTCGCAGGGTAAAGGTATAAGTCATTCCATCTTCAGAAATATGATAGCTTTCTGCCACAGCCGGAACTAAATTTCCATCCTTGTCAAGCTTTACTAAGCCTTCAAAAATGTTGAATAAAACCTCTTTGGTTCCTGCCGATAATGCTTTGTGTGGGTCAAGACCATCCAAATCCTGGGTTATTCCTACTGTGATTGAACCCCCATAGGTCGGCTCTGATTTTGCCGTTTCCGTAGGTTCAGTCATGGACGAATCCTCATTCGCGGGAGTTTTACTCTTATTTGTATCCTCCTTGTTGCCACTACATCCGTAGAGTGCAACAGTGAATACAGTGATAAGAAGTAATACTTTAGCCAGTTTTTTTGTAAGCATAAATTCACTCCTCACTTATGATTCAGTCTCATTATTAAGTTGTAACTATCATGATAAAATATTTTATCTATATTTTCAAGAAAAAATATTATTTTTATCAATTGGATTTTATTTATACTTACATTTTTAAAATTGGTGAACAAAACTGCCTTTTTATACGTTATATTGGTGAAGGGGTGAAAGAATGAGTGATGACGAAATAATAACTTCGATTGCAGACGGTAAAATAGCTGCATTAGAGCAACTTTATAATCGTACATATAAGAACGTTTATGCATTCATCTTCTCTATAGTAAAATGCCGGCATACTGCAGAGGACTTGATGCATGACACTTATATGAGAATCTTTGAAAAGGCCTCGACCTATCAAGCCGGAACATGCTTAAAAACATGGTTTATGACTATTTCAGAAAAGCCAGAACTATTTTACCGTTTGAAGAAGATCAAGCACAAAACGCTTCATTAAAACCATGTGATACCCCTGAAAATGTAATAGAGCATGTTGCGCTTGAAAACGCTTTGAAAAAGCTTTCTGATCTGGATTCGCAGATTGCAGTTTTATATGCCGTTTGCGGTTACAAGCACAAAGAGATTGCTCAAATTCTTTCAATACCCGAAGGCACTGTGAGACGGCGATACAGGAAAGCTATAAAGCAACTAACTGAGATGATTGGAGGTGCACTAGATGGATGACCTGAATAGAAGCTGTAATATTATTAAAGATAAATTTCATGATTCTGTGCCAGATATTTGGGAAAGAATCAAAAAGTCAGCCGCCAGACTCATTGCAGAGCAGTTGCTGGATGAGCTAAAAGGTGTACCGTCACGCTGTGGTAAGTTAATTTATGAACAGGTAAATGAGATACCTGCAGCAAGAAGGGTGGCGTAAAGAATGGATATTAAAGAGCTTGAGTCATTATTTGCCAGATATGAGACTGGCGAAACTGAGTTGTTTGATACCTTGGAAAGGGAATACTCAAAACTAATTGAAGAAAACCCAGATAATATAAATTATATCCATAAATATGGATATCTATATGAATGCTTAGGGCGGTCTTATTTACTAAAAGCAGAAAAAATCTATGAAAGCGCATTATTCAAGCATAAGAAAAAAAATGACGCTGACTATTTCAGAATTGACAATCAATTATTGAGCTTACGGAATTCATTAGGAAAAAATAAGTATTCGATTGAGCTCTATAAAAAAAGGATACTCCAATATCCTGATGATACTGATGAGTATGTATTTCTGGCATTGGCATACCTGAATGCGGATCAGGTTCAGGAGGCAAGGAAGGTTATGGAAGCTGCCGAAAAAATCATATCCGATAATGGCATTAGTCCCTATAGTAAAGCCAACTTTTATGAGGTTTACGGCGAAGTTTGTGCAAGGCTTGGGGAAAACGAAAAAGCGCTCGACTACTGGGATAAAGCTGTTACAGATCAATTTAACATGGGAGGATGGTTTAGCAGAGCTTTCATGTTTAAGGAATTAGGCAGATTGGAAGAAGCCGCTTCAGAATGGAAAAGAATAATTAATATGCTCGAAAAACATCATGATCCTCATTATTTGGAATGGCCGAAGGAGGAGCTTGCGAAAATAGAGGCGGAGATTGGTAAAAAATCTTAATTTTAAGCCTGTTTCCAGGTTTTCGGCAGCCGTTGTTCGTTCAGCTTTATGTTGCTAAAAGCAAATTAGGATCTACCGGATTAAAGTTCATTAAGATGCGCTAAAGGGGCTGTCTCAAAATATGATAAATTTTTTGGACAGCTCCCTTTTTACACGTGATCCCCGTTTCATCTACAAAATAATGCATTTATTGATTAAAAGTTTGAAAGCCAGAAATACCTTTGATAATTTTGAGCATGACAAATAATCCGCTTTATTGGTTTTGACCGTTATATTGGATTAAGCCATTTTTTCATTCAATTGTCAACCTCATCGGGCATTTTTTATCCATTATGCCATTTATTATCGCTGTAACCCTTATTCGCTAAATTCTCTACCGGATGTTTCATATTTCATGTCCCTTTGGGAGTACTATTTTTGGAGAAAGTGGAGAAATGTCCCCATTTTTGCTTTTATGCAATAACAAAAAAACAGAGCTGGCATATTATGATTATGTATACTACTACTTTTCAGGAAAGAAGGAATGATTCATGCCATCTGTTACAATAAATTTACCGAACACCACATTTGTTTCATCTGCAATGCCGGATAACAATAATTCTTTTTATCCTCTGCTTTATACCGGCACAGACCCGAATTTTCTGAATTGCATCAGCCTTATGGAAGTTGAATTGCCCACATTGCCGGTAACAGCAGTAGATAGCGCCATACTTCAGCTAACTGTTATCGCAAAAAGTGGGGATATTCCAAGTCCTGTTGTTGTAAATAAAGTAACAAGCCCGTTTACTGCAGCGACAGTAACCTATAATACGCTGCCTTCCTTTACTCCTACGTCCTCTCAAATCTTAATCACAACAGAGGACTTGTATAAGGCTGTTGAAATTGATGTGACCTCGCTGGTTAATGAATGGCTGAGTGGAATGAGCCCAAACCACGGGATAGCTCTTACTAATAATGATGGTACAACGATTGTCCAATTTGCCAGCAACAAAATTGTTTACGAACCCTATTTCCCCAAGCTGACCCTGACCTATTCCGAAGCTCCCGCTGACACCACCGGGTCTAATTTCAGCTATGCCCAACTGGCTCATGTCATTGAGCAGCTCATTGCCCTATACCCCACAAATGTATTTACGGTATTTACGCGGGGGTTAACAGCTTCCTCTGTTACCGGCACTCCCTATGCGCTGTTTAAATCGTCATCGGGAACCTTTGGTTCCTTATTCATTCTGGATGATGCCGGCCAGAAAGAAGTTATACCTTTACATGCCATAACGGCAATTTACCTGGGTAACGGTACCGTTTATAATCCTTCTATCACGTACCTTACCCCACCGAAGCTTGCTCCAGGCTTTGACACAAACCTGTTGACCGCTTATTACGAATACTTCCCTGTTTCAACAGAGATGGACATGTATTTAGGATCCAATATACATGCAACAGGAATGCTTTACAAGAATGAATACGGAATTATGGTATTGTCCGATACAGAAGGCAATACACCTATATTTATACCAGTATTAAATATCAACGTGGTTCTTCCGACATTTACTACGACTACTGCGGCTAAAGCTGGAAAACCCAAAGTTACTATAGAAGTAAAGGATAAATGAGATGGTGCGTTAACACGAAAATAAGAATGACATTTTCATTATTGGTTGCGCTTTGTGGACAAAAAGGGTCGTGCTAGTAAATTAACTTAGCATTGAACTTTATTTTCAATAAATTTGCCATTAGCCGTCAAATCAGCTTTGGCTATAACAATATACAACGGCAAAGGTGCTGCGGATGGTAATCCGCAATACCTTTGCTGTTTTTATTGGTCAAGTATGAAGATATAATATCCAAAGAGGATAAATCTATCAATTTTCATCAGCCTTTCCCAGTTGATTACATAAAGTTTATCACAAGGGTCAAACAGTCTCATTGCCTGTAAGTTTGTCATATTTCATAGCCTTATCATACAAAATTGAAAATTTCTGACCATCGCTTTTCATGTTTAAGGTCCTGTCCACCGTGTCAGTTATAATATGAACTGCTTTTGTCACATTACATATATGCAGTCCGATGTATTGTGCTAAAACAGGTTTCTACAATTGCATTTTTATTCGATGAAAAAGGGACATATTATCTAAGTATAATAATGTATAATATATAACATCTTATTACTTTATTGTATTTTGATTATTGCTTTTATTGCACATAATATAAACAATGCGTAATTATAATTAATCAATTTTATATTTCAACCTTTTATATTTTAACCCAAGCCCCATAAGTAGTGTTGGAAGCAAGTTTATAATTAGTGACAATACTGGAATATTAGGTAATCCAAAAGAAAGTTTTGATAAAAGAAATGGCGTATAATAAATATTCACCAATACCCAGTGATCAATTAGCTCCTCTGGTATTATCTCAAATAAATTCACTTTAGTTTTCAAAAATGCAAAAAACCATAAAGCAATACCAATAACCCCAATAAAGGAACCTGCAAGAAAATCAAATTTTTTGCTGATGTTTCTGTCTAATAATGTGCCAGAAAAAATATAAACTAATAGAAATGGCACCCCAATAATTATTCTACTTATGATATTACTAGCATACTTAGCAATTACAGGTCCTGTCGCAACAAAGATAATTAAGAAAATAAATGATAAGATTACAATAATCAAATGTAATAATAATGCCTTAAAATTATTTTTCATCCTTACCTCCTTTTGTTATTTTCTAATAACGCTTCTTGGGCATTCCCATTTTCATCTCAATTCTTTCTTGGTTTAAACATATCATATCACTTGCTTTGTTTATATATTTTAACAAATTATGGCACAAAAATATAGGGATAGAAAATGAATTAAACAATCTATCCCATATCTTTATACTATATTTAAGATTACAAGCGGGACTTTCCATAAGATTCGATAGTGTCCTTGCTTTTGGGTTTTGCATTAATCATTTCATTGAAATATATTCGACTATTACAGTTTAGGAATGAATTCAGCTAATAATGGATGTGTTGATTGTCATGTGCTTTGAATCCTTTCGGAACAACAATCATCCATTTCAATTAGCTGAATTCAAACCGATTTTATATAGTTTAAATAGGGTTTAATACCTGAAATAAGGCTCAGGTACAGTTACCTTTCATGAAAACCAGCATCACAATTTCCAGGCTTTATAATAATATGTGGTCTTGAACCCATTTCTTTATAAAATCCATATGGAAGTCAAAATATCCGTCGCTGAGCCAATCACACCCTCTATTCCGCTCAAGGCTCCAGAAATGCATTCCCATCAACCAAATATCCCTGATTGCAACAAATGCATTAATCGCCTTTAACTCATTAGGATTTATCTGCCTCATAGAGCTATAGCCGTTCAAAAAATCCTCCCATTGCTTTTGTTTTGGGTCGTCTTTATCAGAAGCAGGCCGGTTTAGTTGCTGATGCCATAAGTAAACGGCAATGTCATACGCCCTCCATCCATATCCAAAGCAGTCAAAATCAAAGAGTGTTATGCTTCCGTCATTTCCAAAATGAACATTGCCGTGATGAATATCTCCATGGGAGATGCCATACTCCAGCTTGCTTTTTGATAATGTTTCATTTACAAAAAGCTTTAATTGATGCCCTGTATCCTCAAGATAATTAAAATCCTTCAGCCGATGGGACATATAAGGTTTTACAATCTCAAGAGGATCATCTATTAGGTGCTTTAAATCTATCTCAAACCGATTATGGCTCAAAGTGATTTTGTCTGTTAAATCATGAATTCTAACTACCATGCAACCAAGCGAATGGTTTTGCTTCTCATTGGGATTGTCATTCTTTTCTCCTTTTGCTTCGGTGAATAAAACAGCATATCTGATGCCTTCCGGTGCATTAATCTCTTGTATGTACTCACCATCATTGTCTTGCACCGGTGCTGCAATAGAAATACCACACTGCTTAAATAATTCAGCAGCTCAATTTCTGCTTCTATCTCTTCTTTAGTTCTCCATTTATAGATAGAGACTCTGAGATAAGATGTGACGGCAGCCCCCAGCAAGTGGAACGCAAATACGGCAGCATTATCACCGCTGGACGGCACAAGCACATTTTTACATCTAAGATTCGGGTATGAGCTTCGTATCATATCCCAAACCGGAGCAGGAAATGCCCGGGACGAGTCTTCGATGATGCACCTGATGATTTCCACGGAAGCGTTTTCAGCGAAATACTCATCGGAACAAGCATCCCATTCCTCTTTTGCCGTACGTATAATTTTATTTTCTTCCATTTTATCGTCCTCCCTTTATATGTTCCATTCCCCATTGATGTATAAAGCGTGTAAAAAGATCTCCTTTGGTATAAAGCTTTTTACTTTTCAAGTCGCCGTATTTTTTTGCAAGCTCGCTTACTGGAATTGTGCCATTTATTCTCATGCCCGGCGTTCTCCCATCACGGTAGTTCCTCATGATTTCCTGAATGCCGTCAGTTTTTAAGTTGCCCAGCTTCCACCACTCAGCAGGTTCCGCTATATTGGGATAAACATCGTAATCCGCATTGACAGCCAGGCAAGGCATATTTGCACTTATATTCGGCGGAGTGTTACACTCCATGATTTCCTCAAGCACCCTATACTCCGGCTGTCCCAGCAAATCTGTGCCTTCACGGGTAATCGAAATCAGTTCATCAGGAATCAAGCATAGGTCATCCTCCTCGGGACGAAGATCCTCAATTCCATATCCGTTACCCTCAGGTGATATTCCACCAATAAACACCTCAAACTTTTTCCCTATTTCCTCACAACGTTCAAACAGTTTGAGGTCATATATCATTTTTAGAAAATCATCCAGTTCATTCAAGCACCGCTTCGTGATGAACAATTGCCAGCGCGGAGCTATACCAACAGCAAGGCACCTTTCCGTCGCAATTATCTGATCGCGGAAAGCACCTTTACGACACATGCCCCAGTTTGTGTTTTCTTCCATGCCAAAAAACGTGATCTGGCAGGCTTTGGTCCCTAGCTCCGCCGCCCATTTCGCATAGCTTTCATCCCGCGCAAGACGCCAGGTTGACAAAAGTTCAAACCGTTCTGCCTTTCCCGGTGAGGACAGCTCCTGTTCAAGCAGCCATAACTCCCGATAATCATCCCGGTAATCCGGCTCTCTCCACCACGAAAAAAAGCTCATTTCCGCAATGCCGCGTCCTTCCTCATCATGCCAGTTTCTGAACTGAGCAGCTATATTTTTAAATTCATCGATGGTTATATTACCATTCCTGTGCGAACCTAGCCAACAATGACGGCAGCGGTTCGGGCAGCCGGCCATGTCCACCATAACACCCAGATAAGACATATCAAAATTACTCATTTTCATTGCCTCCCTTCGTTAGCCGCTATAGGCTATATCTTTTTCTTTGCCGCTTCTACAATCCATAATCCGTCGTTTTCATGCCACGGCTCTTTTTCCCGATTACGGTATTCGTGCAGGATTTCAAAACCGCATTCCGCAAGCGTGGACAGCCAAGTATCTCTAGGATAGCATTGCAAGTAAAAAGAATGGTCGAACTGCTCCGCTTTACCATTACCATACTCAATATAGACGGTCTGAGAAATATAGCAGCGTCCTGTTTTTTCATCATCGAACGTATCCCCGGTCTTCCAAACCTTTTTGTCCGGATAAACCTGCTCTTTGGGATAAAAGGCCTTCGGAGGAGCGTAATATGATTCTTTCGGAGGCAAGGCTGTTTCGATTACTAAAACGCCACCCTCCCGCAAATGACGGTGGATGCACAAAAGCGCCTTTTTCACCTCATCAATTGTGTGAATATGCCCAAAGTCAGTGGCAAAGCAGAAATCAGCAGGTGGAATATCGAAGCAGAAAGCTCTCACATCTCCCACAAAGAACTGCAAGCCAGGTACATCACCAAACCGCTTTTTGCCCTCCATAATCATTTCAGGCGTAATGTCGAACGCTGTGACTGTGAATCCTTTACGTGCCATGTATGCACCGGTTTCGCCAATAGCACAGAAGGGAATTAAGACATTTTTGCCATATTGTGCCGCATAGCGGCACCAATATTCGTGTTCTTCAGTGCGGTCATATCCGCCCCAGTCCCAAATTGCAGCGTGATGTGCGTAGTTTCCAATATTGTCTGTCATAAATAAATCCTCCTTAAAATAATATAGTTTATGTTTTTGTAACATTGTTAATTGGGGAGTTTACTTACTGATATTCCTCCAAAAAAATAGCGACAAGGCATAATTTATTTATAAATTCGGCCTTGTCGCTTTTGTATGGATGAACGCCCCATACAAACAACAAAGCCACAGACGAAACGTCCGTGGCCTATATATACTTAATCTTTTCAATGTCGGTAAAAATGGCAACAATAACAAAAGCATAGTAATAACTACACTTAAAGAGCCATATTACCGACGAACCTCAGAAGTCAAAACTTCCTGATTAGGCTCCGCACAACGTCTCGTCGTTATCCATTTGTACGGAGCATATCATTTTATTAGACTTCATAACACCTGACACAAACATTTCAAGCCTTCCTAAACAGTTAAATTATACCATGTAAAATCTAATATAACAAGGGCCGTAGAATTGATTATATTAGTTGCAGTAGAGCTTCATCCGATTTTCAAAGTTTCCCTATCTATTCACTCTTCGGGCATCATAAAAACGCCCTTAAACCCTATTCCAGGCTTCAATTTTCACATATTTTATCCTTCAGAATAACTGCTAAAATTACGCATAATTTTCTTCAAATATCTTAATTATATCATTGTAAATAAGTGTAAATGTTCATAAATCAGAAGTAAAGCAATAAGTTTTTGGGCAGTAGTAGGGACAGAAAACAAAAGCACCTACCGAAGTAAGTGCTGACTTTTAGAATAATGCTTTTATTAATCCTTTATAAATTTTATCGTCAATCTCTAATAAACTCCTTTTGCCATCTTTAAACTGTATTGCTACTTGATAAGTTCCTTTGTTTTTAGCACTAAGTCCACCGGCTAATAGGCCAACCGGTCCAAGCAATGCACCACCCACTAATCCTCTCGCAATACCACTTGCTGCACTCTTTCTATGCTCTTCTGTGATAAGTTCATATGAATCTACTGTATCCTTATTTAGCTTAACTGAATTTAACAATGATACTGCAATAAGCACTTGTCCAGCTGTATATATAACACCTTTACCAGCATAATCGCCTGCAATTACGGAATTTTTCATGAAATCAACCTCCTCTTTGAGGTTATTATATCTCCTATGTAATATTTTGTAAATATAGTGTACATAAGTATCGAACACTGTTATGCATGACCAATGGTGTTACGCTGGACTTGATTGCAATACTTGTTATATCTAATCAAGAATCATAAATTTAACTGCATCGTTAATATTGCACACTATAATGTAAATGTGAAAATTTCATATAAGGAATATTAATGTTTCATCATATAAGGAATATTAATGTTTCATTAAGAAATTCAATATTCTCCAGCAAAGCTTTTGACCTAATTCGCTCAATCGCTCCTCTTCATTCGTACCTTTCTTCATAAAATCTACATATATACCTGCTGGAATGAAGCAATAACAACACAAAATTTGCATATGTTTCAATTGATTGAATTAGCCGTTAGCCATCCAGCTTACCGACTGCCTTTTCGATCCGCTTTGCGCATGCGGCACAAGTCATGCCGCTTATTTTATAGTTTCTTTATTCATAAAATTACCGCCTTTCTAAAAGTGAGTGTTGTATGCCCTTTAGTGACACGAAGGTAATCCGCTGGTATCTATAATTTCTTGTATGGTCGGAACGTATTGATTTACTTCATTTTTTATCGCATCAATATCGATTTTGGTAATATCGTCAACAACTTTTACATAGCCATAAAATGCGTTATCAGCTGTAGAAAAATCAAAGTCACTCTGAGGAATCAAACTGATTTTGTTGTCTCCTTCCTGCATATTCATTCGGGCATTATACTTGGGGAATATGAGGGTACTGTTACTGTCGTTGATTTTAACACCTTTAATATTCCATATTGTTTCCGTTCCTCTCTGCATTACCACTACTGCCGGAGAAAACCTGTTTTCTTCCATATCTATTTCAACATAATGCATTCCGTCCTCTATTTTGGCAACGGCAATTTTGTCAGTAGGTATTTTGTAATCTGACTTCTGAACACCTCCATCAGAGCCGGATGCATCAGCATTATTGATATCATCAACCACAGTGATTTTGCTCCTGATCATGCCCATCCAGCAGCTGTACGCGAAGGTACCGGTTTGTGTGGGAGTGAACTCTATGATATTGTCTCCCACCTCCAACTTTTTGCTTTTGTTAAACTTCGGTATTACAATCTCATTGTTACAGCCGTTTATATCGCCTTTCTGAGCTCGTATAGTCCACCTTACAGGTATACCCTTTTGCACTATTATTGGTTCATAACTGCCTGAGGACAGCTTTGTGGTAACTATTTGAACACCATCCTGTATTGTTGCTACGTTGCTGCCTCGGGTGCTGCTTACATCAAACGGCACGGAAGGGAGTGAAAAGCCTGACAATGCCAGACCTCTATTGGTCATGACCACTCCAAGTACGATTACCAGCACAGCACTTACTTTCATCATCTTGTGCGTAAATTTCCCGCTTAATATTGAGCTCACTGCCCCAAATCCGAACATTAAAGGCACTGTGCCAACGCTAAACATAAACATGGACAACGCTCCCGCAGTAAAACCACCGGTACCCAAAGCATAAATCTGCATTGACTGAAGCGGGCCGCACGGCATTAAGCCGTTGAGCAATCCCACATAAAAAGGCCCATATTTGCCGTTGTTATTGTGTATTTTGTTTCCAAAAATTTTTGGCATTCTGGGGTTTAATTTTCTGAGCCATGGGAATATGTTGAGCATATTTAACCCCATGATCACCATGAACACACCGGATATAATAGCCACAATCCCCTTGGCAGCCCCGGAAAAGCTTATACTGGAGCCCAATGCTCCTACTATGCCTCCGATTATGGTATAGGATACCACTCTGCCGCTGTTATAAAGCAAACTTGGTTTTAACTTTGAAATCTTGCCGGAGTTGCCGTTATCAACCTTATATGAAACACATTGAGACAGATTTATTCCTCCACACATGACGACACAATGTAGTGAAGTCAGCGATCCAACAAAAAACAGTATTCCGTATCCCATGGATTGATTAATCTCGGGTACAAAGTTAAATCCCACCGTGTTTTTAACAATAATGTAGAGAGCAAACAATATGATACCAATCCCCAACAGTTGGTTGATTGTCATTTTATCATCCACTGCCTTTTTTGTGTTTGCTCTTGGAACAGCCGCAGCACCAGGCTTATTCCTGACTACATAATCCAGCCTTTCTATCGTTTGAGCAATTTGTTCCAGGCCTATAACATTTGCATCGTAGGTAATGTAAACATTGGAGCTGCTGAAAATTGCTTTGACTTCCAATACTCCTTCAAGCTTTTTCAAAGCATTCTCAATTCTCATTTCACAGCTTGTACATGTCATGCCATCTATTTGAAGAATTTTTCGTACCGGTCGCTGTTCCATTCCATACCTCCTTATAAGTAAGGTTAATTAAATTTTACTTTTTTTGGCTGCTGCTCGTACCTTTTTGCTTGTCGGACTTGATTTGCCCATCGTCATACCATCTTTTCATCGTTTATACCACCGAATTTAACACATTTTTGTGGAGATTTTATGAAGAAGCACTGGGATAAATATTAATTTTGTCTTCCATTTGAAGATTGCCTATTGTATGATTTTTATATTTCAGAAAGGCTGTAAAATTCTTTGTCGGACATGAAAATACTCCCCTTTCCGGTACAGGTTTATTTTCTGCCTTTTCACCTCAAGGGGAGTATATCATTGGAACACTGGGCATTTATATTTCCATGCCACTATAATTATAGATTATTCTAATTTTCCACCTTCAATTACAAGGCTCTCTTTGAAATCTTCTCCATATATATCCGCCAATGTTTCATCATATGCCTTGTGTATGAAATTCTCTTTGCCTAAAGCAGCAAGTTCATTGTTAATCCAATCGAGGAGCTCCTTATTTCCCTTCTTGACAGCCGGTGCTATTGTATCCTGTCCACCCAGTGTAGGCACACCGACTACAAATCCGGGATTCTGCTTCGCCCATGCAATCACTTCGGTATTATCGTTAACTATAGCATCGCCACGGCCGTCCTTTAATGCTTCAAATATTTCTGTATACTGTTCGAATTTTAATTGCTCTATTTCAGGATAGTTTTCAGTCAAAAAAGTTTCAGCAGTAGTTCCTTTAGCGACGATGGCTTTTTTACCTTTCAACTGTTCAATCGATGTAATCGGAGCGCTTTCCGGAGAAACTATTCCGAGAGAAACCTTCATATACGGGTTGGCAAAATCCACCTTTTGCTTTCTTTCCTCTGTAACCGTAAAATTAGCCATTATAATATCAACCTTGTTCGATTCCAGGAACGCCACTCTGCTTGCTGCATCGACCAAAACAAATTCAACCTTGGATTCGTCTCCCAAAAGATCCTTGGCAAACCTTCTGGCAATATACACATCAAAGCCCTGGTTTACGCCATTTTCATCAACATAACCAAAGGGGTTTTTATCACTGAACACGCCAATTCTAATCTTACCCCGCTCTTTAATTTCAGCAATAGAACCCTTAACTTCTGACGCACTTTCCTTTGAGCTTGCGTTGCTGCAGCCTGCAAGCATCCCCAGTGCCAATACTGCAATCAATAATAAATGAATAATTCTTCTATTTTTTCCCATTGTAACCATTCCCTTCATTTTATGATTTTCTATAATTTAATATTGAAATATATTTAAGAAGTGCTGAGCACGTTCTGTTTTTGGATTCGTAAAAAATTCGTCGGGTTCTGATATCTCACAGATCCTTCCTTTATCAATAAAAACTATCTTATCGGCAACAGCCCGGGCGAAGGACATCTCATGGGTTACAATAACCATTGTCATGCCCTGTTTTGCGAGTCCCAGCATTACATCCAGTACTTCTCTTACCATTTCAGGATCAAGAGATGCTGTAACTTCGTCGAAAAGCATTATCTCAGGATTCATGCACAGAGCCCTTACTATTGCTATTCTCTGCTTCTGACCTCCGGAAAGCTGACGGGGATATGAATCCTTTCGGTCAAACAATCCCACCCTGTCCAGTAGCTGCTTTGCCTGCTCCATCACCTCATCTTTATCTCTTTTTTGTACTTTGACAGGGCCTAATATGATATTTTCAATGACTGTCATGTGGGGAAACAAGTCATAGTTCTGGAATACCATTCCTATATGCTGGCGGATTTCCTGCCAGTTCACATCTTTACCGACAAGGCTTTTATTGCGGTATCTTATATCACCTCCCTGTATTTTCTCCAAGCCGTTGAGGCACCTTAAAAGAGTGCTTTTCCCACAGCCTGAAGGTCCCAGAATAACCACAACTTCACCTTTATTAATGCTTAAGTTAATGTCATTAAGGACAGTTGTTTCGTCATATTTCTTATACAAACCCTTTATTTCAAGTAATACTTCCTTTGTTTCCATATGCTTGATCAACACCCCTATCCATTCCATTTGTTTTCCAGTTTCCTGGATATCTTCGAAAGAGGATAACAGATTACGAAGTACAATATAAATACAAAACCATACACCCAAAAGGATGCCGTAGGTACCTCTATACGTGAATACTCTATAATTTGCTGTCCTACCTTTATAACATCTATTACCCCAATCAAAACTACCAATGAGGTGGTCTTAACCATTCTTGTAGCCAGGTTTATGGCTCCCGGCAGCATTCTTCTTACAGCCTGGGGTATAAGAATATACCTGTAAAGGCCCCAAAAGCTAAGCCCTATAGCCTTTCCGGATTCAATCTGATGCTTTGGCAAGGATTCCAATGCACCTCTTACGATATCTCCCATCTCGGCAGCACCCCAAAGGGTGAATACGATAACAGAAACGGTCTCACCGCTTAAGTCTATGTTTAAAGCAGTGGTAACCCCAAAATACATGATGAACAACCAAACAAGAATCGGTATTATCCTAAACAGCTCTAAGTATATGCGGCAAATCGAGCGTATCCATTTTGACTTTGATGTCCATATAACTCCCAGAACTATTCCTAGCAGCGAACCAATAATGATTGATATGAAAGCAATTCTTGCTGTTATCATCAGGCCTTCAAACAGGCGCTGCAGGTTCTTACCCTTCAAAAGAACACTAATTCCCGAACTCTGCATACCGCACCTTCCTTTCCAGCCATGTCAGAAGTATTGACAAAGGCAAAATCATGATCAGATACACAGCCACCAGCATAAACAGCGCTTCAAAGGTCTGATAGTACATGCCTATCAAATCCTTTGTCACATTCATAAGGTCAACCACTGCAATTGCTCCCACTATGGAGGTTTCTTTGAGCAAAAAAATGCAATTTGCGCCTAATGAAGGCATACTAACGGAAAATGCCTGGGGAAGGACCACATATCTCACCAACTGTGTCCTGGAAAGCCCTATGCTAAGGCCGGACTCTATTTGCGACCTGCTTACAGCCTCCAGACCGCTTCGCAGGGCTTCAGCCATATAGCTTCCTCCTAAAAAAGACAGGCCGATAATGGCACAAGCATTCTCGCTCAGGGTTACACCCAATTTAGTAAGCCCAAAGTATAGAAAGAAAAGCTGTATCAGCAGCGGAGTATTGCGTGATAGCTCTATATAAGCTTGAACAATTGGTTTAAGCCCTTTGACCTTGAAGTACAGAACTATGCTGCATACAAAGCCAATTATTAAAGAAAACAATATACCCCAAAATCCAAGCTTTAATGTCGTCAATGCTGCTTCCCGGTATAGCGGCAAGCTATCTATTATAAATTGCCAGTTAAGATTCATTCATCTGCCACCTCAATCTTGCTTAAAATCCTTACAGATCTTAGGCTGTTGTTTTTTTAATCAAAAGATTGCTGCTCATTTTTCACATAAAAAACTCCTACCCCTATGCAGAGGCAGAAGTAATTCCGCGGTTCCACTCTGTTTACCGGATGAAAATCCGGCATCTCGTCATTTTTGGTACTCATATACCTCAACACTGTAACGGGTGTAGCCGCCGGAGTCTACTGTGTTTCGATCCGGTACTCAAGGATGCACTTCGGTTAATCTCAATCTGAAATCCCTTCCAGCCTGTGAGGATTTCTCTCTGTAGATCTACCTTAACTTACTCTTCCTGTCATCATAATTCATACTATTCTTATCTGCTTACTATACTATACCATGGAAGTGTATATGTCAATCACTTTTTTATCAACTTTATGGTTATTCTTCATTTTTTCTTACTACAGAAAGTTCCATATTTTTGACGTTGATTAGAAGATTTAGTAATACCCAGGAATAAAAAAAGCTCAATTCATTGTTTCTGAATCAAGCTCTTTTATTTTTCTGCAGTTGTTGTATTTAAGTTGAATTTTTTCCAAAGCATGTCTTGCAATGATGGAGAGCTCAACCGGAGTCAAACATTGACTTCATCCTTAATATATTTGAGCCATTATTCTCATTCATTTCTATATAGTTTCGGTAACCATTTTATAAATTTCTTCTGCTATAGAAATACATTCATTCGCCTCATCATCGGATATCACAAGCGGCACATCTGATGGGTAACGAGTCTCAATATAATACTGGTTAACAAATGCGCAATCCTTTAGCCATTTTTTAAATTCTATATTATAATTTGTGGATTCCTTACAAAGATAGATAAGACTATGCCCTTCCACTATTTGTCCAGTCTGCTTCAGTAAATAACCTTTAAGCGATTTTTCTATAGGCCTGCTGGCAGTGGAAAGCAACTATATCATTCCCACAATCGTTCTGTTTAAGCACTTTTGCCGACTTTAAATCCCTACCTGCCTTTTCAAGCCACTCACTATATCTTAAACTATCAGCCATAAATCACAGTCCCTTTCTTATCAATAAGATAAGCAAAGCTTGTTGTATCATTTACGCATTGGTTCCATTCGGCTTCAGTATATAAAAGCAAATCAAAAGGTTTACTGCTTTCGATGTTAAGATACATGTCTGCCAAAAGTTCTCGTTTATTTTCTGTATCTTTTACCACGCAAAGATCTATATCGCTCTTTATTGTAGCCGTTCCTTTAGCTTGCGAACCGAAAAGGATTATCTTTGAAGGATTATAAAGAGAGACAATCTGCTCCTTTATTAAATTTATCTCATTTGTTAGTGCATTCATATAATCCAGCCCTTTCGGTTTACATTCTGAAAATTCATACAGTAAATCTCCCCGATATAGATATTATAGCATATTTCCAAAAGCTATTAACATTTACGTTTAGATAGTTTTAATTATTTTACTCTTAAGGGTAGTAAAAAGTCCCTCAATTACAGATTTACACTGGTCATAAAGTTGCAATGCTATTTTTCGTTGTTCTATTGAATATACTTTTTCTCTTTCTTTCAGAGTCATTAATTCCCAATTTTATGTTTGTCCTCTTTTTTTGAGGCTGTCACCTGCTCATCGGCCAAGTTGACACAAGAATAATGATAGACTATGACTTTTACGTACCTCTTTTTAGAAAGTCTCAACAAGAGAAAAAATGCAGTTTTCTACTGCCTACAGATTATTGACTAACCTCCAAGTTACCAACTTGGAGGTTAGTCAATAATCTGAGACGCATCCTTTTGAATGCGTCCTTTTCATCTTAAAGCTTTCAACAAGAATTGAACTGGTGACCTCATCCTTACCATGGATTTACTACTCAACTCAACACATTTTGTCTTTCCCTATAACCTATCCTAATTCGCGGCAAAGTGAGGCGATGCTATCGCAAATATGTTTTGCTTGTTTTTTGACGTCGCTTTTACCGGTAAGCATTGCCCATCCATCAAAGGCTTTAATCATATCAAGGTCATTATAATCGTCGCCGACTACTGCAACTTCTTCTTTTTGCAAATTATAATAATTTTGTATTATTCTGACGCCATCAGCTTTACTGCTGCCTTTAGGCGCAACATTCAGGTGTATACCGTTAACAAAGGCTGAAACCTTATCGGACATATTTTGGTTAATTAAAATTGCAGCTGCCAATGCGGATTCGGTACAGTCGTATGTTGCATAATACTGGTGTTTGCTCACACCAGGCTCGGCTTTGTCAAAATTTATAACATTTTCGGTTTTAGACACAAGCTTTTCCAAATCATAAAAGGTGTCGTAATCTATATAACTTTCAAAAACAACATTATTATTTTTGTCAATTATATATGCACCATTGTAGATAATTAAAAAGTCGGGATCAACAGGCAGTTCCTTTATATATTCCAAAAAGTCCTTTCCTCTACCTGTTACAATACCGAAATAATTGTTTTGAGATTGCCATTCTTTAACTGCATCGGCATCGGATTTGGTAATATTTTCAGATCGCCTGAGGGTTCCGTCAAAATCTGATGCTATTATAGATAACGAACTATATAGTTAAAATTATCCTGTGCAATTTTCCTCCGAAGCCCTTACAATATAGGGCAGGGGGAATGTATAATGGGTAGAAAATGTGTTGAGGTTAAATCACTTTATGGATTAACGATAGATGACTTAAATTTAATAGCCAATAGTTCTGACAGTAATTATACCAGAGACGTCGTCAAAGCTGTAATCATGAGGCATAAGGGTATCCATACGCAGGTTATTGCAGATACCTTGAGTAAATGTAACGCAACCATTGTGTCATATATCAACAACTGGAACGATAGCGGTATTGCTTGCATCGCCGACCTGCGGGGCGGCAATATTGAAAGTACTGTCACCGATGAAATGGTAGAGGATATCCGCAATATAGTTACCAGTAAGAGTCCTCATGAGTTCGGCTATGAACAAAACCGGTGGAACGCCAAGTTGTTAGTCAGGTATGTAGAAGACCACTGGGGAAAAGAATATTCCGACACCTGGATCCGTAAAATACTGGCTAATCTTGGTTTCTCGTACAAAAGGGGTGTTTATAAACCGAGCAAGGGAGACCCAAAGCTTCAGGAAAGCTTTAAAAAAAATGTCAGTTGTATTGGATATAATTGAGCCTTTAGGAGATGTCTCCCTGTGGTGTCAGGATGAAACCAGTAAAAGGCTCGAATCCAACAACTTTTATTCCTGGAGTCCTGTAGGCAAACCTACAGAAATTGAGTGTAACGGCTGTCATAAGGGCATCAATATCATTGGAGCTACGGAAGTACTGAATCATATGGGTTTTGTGTACGATGTATACTCCAAAAAAGAAGGCTCTTTGACAGCAGCTCATGTGGTCAAATATATGGAGCGTTTACTGGACTATGATAAAGCAAGAGGGATTTCTACCACCTTTGTCCAGTGGGATAATTCTCCGATTCATAAAGGCCCTTTGATACAAGAGTTTGTTGAGGCTCATAAAAGTGATTTAATAGTGTTGCATCAACCTCCTTATTCTCCACACCTGAATCCTCAAGAGGAGATGTGGCACTGGATGAAAAACTTTATTGCACAAGCCTCTGCTGTAAAGAACGAACAGGAACTATTGCATTTAGTAAATCGTTTTGAGGCATATATTAAAGCTCATCCTGATGAGGTTAGGCATCGGCTATATGCCCGGAACTACTTTCCATGATTGCCAATTTGGCAATTGTAGGCTTTAATGTTCGTTATCTATAGCTTCTTTTTCAAAGCATTTCACCTTCCTTATTTCCTTAAAAACCTTAGCAATCAATAGATTCCTGGGGAATAGCAGTTGTCCGGATTAATTCTCTCATATACTACATCAAAGTTATATTTTATGATGCATATTGTCTGCCATCTGTAAGCTCTATTTAAATCTCCCTTTATTCTGACTTTGTTAAGTCTTTATCTAAAAAGTCTTAACCTCATAAGGCCTTATGCTAAATTCCATTTTTTCCTTGAGTGCTCATTTTCTGTATGTTTTTTATAAAGTCGCATTTCAAAGCTTTAATAGCAGCTTAAAGAAACGCAATTTTGCATCGGCTCTGCGATTAAAGCATTCAAACACTCTGTTAATTATATTATCACTGTCTATTTATGTCAATTAGAATTTAGACCCCTCTATTTCTATCTAAAATATCCTCGGTTATGTTGCATAAATCGTTGCAGTTTTACTTAATTGAAAAAGTTATTTCCACCCCAAATCTAAAAAACAGAAGAATTCAGTTTAGCAAATCAGCAAATTATTTATTGAAAAACTATTTTTTGATAGTATCATTATTTATAAAGACTTTACATTGGGGCTATAAATAAAAGACAATTGATTTTTAATTAACTTAAAAGTAACTAATAAATCAGGTAGCTATAAGTGGATGGTAAGGATAATTTTACTGAGGTATTTTTGCAGCATCCCAGAATAAGTATGAAGAAGCTTTACATTAAAAGCGGTAATAAAGTGTTTTATGGCACGATAATACAGACAAGTTGAATTTTGAGCGAAAAAAACTAGGAGGTGCAAATTTGCTAAGAATTAAAAATCTGGTATCCGGGGGAATAATCACAAACTATAAATGTTCGTCAAAGTGCAAGCATTGCAGTTATTCCAGTTCCCCAAAGTGGCCCGACGATTACATGACACCGTCCATGGCCGATGAGATATTCTCTATTTTAAAGAGTTTGGGCTGTGATTCCGTTCATATCGGTGGCGGTGAACCGCTTCTAAAACCCGATAAGCTTTTGGGTGTTCTTGAGGCTGCTCAAAGAAACGATATTGGCATTGAATATATTGAAACCAATGCTTCCTGGTATAAGGATGAAGCGTCAGCAAAGGCCGTTCTTAAGGAAATTAAAGGCCATGGAGTAAACACCCTGCTTATATCCATAGATCCATACCACAACGAGTACATACCTTTTTGGAAAGTAAAGGCTTTAGTTCGGACCTGCTCGGAGACAAATATGAACGTATTTCCTTGGTTAATGGATTTTTGGAACGATATTGATGCGATGAATGATCATATCCCTCACTCTCTTGATGAGTACGCCCAGCTTTTTGGACAGGATTATCCGGTGAAGCTGCTAAACAGGTATGGACTTAATTTGAAAGGGCGGGCTTTAAAGACATATCTGCCCATGATGAAGAAGCAGCCTTATAAACAAATACTGGAAGAATCAAGGCCCTGTAAACTGCTGTCAGGCGTATATCATTTTCATGTTGATTTGTACGGTAACTTTATTCCCCAGTCATGTCCGGGATTTTCAATTCCACTGAAAGAACTGGTGAATGGAGCTGATCCTGATAAGTACCGCATATTCAACAGTTTGGAGTCTACTGGTATAAGAGGTTTAGTTGAACTGGCGAAAGAAAAATTTAAATACATACCCAAAAACGAATATGCCGGTAAATGCGATCTCTGCTATGATATCAGGAATCATCTGGTTTTGGAGTTGGGACTGGATCTACCCGATTTAAAGCCGGAAGGGCATTATAAGTATATCTAACCAAGGTTTATTTTTATTTGCCGGTAAATTAGATGTTTTGTGTCGCATTATCAGAAAGACGCTATTGGTTCGGTTGTTTTAATACCTCTCTATATACCTTGAAAGTCTTGCAACAGTTACATCAGCTTCATTGCATCCCATAGTATATCACTTTTTGCATAAGTTGCTTTTGGTTAATTTGGTACTACGGCAATCAAAATAACTGTTTTCATTAAAACGGAATATTCAGGATAGGTTGGCTTAATGCCAGTTACTTTCTTAAAACTTAATGTGTACTGAAAACAAATGCACCACTACTCTGTCGAGCGGTGGTGCACTCATTAAATTGTATGCATTCTCTACTTTTAAAGTTTATGCTTTTATGACAAACACATCTGCTACTTCAACAATCTCTCCGCTATCAAGAAGTTGTATCGTCAACATCTGACAATAACCTTTACTCCCATCTGCTAATTGCTTAGTAAATACTCTGCTTTCTCTAACCCCTATAACTCTAGCCAACATTTCTATATTTGACTTTCCAATTGAATTCCCCATTATTTTAACAGTATCACCGATTTTATACATTGAAATCACTCCATTTTGTTAGTTTATTCTAATATTAGGTATAATTAACTATCTTGTATGATATCTAATATACACAACGCTATTATTGGAAAGTGTAACTCTGCTGTCGCTGTTCGGCCTCTTTGACCGCAATCTGCTCATTCTTTTTGACCGCTAGTTTTGCTCATTAGCCCTGTCCGCAGATGTATACGGACAGGGCATATTAACTACCAGTTCAATTCTTCCTCAACAATAAGCCTTACCACATGATCGTCTATGATTTTTTTCTGTACCTGTGCCCCATGTAAAAGGCAAGCTGTACACGCCCGGTTGATTTTTCGCGGTACTCCATGAGAATATTCATATATCTCGTCTACCGCCATATCCGTAAATATCTCCCGGCTTTCTCCTGCATACTCCAGGTGCTTTCTTATGTATTCACCGGTTCTTTGCCGATCATATGGCATCATATGATATCGGATATCTATTCGCTGGCATATTGCCTCATATATCTGCTTCTTCAGGATGTCCTTCAACTCACTCTGGCCTACCAGGATTAAACTCATTGGGTTATACGAATCCATCCTGAAGTTTAGTAAAAACCGGATTTCCTCCAGCATCTCCCTTGAAAGTAGGTGTGCCTCATCTGTGATGATTATAGGAATACGTCTCTGTATTTCAATCAGGTTGCTGATCTCTCTCGTTAGTTGTCGTTTTGCATCGCTCCTGTAGAATTTCGCTTCACATCCCAGCTGGTTCAATACTTCCCAGTAAAAATTCCTCGGTGTCAACGCCGAATCGCTTATGTACATTACCTTGTACCGGTTGCTGTCCAGCGCCCCAACAAACTTCCTTATGGCTGTGGTCTTTCCTGTACCAACATCTCCCGTTATCACTGCAAACAACCGGTTCCGGGCCGCATACTCAAGCCTGCTGCAGACCTCTTCCAGCTCCGGATTGCTATACAAATGCTTCTCCGGTATATCCCGGGTGAACGGCGTGTGCAGAAAGTTGTAGTACTGCTCAAACATTTCTGTCACCGCCCTTCATGCTCCTGAAGGTTAATGCTCCGGTCTGCCGTTTTTGCCTCTTTTCATTCTCGCTCTCATATATTTTTAATAGCCGTGAATGAGTCGCCGATTTCGTTGCTGGTGTTTTTTCAACCTTTGAGCAGTATTCCCCAACCTTCAGCGGGGTTGCTGTCTTTCGGCGCTCACCATTGTACCATATCTCCAGAAGGCTCATATCAAAAGGATCATACCGCACATCCACTTTTTTGCCTATGTATTCGATTCCGGCTTCATATTCTATCCCTTGCAGCTTGAAACAGCCTGTGTTGTCAACTTTCCTTGTATCTTCCCATAAAAATGCGTCCCGGCATTCTTCAGGAGTTGCAAACCGCACCTTCTTTGGATCACTTGCATACGCCTGCGATGGAGAAACCCCTTTTAAACTGCTATGAGGCTTCCCGTTGTACCCTTCATCCAGCCATACCCGAAATTTGCGGTTAAGTTCCTCCAGGCTTTTTGCTTTCTCCAGCGATATCTCCTGGAAAAACTCTTCAACTGTGGCATTGAACCTCTCAATCTTGCCTTTGCTCTCCGGAGAATACGCCTTTGTGTTCATGTGACGGATTCCCAGCTTTGCACATGCTACTCTGAACCATTTCGAGATAAATACCTTGCCATTGTCAACGTATACTGCCTCCGGCTTGCCGTATTTCAATATTGCCTTGCGAAAACTGTCTTCCAATATCGGAAGCCTCTGATTGTCGTAAAATTCTGCATGACACACCAGCCTCGTCGCATCGTCAATAAATGCCACCATGTATGTCCGTTTCTTACCGCCGTCGGCAGTCGGTATGTACGGACCGTATTTGATATCTGCCTGCCACAATGTGTTCCTTCCGTTTTTGACGAACCGGCGGGCTGTCGTTCCTTCTATACGAACATTTCTGAAGTCTTTTGCACCAAAGCCCATCTTCAAAAGATGCCTGGACAAGGTGCTTCTGGAGACACTTCCTTTTTTGACAATCCCTTCGCCTTCAAGGATCTTTATGATCCTCCTGACACTTCTCTCCGGCAGTTCCTGTTTTATTTCGATTGCCCGATCTAATATTTCCTGAGATATCGCTCTTTGTTGCCCTGTATCTTTTCGTATCTTTGGTAATAGCCCTTCGTAACCATTCTCCCGGTACGCTGCAAGATACCTCCGAAGTGTCCTTTCCGAAATTCCTTCCCTCTCAAGTATCTCCTGCCGTATTCTCCGCTTTTCCGCCTCATCCAGATCCGGCTGCAATAGCGGCGATATGATCTCATGTTTCTTTAATGCTTTTTCCAATACTTCATTGTTTATCATTTCGATCCCTCCTGTGCTTTTTCCTAAAGCCTATCAGAAGGGAACTCCGGACAGCTACGCAAACTATGTGGGAATTTTCTATACAAATACTCCTGCCAGATGATTTGTTAGCCACATATTCGTTTCACCTATGGCAAGATGGCTGCTTTCTATCTGCGGCAGTAACCCAAGCAGCCGCTCAATCATGTGGAATACCTTTGTTTCTATCATCTCCAGCTCATTGACAAACTTGCCATAATACCTGTACAGTATAGCTCTTAATGCTCCTGCAGCTTGCCGCCCCCGTTGCCTGAATTCTTCTACCCACCGCCTTAATGTGGATATGCTGGCGGCAGTCTCAATCTCCTCAAGAGGTATACCGTCCTCCTGGTCCCGAAGGACCAGCTCGCTATCACAAGCCGAGTAATGCTTATACGGCCTGATGAAATCCGGTATGATTGCATGTGTCTTCCCACACTTGCTACAGATTACACGGAATATGTTAATCCATTCAATTTCCTCGCCCATATGCACATGACGTGCATATCTGTCATGAAAGGTTGTTTTCCCGCCGCATTTCGGGCATATCAACTCCAGCCTTTCCAAAAATTTTAAACAATTTCTGCGATACTCCTTAACATTCCGCCCCAGATATGCTATTATCATATTACAAATGTGTTAAAGGGCTTTGAGGGTTAGGTGCTGGAACACTTAACATATATATTCAAAGCTCTTATCATATCCTCCTTTTTTTCTTCCAGGAAGATATTAGCATACGTGCAAACGGTCACGCAACTTGAGCAACTCCGGGACATTTATCCGGGGCAGAAACACTCTGCCAATTTTTATGTAGTTAGACGGAATTCACTTTTAAAACTAGAATTGATACCAATTTATTATATTTTAGATTTGTAAATAATAATTTCTGGATCATTTATTGAATGTGCAACACAATATTCCCACTCTTTTCCATAGCATTTATGGGTTCCTTTTACCACTAATTTTTCACCAGATACATCTGCTATATATGCATCCGTTACATAATCATCCTCATCATCAGAAATTATAGTAACTTTACAACCAAGCAACTTACTAAAAGATCCAGAACATTCAACTTCTTCTCTTTCATACATTGTAAACTGTTCCATAAAGACTCTCCTTTGATAATTGTATGATTTTAGCTATTTTTATCATAATAGTATAAAATTTGTTAATACACAATCAATAGTTTTATGTAAATCTTATAGGATATTTTAAGATATGCTATTAGCTTTATAACATAGCTATGGGATGATGCAATATAAACTGTTCAGCACTGGGAAACGATATCCAAAATGTACGTATAAAGCTAAAACTTCCACAAGCTAAACTTACAGAAAAATTAGATATTACAACTGTGTTTGTGAATCAAATTGGGCGAGGTGTGTATAAATTATCAATAGAAACCCTTGAAGGTATAGCTGATGTACCACATATCTCCATTAGCTATATCTTACTTGATGACTTTGAAAATAATACAAAGCTACTATCGCTTGAACATACAACACTACTTGACTCACTTAGTGTTGATGACGCAATTCTTGCTGACGACATAATAAAACTTGTTGCAGGGCAACGCAAAAATGTATATGCTGTAAATTGGCTTTCTATGTAGTGTCATAAATTTTGTGTAAACTCAAGGTTAATATATTTTTTAGCGCTGGGATACCTGATTTTTTTGTATCCCAGTTGTTTTTAACTCTATCATTCGTTTACATCATAGTCAATACATATTTGAGAATTCCGATTAAACTACGAAGTCTTTGTAACTTTCCGAAGTTGTCGATTGAAGTTTTCAATTGCATTGGTAGTATAAATAATTTTCCTTATTTCCGGAGGATATTTAAAAAATACACTTAGCTCTTCCCAATTATTCCTCCAGGATCGAACAGCATTAGGATATTTAGTTCCCCATTTTGATTCAAATGCATCTAACTCCTGCAGTGCCAAAGCTTCAGTTGCAGCTTTGTATATCGGCTTTAAATCGGCTGTGAATGACTTCAAATCCTTGTACGAAACAAATTTTGTTGAGTTTCTTATCTGATGAACTATACACCTTTGTATTTCAGTCATAGGAAAAACTGCCTTAATAGCTTCGGAAAAACCATTTAACCCATCAACTGAGGCGATAAGAATATCTCTGACACCTCTGTTCTTAATTTCGTTCATTATGGAAAGCCAGAATTTGCTGCTTTCTGCTTCTCCAATCCACATGCCGAGGATATCTTTCTGTCCTTCCAAATCTATTCCGATAGCTATATACACAGCTTTCTTTACGACAATCCCGTCTTTGCGAACAGAGTAGTAGATTGCATCCATAAACACTATCGGGTAGACACTCTTAAGCATACGGCTTTGCCATTCTTTGATTTCAGGTAAAATTCTATCTGTTATTCTTGATATTAGTGTTGGTGAAACTTCGATGCCGTATAATTCTTGTAGATGGGTCTCAATATCTCTGTTGCTCATTCCTTTGGCATACATAGAGATAATCTGGCCTTCGATACCCTTGATTTCAGTTTGATTCTTCTTCACTATTTGCGGTTCAAATTCACCGTTACGATCTCTTGGTATATCAAGCTCTATTTCGCCGTATTCAGAACGAACAGTCTTTTTACTGTATCCATTCCGTGAATTGTCGGTTTCTTTGTTTTGGACATCATACTTTTCATAACCTAATTCTTCATCCAGTTCACTGTTGAGTATCCTCTGAATGGTGCTTCCCATAAGGTCTTTCAGCATGTTCTTAATGTCATCAGTATCTTTGATATTGTACTCCTTGATAAGCTGATCCAGGAGTTCATTGGGTAGCTTCTTTTTGGGCATAGTAAAACCTCCCTAATATTTCTTCGTTTTTCTTACGCATACTCACTCAATCTCAGATTTTCACCTTTTTAAAAACAAGCCATATGGACAGATATTGTATTACTGCACAATTATGGATGATGATGTGTATCCCAATGAAACTACGTCCTTTTTCCAGTATCACGGCCATTGGTATCCACATTAGCTCCGGCAACAAACCTCCCAAATCTAACTGGGTCAATGCCCTTAATTCCTTCATTCTGTCTGTCCGTGAGGTGGATGTCAGTCAAGCTCCAACACGGGGTCTTAAGCCCTTATGGTGAAAATTCATCCCGACTATCCGGCTCATTTTGTCAAGGTTCAAATCTATCATTAAAGTGAAAGCGTTAGTTTTAGTTTAACTGCTTGCCCCGCTTGATTACACATTCCATCGCGTGAGTAAGACTGTCAAGGGTCGGCACAAGCCGAACGCAGTCTTGCCCTTGACTGGCTTACGAGAGCGATGTATTCTTTCATATGCGGTGCAAATTATGCTGCTTTTACTTCCGGTCTTTTTATATCGCTTATCATCTTTTGTGGGTCGTAAGCTATGTCTTTCGTCAGTATCGCATAAAATATCCGTATTAACTTATTACTCAAAGCAACCAGGGATTGCATTTTCTTCAAGGGCCTTTCCTTCCTAGTCGTATAGTATTGGTGTAAGGCTCGGAATTCCTCATTCTTGGACAGCAAGGGCATAATACCAAATGTCAAATAGTATCGCAGCCGCTTCCTTCCACGTTTGCATATGGTTGTCTGACCCTTATGCTTACCGGAACTGTTCTCTTTGAGACTTAGCCCAGACAGCTTTTGGATCTGCTTTGGATGACTAAATCTAAAGATATCGCCTACCTCCGCTAGAAAGCCTGCAGCTACCACGAGTCCAACACCTTTGATTTCAAGCATCTTCTCAAACCCGGGAATTTGCATTGCCAGCTCCTCAATTAAAGCCATTGTTCTTTCATGCTGTCGCATTTTGCTCTCATAGTCCTCAAGCAACATTGAGAGTTCATTTTCTGCAGATATAAGCCCTTCGGATGTTCCAATAGAAGTCTTAGCGGATTCAAGAAGCCTCACAGCTCTTTTTATTCCTACAGCCCTTATCTTGTGTTTCTTCCAGATGGCTATGATACCTTCAATGCCTTTTTCAACAACCTTTTTGGGTGTCGGGCATTCGTTCAGTATCAACAATGCAGCCTTCCCCTCCCAATCCTCAAATACCTTGGTGAATTCAGGGTAATGGATACATATCCACCGGCTGATACGGTTCCTGACAGCTGAAAGTTCCTTTACTAGCCGCCACCGGCTGTCCATGGCCGACCGTAGCTCCTTGTAAATACCTTCCGGAATATACGGTTCAATATATCTCCCATCCTTAACCAGCATTGCTATGGTTTTTGGGTCTTTACGGTCGTTCTTGGTGGGATTGTTGTCATCCAATTCCTTGCTTTTCTTCACATGATGCGGGTTTACTAGTACAATGCGCATCCCGCTTTTCATAGTATTCTCAGCAAGGTTGAACCAATAGTGTCCTGTCGGCTCCATCCCAAGGATCACCTCGGTAAAGCCTTTGGCTTCCGCTATCTTCCCTGCCCATTCTTTGAGCTTCGCAAACCCTTCAGTATTGTTGCTGAAAATCAACAGCTTCCCATACTCTACGCCTCTGAAATTGAAAGCTCTGGCGTAGTGTGATTCACTACCAACGTCAATTCCGACAATCAGCGTCGTTTCTTTGATTTGCAAAATCTTTTCATTCTGAGTATACTTCATATTGGATGCCTCCTGTGTTTTTGATTTGTGGTTACTTGCGGCAACTCACATTTCAAATTTTACAGTCAGGCATCTATTTTTTCAAAGGCCATTTTGTTTCCTTATAGGAATGCTCCAGTTTGATATTATTATTTTATATCACCTTGGAGGTTTACACAAAATTACTTACACTCTCATTTAAAATGACTATTTGCTGCTTCTTCCGCTTCATGCAAGATTTCAAAATCATCGTCTGAATATTCCGGTGGTTCTCCTTCATTTTGTAGTATGGCATCTAACAACCATGGCTCAATATAATTATCATCTTCTTCCTTTGGTAGCTTAACTAAGCTATACTCAAAATAACCATTGTTTACAACAATATGTACCAAATCTTTATTATCTGCTTTAAGCGCCATAATATAGGGAAATTGTTGTCTCTCATCTTTCAAAATTTCAAGCTTAATATCAATTATTTTCATGATTATCACCCATTTCAATGTTTGAATTTTTATTTATATAGCAATCTTAAGAGAGCTTAATGCAGTAATAATTACTTCATTAATATAAACGTATTCCTAGATTTCGGAATATAGTACACTGTTTTCCGAAGGGTAAAATATAACATTACGCACATTTTTCACAAGACATTAGAAGCTGTTTATTTCTGGGATTCTTTGTTTTTAGATTTGATAATGCACACGAAAAAGCTTGATTCGGTTTCTTTGAATCGAGTTATTTTATTTATTCGATTCTACAATATTGTTGCACTTTTTTATTTCAATGCTTTGTAATGTGGAGTACTCAACATGGCTAGAAATATTCTATGGTTTTTACAAATTCCAGTATAGTACAGTATATATACTGTACTATACTGGAATTTAGTTAACAGATATGCTTTTCCTGTTCCGTTATACTTTATTTAAACCAGATCCGATCTTTACAGCAATCTTCCTACAATCACCGCTTCGTATTCCTACTTCCTTAATCTCATCTTCAGAGGAAGTAATTTCAGTAAACAGTTCATACATACTTGCACACCGGTATAGAAATACTATCTGCTATCCGGTAAAGTTGATGGGCATAACCTGTAAGGTTTGTGAGTTCTGTTCTGATTTCTTTAATTGTTGCGTTCAGGTTTCTACGGGTTCTATTGTGTCACAGAATTTGGGAAACAGGTCTCTCATATTCTTCTTACAGAAACCCAAGCAAGCTTTCTCAGAGTCGATAATGAGTAACTCTAACAAATCATATGGTGATTATTTCACTATCGCTCATAATAGAATCGTTGATGTTACAGCGATTCGTAATGTGTGATGGAGTTACCTTATTGTAAATGTAGTCTATCTCGGCCTAGGCGACAGTTACAAAGTCTTTGAATTAGCAATTTTTTTGATAGAATAAAAGGTATTCTTACAGGAGAAATGCCTCCTGTTCCACTTTCATCCTCTTTTCCAGCATTAAGGCAATCAGTTCCCGAAATTCATTAAACCGGTCATCATCAAGGAGTTTTTTAAGCTTTCCTGCATATCCTGAATCTATGGGCTGCCCGTACTTTAATTTGCTTTCAAATGCCGCCGGATCCATCATATACGGTTTCAATGACGGGATAATACTGGTTTTCAGTCTGTTGAAAAGCAAAAATCCGCCCAGATCCATATCACTCCAATGGAAAAACTCCACTCCATGCTGGAAAGCAACTTCGTAAAGCTTTCTGAAAAATAGACCTTTTACAGGACTGTAAAATCCTCCGTGGAAAACGGTCATCAGCTCCTTATCATCATTTTGCGAAATAAATTGAACATAATTTGCTTTATTCTCTATGAAAAGAATCTTCCGGATGCTGCCGACATCTTCAATTGTTAAATCCTTTACTGTATCGGAATTTATAATGGCGCCGTGAACAAAAGAAGAAAAGTCCACCCTGCTGCAGCCGATCCTCACAACAATGTTTCCCTTAAACTCGATTTGCTCAGGAGATTTCAGTATACCTGCCTGGGCAAGGATCTCTTCCTCGGTAATTTCGTTTTGACAATCCTCATCAAGCAGATATTTTTTTAATATACCCAGCAGTCTGCCCCTTACCTTTTTCTCAAAATACTTGGAATCACTGTAACACCGAAGGCTGAACACCCTTTCCAGCCATTGCTGATTTTCTGAAGTACCAAGCACCTCCAATGCTCTTAGAATTGCTAGAGCCTGTTCCTCATCTGAAGGGAGAAAACCTGCTGTTGTTGCTTTGTTTGTTATTATCTGCCGGGTATCTTCAAGGAATTGTCTGATCCATTCAGTATCCGGCTTATCACAGATTTTGACTGATATTTCATCAATTCGGGCAAGCAACGTATCCAGTATCTGCCTTTTAGGTTTCCTCCCAGCCACGGCATAGGCGTTCTCAATGCCAGACAAATTCAGCCATACTTTTTCAATTATATTCCCTCTTTCAAATTTCAGCCAGTTAAAATCCACCAGGCCTTGTTCTGAAAGCTCACTTATCGTGCTGTTCCAGGTCTCCCGGACGTAAGTGTTTTCAATGTCGTATTCGGGAAATTCATCCCGGTTCATTTTTATAAGGATCCTTCTCGGGGAATCGCTGCCCCGGAAAGCCCTGCTCTTTTCATATTTGTCAATGAGCCTTTCCAATATCAGCTTTTTATAGTTCATCCAGGCTCTCCTCCGTTAACTCTCGTGAATCAAAAGCCCGTATTATAGAAGTGGTCTTATCTCTGATCACACATAGGTTCCTGTCCACCAGGGGAGCAATGTCGCCTATTTTTTCCGGCGGTGCTGACAGAATGCACTGGAAACCAAACTTTCTTAACAGCCGTATGCTCTCCCGGATTCTTTCGCTGTCCATTTTGCTGAAAGCTTCATCAAATACTATCAAGCGCATCCTGTTATACGCTGGGTCCTGAATCCTGTACAGCTGGGCAAAAGATGCCAGCACCGAGATATAAAAAGGCGTCTGGGTCTCTCCTCCGGATTTCTTCTGCAATGTCCTCGAGAGTCTTTGAGTCCGGTCCTCCTCATCGGTGACTACAAGGTCAAAGTAAAGATAGGTTCTGTAATCGGTAAACCGCTTGATGTTTTTCTCCAGTTCAGCTCTGGCATCGGCGCTGAGCTCGGCCTCTACATCTGTTATCTGCCTGAAAAGCTCATCGATGGCATCCCTGTGCTTGTCCCGGAAAGCCTGTGATGCCAGATTATAGCCTTCCATCAGCATTTCATCGGTAATCATATCATAATAATGCTTGTATTCAGGCTTCGGAGATATGGTAAACCGGTACCGTTCATTTCCCCATCTGCTTTCTTTCAGCGCACTGTTCAGCTCTTCGATCTGTGTCTTCACAGTGTCAATATTGGCTTTCAGTTTGGAGAGAAAGTCATCCGCAAACTGCTGGTAAGCCTTTTCCTTGGCATCGATGATCTTCTTTTTATATTCGGGCAGTCTTATACCCGACAACTCGGATAATTCCTTGTCATAGGAAGCATTATCGGCCTGTTTGATATCGTAGGACATCTTGTATTCACGATTATAGTCGGATCTGGCCGTTTCAAGGTCATCTCTTTTCTTTGCAGTCTGACTTCTGGTTCTTTCCAGCTGGGAACTGAAATTATCCATGACCTCCTTTGCCGACTTTCTTGACTGAAGCTCCCGCAGGAAGCGGGGTTCTCCTTTTTCAGCCACCCATGAGGCATCGTAATTGGACTCAACAACCCTGCAGGCTGCTTTTTCATTTTCGGTGAGCAGGGGAAGCTGCGAAAGGATATTTTCTTTCTGGCTGCTTTTTCTGCCTGTTTCCTGAATACAGCTTCTTTCTTCATTTTCGAGAGACTGAATTTCTTCCTCACATTTCTTTATCTGCTCGTTGATCCTCATCAGCCAGGAAAGATCCAACTTATCCATTTCATTTATAACTTCTTCAAGCTGTTTTCTCAACAGCGGAATTTGCGTTCCACGGGAAATAACCTGGAAATACTGTTCCGATTCGTTCCGGTTGATGACAGCTATGTTCGCCGAGGCTGACAGCAGCCTTGCAATCTCCCTGCAGGCCTCAGCTTCCGCTTCTGTTTTTTCAATTGTGCTTCTGACATTTTTAATCTGCTCCTCAATTGCATTTCGTCCTATGAAAGGATAACGCCATCTTTCGGGATTAAGCTGTCTTGCCACATATCCCTGGTACAGCATACAGGTATCGGTAATCGACCTGGAATAGTTTCGCAGATCCTCAACTCTGTCGCACTTGATTACCTTGCCCATTACATAGTCTACAAACCGCCTGGCATATTCGTTTTCAGTCACGACTTCTTCAGCCAGGCTGCCTTTCTCGGCAAAAACATTGGCATGAGACAGTTTTCCTGAATCCACAAGTCCGAAATCATAATACTCTTTCTTGAATTTAAGGCTGTCATATACCTTCAGGGCATCCACAAAATACCGGGGCTCCACAATAAGATAAAATTTCTGGGTGTGCAGATATGCCTCTATGGCGTTTTTCCATTTTGGATTCTTTATTTCCAGCAAATCTGCCAGGATGTACACCGGAATATCCTTTCCATATCGTTTTTTCAATTCGGCTTCAATGTCTTCTTTCAAGGAAATCAGCCTGGGATCATAGGATTTTATCCCTTTTTCCAGTTCTGAAAGTTTCTTGCGTAAAGACTCCGTCTCCCGACGGTGCCGTTCTTCCTGCCTGAACGCCGAATGTCTCAGGAATGAAGCAGCTTCCCTGAAACGGGCCACTTTTTCGTTTTTGACAGCGAATTCGCTTTCCTGTAATTTCTCCATGCTGTCTTTGGATACATTAAGAAGCTCACTGGAAAATGATCTGACAGCTTCCGCGTAAGTTTTGATATCCGAGATTTCCTTTTTATATTGTTCGGTCATGTCTGATTCAGATAGAGTATCAATTTCCGCAGCTCTTGCACAGGCTTCCCGCCATTCATATCCATACCGTCTCAGCTTTTGTATCAGTCCATCTGTTTCCCTGTTGATCACTTCTATCTTTTCCAGGAGCTCTTCTTTCTGTTTTTTAAGGCTTTCCAGCTTGTTTTGGATATCCGATTTATATTTTTCCTCGGTCAGTTTTTCTTTTTTCAGCTTCATCTCCGAAAGCCTTGCTGAAAGATCAGATTTCCTTGCCGCCAGGGCTGCCAGTTCTGATTCAAGCTTTTCAGCCTCATCCTGCAGTCGCCTCTTTTCGTCAATAATAGTCTGAAGCCTTGCTCTGTCCATGATATAGCTCTGAATATCCAGACGCTGCTTTTCCTCCAGATATGCCGAATACTTGTCAGATATACCTTTTAGCGCCTTGATCCTCGATTCCATGAGTTCCGATTCATATTCAAGCCTCTTGTAATACCGTATATTATCCTGCATAAGCGTAATATCCACTGGATTTTTCACATCGCAGACATATTCGGTAATAAAGGTTTCGATATCTGTTATCGGTGTGAAAGAGACAGCTTTCTTAAAAAGACTGAAATACTTGGTTTTAAGGCCTCCCAGTTTTCCCCTGAGAATATCCTGGAAGCCCCTGTCGCTGTCCGGAAAGTCAAACCTGCCTTTCCTGTAGTTTTTGTTTACATAGGACCTCAGATCCTTGTATGACATGGGTATATTATTCACAACAAAATGATTTCCCGGAATCTCGGAATCCAGAACAAAAAACCGGTGTTCATCAGTGCCGTCCTCATAGCAGTCGAACACAACACCCATCGTAAAGCTCGATTTTTTCTGATCATCGAAAAATTCGCAGGCGATATAGCTGGTAAACCGGCCCTCTCTTAAGTATCTGAAGCCCCCCGCACCGTCATCCCCCAATTCTCCTCTCAGATATCCTTTCAGGCTCCTGGATGATTTTTCATTGGCCGCTTTGTTAAAAAAGTGCCTGCCGTTGGCATCTCCCAGAAGCAGCAATTGAATTGCATCAATCATGGTAGTCTTGCCCGACGCATTTTTACCCGTAAGGAAATTGATACGGTCAAATTCCACAAGTTCGAAATTAAAATAGTGCCAATTAATGAGCAGGAGTTTTTTTAAAAGCTTCATTCTTCCACCTCACCCCTCAGCGTATCCATAACCTGCTCAGTCTCTTGTTCATCCTGATTCATCGGTTCCTCTGTTCCCAGAAGCTCATGTATCCGGCTAATTTTTTCATTGGTCAGGACAAACAGGACAGAAGGGAGGATCATTATTTTGGTATCCGCGTCTTCCCACTGCCCTGATATTTTCTGAATCAGGTTATGATTTGAAAGCAGGCGGAGACTTTCGGAAATATCCCGGTCGGAAGGTTTCTTCCTAAATATGTTCATGGTTATCATCTTGTGGATGATCTGGCCTGTAGTAGTCATAATCTCATTGCGGAGGGAAATCTTTTCCCTCTCTTCCTCATAAATCAGACGTATGGTATAAAGCATCAGCGTTGTGGAACGATCAAGCTTCAGCCTGTTATATTCATATATGTTTTCCATTGAAATGACACCGTACTGATTATCCTTGAGCACAGCCCAGCCGGAATAGAAAAAATAGTCCGAAAAAAGCTCAAAGTGCCGCTCTATGAATCTGTATTCCGGATTAACCTTCATCATTGATTCTTTCAAATCATAATAATCCCTTGTAATAAAAGTCTTTGACAGAAGAAGGTTGGCCAGGTGCTTAAATTCCTCTTTCTCGGAGTTGTTGAGTTTTTCATAGTCTTCCATCCACATTTATATATTTCCTTTCCTTATAAATCTCATAAATCTCATTTCAGGTATCTTATATCCGCAGCAGTCCATGGTACCCCGTCCAAATTCCACCTTGTACGGAAGTCCTTTTTCTCCGGTTTTCAGGGCAGCGAGAATAAGCAGTATAAAATCATCATCGTTTTCAAGCTTTATATCGCTGCTGTTAATTATATGTCTGCCGGCCATCAGCCTGTCGACAAAGGCCAATACCTGCTGATGGTTGTATAAGCGGTTCATCTTCTTAATAATGGACTCAAGCTCTTTGTCATCTATGACAGTTTCCTTTAATGGCAGAGGAGTTCCTTCTTTTCTGGCATTTGCATTCCTCTTGGTATAAAGGGACTTCTCGTCAATGAATCCCTGCCGGAAAATATCGATCGAGTCTGACATCCGGTCAATCAGTTTGTCAATTTGCTTATCGCCGGAGGACAATATATCCACAAGCTTTCCCTTGATGCTTCTGTCAGTGTTGAGAAGATACTGCATTTTCTCAATTGATGCCCTGGTATAGGCGTTATTTTTCCGGTCGATCTCTTCAAGCATTCCGTCGATGTTTTCATAAATATCGCTCATTTCACCCATCATAACAATAATGTTTTCCATAGCTTCATCCGCATTTGCATATTTCCCGCGCTGTACTGCCTGAGCAGCCATTTTTTGGCGCACAGACAAATCTGAAAGCCAATCGCCAAGAATTTTTAGGATAGGCATCTTAAACCTTGGAACTGAATCAAGGGTCTTAAGCGGATGGTAGATGCGATCAACAATCAATTCCTTGTACTGATCAAAATGGCCTCTCAGAATATCATTGGCAGTGGCGTATTCATTCAGGGCCTGGTGATACCTTCTTATATTGTTATGGAGGGTTTTAAGTTCATCAACCAGTTTTATTGTGTTATCATAGGCAGTGATAAGCGCATTGAGCATAAAATCGTCCCGCTCCGCATCTGCCGTTCGGAGAGCCGAGTATGTGGAATAAACATAAGAATTGTATTCACGTACATTTTCATCAGTAAAGGAGTATAACAGATTCAGAAGCTTTACCGAGTAGTCGGGCAATGTAATGTTTTCCTCAAAGGAATCAACCTGATATTCGACTTCGATCCATCCGGTTTCCACCAACCTCCTGATAAGATGATGCGCTTTTGCCGAAAGGCTCTGGCCTGATTTTACAGCTCCGTCGTCCTGAAATTCATCCTGCTCGGCTTCCATATCCAGCTCCAATATGGCTTCGTCAAGGTTGAAAATTAGCATGGAAACCAAATCTTCCTTACGGATTGTCATCTCCTGTTTGAAGGCTTTGCGGATAACAAACAATGTTTCAGCATAAAGCGCCTTGTTTTTCGAAACCAAAATTGAAAACAAGTTTCCAGGAATTACATCAAACAACTTCATGAGCGGGTGACCTTTCAAACATATAATTTTAGTTATTTATGATTTTACCATTATTCATGGGAAATTGCATCTGTTCTTTTTAGTAGAAGTAACATATCTCATATGCTCCGTTCCTCGCCGTTCGCTTTCCTTGTATTGCTCGGTTTTTGATTCGCATGCTCTGCCAGCAAAGCGCTTTGTCTAAGTGAAGTAATCAGTTATTCGTATACAGATTCAAACAAAAAAGACGCATCCTTATCGGATACGTCTTTTCAAGTTGGAGCCCTCAACCAGAGTCGAACTGGTGACCTCATCCTTACCATGGGGGTCTGAAAAGTTTTCTGTTTATGGAAACCGGATATACTATCTCCGGTAAGAAATTCAGCCTATGAAAATAGTTAAAATTTTTGTTTTCTATCTATATAAGTTACGATAAAGATATTACATTCGCAGGCATAACCTATTAATAACCTGCGAGGGAACCTTGGAAATTGAATTAATAAAACCCTGAACTGCTTTACGTATCTGCTTCACAGAGGAGAAGAAGACATTGTTAATAACTTCAGATTTGAGCCAACCCCACAAGCCCTCAATCATGTTAAGCTTGGGGCTATAGGATGGCAGGAATACAAATTGTAACCTGTCTTTATTCTCCTTCAGGAATGGTTCCAGTAGCTTTGCGTGGTGGATACGGGC
Source organism: Clostridium thermosuccinogenes (assembly GCF_002896855.1). NCBI lineage: Bacteria > Bacillati > Bacillota > Clostridia > Eubacteriales > Clostridiaceae > Clostridium > Clostridium thermosuccinogenes. The sequence continues at coordinate 370,615 of NZ_CP021850.1, read as the reverse complement.
ATTGTCCAGGATCATGACGATTTTGCCAGTTGGATAAAGCTTGAGAACTCCCTTGAGGAATGCCAGAAATATTTCTGCATCATAGCGTTCTTCCTCAACACAGTGCACATACCCAGTTTCATAATTGAGAATTCCAAGAAGCTTTACTCCTTCATGCTTCCCATATGTAGGGATGATCCGCTGCTTACCTTTGAGAAACCATGTTCTTTGGATTGCCTGGTAATCACGGATCATGGACTCATCCTCAAACAGCAGATGGTCAATTTTTCCGTCAAGTAGGTTTTTTTAAAAGCTCGAACTCCTGCTTGAATTCCTCCTGTTTCTGAGGGTCTGCCTTGGCTAATGTGTATGTGGGTCTGGTGTAACTCAAGTTGAGCCGATGCAGCACATCGATCATTCCGGTGTAACTGTAATGCACTCCGAAGTTATCATGTACCCATTGCCTGATAATATCTACATACCAGTTCTTCCGGTTTGGAAAGCCGACTTCATCAGGAGTATGGGTTGTGATAACCTCCACCAACCTGGATTCCTGCTCACTTGTGAGCATACGAGGTGCGCCGGGGCTGTGGCGAAGAGCCAGACCATTAAGACCATTTTCTTTGTATTTATTTACGTATATACCGACAGTATGCTGGCACAACTCAACCATTTTGGCGATGTCTTTGTTAAGATATCCTTTTAGGTGATAAAGCACCACCATGTAGTGTTTTTTGCAAGAGAAAATTCCTCACTTTTGCAAAATTTTTTCCTCAGGCACCGATGTGGAATTTTTATGTTAACCCCAGTAGTTTTATCTGCTAAATTCTCATGTGTTTAATGTTGATTCCCTCAGCCTATTACTTTGGCCAGGAAAGAGCAACAAGTGGCAATGATGAAGTATCCGGTCAATGATAGCTCCTGTCATCTGCTCGTCATAAAACACATTTACCCACCTTGAAAACTCTATGTTGGTGTTAATGATTACCGACTTTCGTTCATAGCACTCAGATATTACTTCAAACAGGAGTTGCGCTCCTATCCGGTCAAGAGGGACATAACCCCACTCATCACAGATCAATAAGTCGGCTTTATTAAGTGCTTTTAAAAAAGCAGATAATGTTCCGGCTTTCTTTTGCTCTGCCAGTTTGTTTACAAGTGCCGATGTCCTAAAAAACCTAACTTCTAAACCTTTCTTACATGCCTCTACTCCTAATGCAATGGAAAGATGGGTCTTGCCAGTACCCACATTGCCATACATAACAATATTGGTCTTGTTTGTGATGAACTCGCATTCTTTAAGGTATTCTGGCGTGATACCACCAGGAAGTGTTACTTCATCGAACCTAAAGCTCTCAAATGTCTTTATGGTATAAAAACCAGCTTTCTTTATCAGCTTATCTTTCCTTACTTTTTCACGATGCGTAATCTCTGCTTGAAGTAGTTTAAGCAAATACTCCTGATGGCTTTCTGCTTGTATTTTGCCCGACATTTCCACGATGTTTTTGCTTAAGCGAAGTCTCTTACAGCAAACAGCAATATCAGATACTAACATCCATCTACACCTGCTTTCTTAAGACTCTCGTCGTAGACCATAAAATTTGGCTCATACCTTTTTAACTGCGGTATATGATCAGGCAGGCGCACCGGTTCAAGCTGCAATACTTTTTCATGTAGCCGGCTGTGTAGATTTATTAAACTGTCTATATCAGCGGCGCCGTAGGATAGTGCAGTGCTTACTGTTTCTACTGCTTTTTCAAAGCTGCTTTTCTGTGTCAGATTGGCAATGGCCTTTAACACCTTTCCCTTATCTTGCTTGCTCAAATCTTCTAAATACTCTTTTACAGGCTGTGGCAGCATTTGATATATGCCTGTGTATTTCAATGCGCCTGGGCATCTCGCCAATTGGTTAAGGTAAGGCAACCACTGCATGCTTTGTTGTTTATGGTCACCGTAAAGCCTATCGTGGCGCACTATCTCACGATAGTTTTCATCAAGCACTATTACCTCAAAGGCAGTTAGCCTAACCAATACATATGTATTTGCATATTTAGGTGCTACAGAATATTCGTGTAAGCCATTGTTAATCAGAAATTTACCATATCCATTTGTCTTTACATTTATGTATTTGCTTGTATCAAAGGCTACTCTGGGTAGTTCCAAAAGGGATGCAGCGTCATCCTTGTATAACTCTTCAATTGTCCTTTCCTTACGGTAATGCTCTCTTTTCGCATCCTCTTCACATTGAAGCAGAAGCTCTTTATTAAATTTGCTGATACTTTCAAACCGTGGTACCGGAACCAGCATATTTCGTCTATGATATCCAACCTTGTTTTCTGCATTACCCTTTTCATGTCCGGCTCCCACATTACAAAAGGCTGCTTCAAAACGGTAATGTTCCATAAACCGCAAGAAGTCATCAGTCAGAGTCCGCTCTCCGTTTTTCATTACCTTGGTAACCATAGTGCTTGCATTATCAAACCATATCCTTGGTGGCACTCCGCCTATGTGTTCAAATATCGTTTTTAAGCCTTCAAACAGACATTCCTGGTTTTCTCCCTTGAAAACTTGGATATATCCTTTATTACTGTATGGAAACGATAAGTTTAAGTATTTACCGCTGTATAACTTACCTTTTTCATAAAAATCGGCATCACCAAAATCTACCTGTGCTTCTCCTGGTATATGTTCTAACGGTAGAAAACCTTTGTTTTTACCAAAGATCTCTTTTTTCTTTACTGCCACATATCCTGCAACAGTTCTGTAGGAGCAGCCAAAGTCATCCTTGTACTTCTCTAACAGCCGCTCATATATTCGTTTTGCTGTGTGTCTTTGTTTACGCCTGGTTCTTTTATCCTCAGAAAGCCAAGCATCAATGTCCGGCTTGTATGGGTCAAGCTTTGGAAATGCAGTTTTTTCCCTTACTTTTGGCTGTTCTTTATTCCAGTCATCTTTATCAAGATATTTTGTGTTTTGTCAACTAGAAATGCATCAAAATGACAAGAAAAATGCAGCACCCAAGCAATCCAATTTTGTTAATATAAGGTATGAATTTTTATCGTACTTTCATCAAGGAGTTCTCTAAACGATTACTTGAACCTTCAAATACAATTAAGTGGCTGTGATGAATAATTCTATCAATGATTGCGCTTGTTAGCTTTTCATCGTAGAAAATACTGTTCCATTTACTGAATTCTAAATTAGTAGTAATAATTAGACTTTTGCGTTCGTAACAGTCTGATATAACCTGAAATAAAAGTTGCGCTCCCTCTTTTTCAAATGGAATGAAACCCCATTCATCGCAAATAATCAAATCTGCCTTATTCAATTGCTTCATAAAACGTTTAAGGCTTCCTTCAGCTTTGGCATCCAATAGTTGATTAACAAGTGAAGATGTGCGGAAAAACCTTACCCTTTTCCCACGGTTACAGGCTTCCACACCCATTGCCGTAGCCAGGTGAGTTTTCCCAAGCCCAACAGATCCATAGAGAATCAGGTTTTCCTTTTTGTCAACGAAAGAAGCTGTTTTAATAGCTTCTACATCGATAGTATTGGGTATACTCATCTTTTCAAACCGAAAGTCTCCAAAGGTTTTCAAGACATCAAATTGCGCTTGCTTCAGCAGGGCATTTTTACGATTGAGTTCTCTGGCCTCTATTTCCATAGCCAAAAGCTTAGCAAGAAATTCCTCATGGGTCTCGGCCTCAATCTGCGAATAATTCTTGGCAATTCTTGAGCCAAGTTTTAGAGTGTTACAGTAGGCAGCAATTAGTTCATGCATGAGGAAGCCCCCTCTCAAGCAGGTCGTCGTAGATTGAGTTATTCACCTCATATGACAGACAAGGGATTTCATCTTTCACAACAATATCAGGTATGGGAGCATTTGCGAAGACCATACTGTAATAACGGGCCCATATACTATCCAAGTCTTGTATACCTTTTTGAACACAGTAGTTAAAAGCATCCACTGCTGTTTCAAGCTCACTGTTAGCAACCATCTTCTTCAGCATTCTTAGGGTAGCTTTCTTTTGCTCGTAATCACAGCCAGAAAGGTACTCCTGCAATGTTTGGGGCAACTGCTGAAAAAAGCCGGTATATTTTATGGCATTTGGTCTGTTACTCATCAGTACCAGATAGGGTTCCCATTTCATAGATTCTTTTTGTTTTCCATATAATCGGTTATGCCATTGAACAACCTGATACTGATCATCAAGAATCCAGACATTGAAAGCATTGGCTTTCACAAAAAGCTCCCTTTGAGCATGCTCAGGACTGGCAGAGTATTTTCTGTTTTCAAAGTTCACTTTCCCGTATTTATCGGACTTCACTTTCTCAAGACGGTAGATCTCATACTCAGCTTTTGGCAAAGGTTTCATTGCTTTCTTATCCTGTTCAAACAGAGTTTTAATGAGGATATCTTTTAAGTAGTGCTTACGATGCATATCTTCATCACATTCGATCAGCAGGTTCTTATTAAATTCTTGAAGGTCTTTGAATTCCGGCACCGGAACCAGCATATTTCTTCTTGAATAGCCTACCTTGTTTTCCACATGCCCTTTTTCATGCCCACTGTCGGGATTGCAGAAATTACTCTCAAAACCATAATGCAGTCGAAATCTGTTGAATGCGTCTGTAACTTCCCTCTCACCGTTAGTCAATATCTTCTTTACAACAGCCTTATCGTTATCAAACCATATACAGGTGGGAACTCGTCCCATGTGATTGAATATATTTTGCATACCCTGGAGCAGGCATTCAATGTTGGTTCCCTTATAGGCCTGTATGTAACCGCCATTGCTGTATGGGAAAGACATGGCCACATAGCAGCCTTCATATCGAATCCCGTTTTCCACAAATTCTGCCATTCCAAAGTCTAACTGCGCCTCCCCGGCAGGATGATAAAGCGGGATATAGCTTTCATTGCTTCCATATAGTTTTCGTTTCTTTTCTGCTACATATCTGGCAACAGTTCGATATGATACAGTAAATTCATCTTTGTATAACTTACTAAGCCGATTATATATTCTTTTGGCTGTATGTCTCTGTTTCCTTGGTGCCTTTAAATCGGCTTCCAGCCATTCATCAATAGTTTTTGCAAATGAGTCAAGTACACTTTTGCTGTTCTTTTTTCTGGTTAATGGTTTTGACCAATCATCCTTATCCACATATTTCTGGACAGTTCTGAAGTTAAAACCGGTTATTCTTGAAATTTCTCGTAAGGATAAGCCTTTCTTATCCGATAAATCTTTGATATACTTAATATCAGCCATTGTTAGCATCCTTTCCGTACCCCCTTAGCATTGACAACTAAAGGGTACTATTTTTAATTGGGTGCTGGCAATGTTTTTTTCTTCTATCAAAATCATGAATAGCTAAATATGCCTGCCGTTGACGATAGAAATCAACCGCAGTGAAAGTTGTATTAATATTTACTGTAAAATATTCTCAAATTTGTTTGGCAAGCTGCTGCACTTTTACGTGGCAACTTGCTGTACTTTTATTTTACAATACACAGATATTTCTTTACTGTCTTACGGTCGTAACCAGTTTCTTTAGCTATTTGGCTAATATTTTTCCTTTCCTCAAAATACATTTTTCTGATATCCTTAATTTGGGTCATTGATAGCATCCTCCATTCCTCCTTGTAGCCGTTTTCCCCAACCTACTACAAGGATATTATTCTGGGGTGGTGCCTTCAATGGCCTTTTGCAATTATGGGGAATTTACTATTGCAAAAGTGGGGAATTCTTTTTGCAACTTTGTTCAATTACATTATGCAATAAACACCGTACATTTATAATATAAAACATATCTTTTTTCTACCACTAAATGATTCCTTAGCAACTTTATTGAATATTTAACCTAATAATATCATTAATATTGTTCAAAATGATATTTAAATTATTTAATAATTCCTCTTTACAATTATCATAATTCAATATTTCATAAGGGCAACCATATGAGCAAAGATAATTCAGTTCACAATTTTTACAATTACTATTACTATATTCTATACAGGAGATTTCCCTAAATATTTTACTATGTGAATATACTAATTTATCATTAGTTATTGAACCAATTATACTAGATTCATTTTGCGGACAAGCATATATTTGTTTTGTTGAAAAATCGCAAACGACACTCGTATTCAAGCCACATCTGTTAATAAATAAATCATTTCCTGTAAGAAGATATACTAAATTATTAATGGTCCTATTATTCAATGAAATATTTAAAAATTTATATTTTTTCTTTAAACTAAAATATGCTGTTAATAATTCTCTTTGAGTTAAAGCATTATTAACATATTTCACGGGATTCAACTCAATGTGATCAATTATAATATTTGAATTTAGCAAATAATCCATAAAATCATCAACATTATTGATATTATTTTTATCAACATTGATTTGTAAGCTTGAGTGTATTCCCAGTTTATTTATATTTACTAAATTTTCAATTGCATTTTTAAATGAATTACCTTGCTTATTAATTCTTTTTCTATTGTGTATTTCTTCAATTCCATCTATAGTAAAAACAACACAATTGAATTGGTCACTATGTTGGGATAGCAATATATTATAATTATAATCATAATTACCGTTTGTAAAAACAATGAAGTTTGATTTTGGCAATTCATTAAGTAATTTCTTTATAAAATTGATATTTTCTGAAATAAACGGTTCTCCACCAAATAACACAATTTCATCAAATTTATCTACTTCATTTTTTAATATATTGTATATGTCAGACTCTGAAAATGCACAATCATTTTTTACATCATTCTTTTGAAAACAATAAGTGCATTTGAGATTGCACTTTTTGGAAAAAATAATATAAATTCTTCTTTCATAGTTCCTTGTAGAAGGTTTAAAAAACAAATTACCGATAGGTGTAATAAGCCTTTTGGTAACAGGATCAAAAGAACACTTCATACCATAAAATTCAAAATATATCATTAGATTTCACCACCAAAAAGTTTACAATAATGTTTAGCGTAGTTTTACTTCTATTGTATTTTATTTGAGCAATATGATATAAAGTTATTATTAATAAATAACGCATATCCTCCACAATATATGTTAGATTTGCAATTTTCACATAAACTATCATTAAATTTATATGTTTTCTTATCTAATTGTTCTATTCTCAATTCGGATAGGCTACCAATAGCTTTTTTTGTTATAGAATCATACACGGTTCCATCATAATTCACAAACAGTGAAGTGCTTTTTACTTCTTTATTGTAATTGCCTTTTGTGTCACTATTTTCATTAAACAACATATTGCAATTATGATAAGCCCTTAATAACTCTATCGGTAAAGCAAAATTATATCCTTCATATCCTTTTTTTGTAAATTCATATATTTCGAATAAATACGAAAGTAAATATTCTTCCGTCAATTGACCCTTAGCCAAACCTTTATCTAATAAACAACTTATATTAATATGATCAACACCTAATCCTTTATAATAGTTAAATGTATCATCTAAATCATATAAATTGTCTTTAGTAAGTACTAAATTAGCTCTAAGAGGAATTTCTTTTTCTACCATTTTAATGATATTATTCGTAATTACATGAAAGTCATTTCTTCCACTCATTATCTTATGTTTAACAGGATCATGAGAATAAATAGATACTTGTATTACATCATAATACCCAAAATTTTTCTTTATCTCATCTATAAAATCATCTGATATAAGGCTTAAATTTGTCAACAATGTGATTATCGAATTCTTGTTATTCTTAATTAACTTAATAATTGATATCACTTCTTTTTGCTTAATAAGAGGTTCACCACCCGATATAGTAACATGAACTCTTTTCTCACCAATAAACTCTTTCAAATCTTTAATATTAAAGTAGCAACACTTATCATCATGGCTTCCCATAGCTTGACAAAAATTACATTTGCCATTACATTTAGAAGTAACAATCAACTCAATACAAGAATATTTTGACTCATTTCTGCAAAGATCATAAACAAAATTTCTTGCGGTTTCCCTTGCTGAGCTTTTGTCTTCATGTGATAATAGACTTTTCATTTTTTCAATGAAAAGTTGTATTAGGCATTTATCTAAATAATACGATGACTTCTCGCATATATCTGCTAATTTACATTGCTTACAAAACTTAGTTCTGTAATTATTATTTGAATTTTTTGATAGCTTAAAAGCATCTATTATTGAAGTATTCTTAATTCTAATTAATTTAGAATCCCCCCACCCTGCTTTACATAGATTTTCATGAACCAAAATATTGCAGACATATTGCTTTGAATCTAATTTCTCTATTTCATTCAAATTACCTCTACCTGATAAATTGAATAAATAATTAGTCATTACTAGCTCAATTGGAATACTTATCGTAATCTCATCAGAGAAATCATTATTAAATTTCACTACATTCTCAAGTCCCTTAAGTATTTTAAAAAACGATACCAAATTCACATCTCTTTTTGCTCTACCAAATGGCAGTAGAAAGTTGCAATGAATATTCTTAATTCCCTCATTTAAGCAAAATCTCAATATATTATTAATTTCATTATAATTATGTTCGGATATAGTAACATTTATTTTTAAGTCTATATCAAAGTTTTTTATAATATATTGGATATTTTTAATTACTTTGTTAAAATCCGTACCTTTTCTTAAATACCCTATTGTACTTAATTCTAATGAATCTATACTTGTTTGAATACACGAGAATGCATGTTTTTCCATTTCTTCAAAAACCTTTAAATGTTCCTTGTTGATAGAATAATTTAAATTAGTTAGTAAAAAAATACACGTGTCTTTATCAAAAATTTTTATATACTTTAAACATTCCTTAGGGAAAAGCATAACTTCTCCCCCTCCTAACGATACAATCAATGGATTGTATGGCTTTATTTCTTTTTCTAATTTTTTTCTTATATTATTAGCGATATCATAATCATACTCACCGTTACCTCCATCAGCACAGCAAAACATGCATCTAGCATTACACTTTGATGTCATATATATATTGATATAATATGGATAGACAAAATCATTATCTTTTTTATAATGTTCATTAACAATAAACTCAAGTAGTAAATCTTTTTTCGTCAACATAGTTTTACTATTGTACTTTACTAACTCATCATATATTTTCATTTAGTAACCATCCCCTTTATATTTTTTCAAACCAAAGACCTCTATAATTTTAAATAACAAATAGAAAGCTAGTGGCAGCACAAATAAGGCAATGATTTCATTCTTATCAGGATTTCCGATTATTATACTGCTTGGGACGGCACTGAACATAAATGCAGGAATAATATATGTAAAGAATCTTCTCACTTTTACATTAAAGGTCGTGTTAGGCTTTTCGGCTATAGAAAATAATTGTGAAATCCCAGCACTGACCGTGCCCAACCGTATGCCAAACAGCAAAAATGAATACAATAAGAGCATAAAAAAGGTCATTATGAAAACTGCGCTGATTATACCTAAATAGTAAATTAACACATTGAACAGCTGAAGCTCGAATTTTAACATAAAGTAAATATTTATTGCCAGTAAAAATGGAGTTGATAACAGTGGTGCAAAATTGAAATTCAATGAAATAATACTCCTTACAGTGCCGTATGGATTCAATAAATAATATACATAATTTCCGTTCGTTATAGAATCTCCGTATATCGAAACAGCTTCTGAAAAAAATATTGCAAAAATATTGTTTACAAGAAAATAGGTAGATATATACATACCCATTTGAGTCTTATCAAATCCGCCTAAATCACTGAATCTAGTAAACAATAGCTCATACAATATTATTACGGAGAAATAGAGCGAAAAATCTGCTATAAACCAACTTATCAAATTAATTCTATATCTTAAAGCTTTTCTCACACCAAAAATTATTGAAGCCGTTAACATTTTACACCCCAACACTTTCGTATTTTTTTATTCCTATATTCCATAAGACCTTGCTTAGAACTAAAAGCGCAAAAGACCAAAGACAGCCGGTTAGTATTGTATTCCATGCGTTTATATAAGTATGCTCTCCCATCAAAATAGAAGTAGGCACATAGCTTATATACGGAAAAGGGGTTTTATATATAATCGACTGGACATGCTCCGGCAGAATATAAAGCGGAAATATTGTCCCCGAAAATGCTGCAATTACCAGGTTCTTAATGGCGCTGATTCCCCAAATCTCTGTGAGCCAAAAGGATAGCGTGCCTATAATAAATGAGATGCTGTATCCGATGCTGCATGCGATCAATATGCTTATTACAGTAAGCAAGATGGTCATTACAGATACACGCTCGAAGAAAGCAATAACCACCAAAAACGGCACATAAAAGGTCAAAGTTTTTACAAGCTTTATCGCCAAGTCATTAACTATATAATTCCTTAAAGGGCTTATTGGAGACAATAGCTTATAAGCAAGCTGATATGATCTGATATCATAGGAAATCCGATTCTCCATGTCCGTCATAGTGACGGTAAACAGCACATTTGTCAATACCACATATATGATGATTTTGGGAATCGAGTATGAAGTATCTTTTGAAATTACCCCCACAATAAACAATACATTAATAATTATAGGTATTGCTAAATCACCTAAAAAGGATAATGCTACGTATGATTTGTATTTAAAAAATAAGTTTGCCTGGAATTTTATTGCATTATGGTAAAATTTCCTATTCACGTTCTAATAACTCCTCTATCATATTTCCCAGTTCTTTTTCCTCTATGGTTAACTCTGTTATTTTTGAAATCTGATATAATTCATTCAGAATTTGATCCACATCATTTTTATTGCATTCATAATGGCACCTGTCGTTATCAATTTTAATCGTAGGATACAGCCTTTCCAGCTTTTCTCTTTTAGAACTGTCGATTGTAAAGCTTAAACGTACATTGTTATCAAATTCATTGGGTAAATTTTCAATTTTGCCTAAATAAACAACCCTACCCTCCTTTATAATTAGAAGATTGGTAGAAATATCTTTAATATCCTGAAGATTATGGCTCGTGAGAATAATAGATGCATTGTTTTTCTTACAGTATTCTCTTAAGAACACCCTAATGTTTCTGCTCGATTTATCATCTAATCCCAATGTAGGCTCATCTAAGAAAATAACCTTAGGATTGTTTATAAAGGCAAGACTAATTTCACCCTTCATCCTTTGCCCTAGAGACAGGGAACGGGTCTGCTTTTCTAACAGTTGCTTTTCCTGATTTAAAATCTCCGACATTTCATCAATTCTGCGAAGGATTTCTGATTTTGATAATCCATACATGGAACCATACAGCAAAGATATTTCATATATGGACATATCGGGGTGCAGCTTTCCTTTTTGACCCAGTAAAAGGCTCACGTCTTTTTTAAATTTCTTAGTTTTTTTAAAGGGATCTTCGCCGTTCACTTCAATTTTACCGCTGTCCGGAAGCAATATCCCTGAAGTCATCTTGACTATAGTAGTTTTTCCTGCCCCATTGGAACCTACCAAGCCCAATATTTCTCCGTTATTTACATCGAAGCTTACATCTTTCACAGCATTAATGTATCTTTTTTCTCTTTTGAATAAGCCTGTATTTACATAATAATGATATTTTTTATTTATGTTCTTAACTTTAATCCCCATTGTTTCCCCCATATTATTATATTTATCAATATTCGCACCTTGGATCAACATTCAGTATGCTACCAGTTCGAGAATATATCAGCCCTACGCAGCCTCCATTACAAATGGCTAACCTATCACAATTTTGGCACTTCTCAGGCAAAATAACATTTTCAAGTAAATTAAACTTTTTAAAATCATTTAATATTTTATTAGAATCATTTCTTATGTCGGAAATTACAAAATCTTCATTTTGAAAGAAAACACATGGAAATATACTTCCATTACTCGATATATGCATATTTGTTCGAGCAGCATCACAACTCCTATATTTACACGTCCTTAATTCACTAGATACTTCTATGTGCCCGCGCTGTTGACAAGGATGTCCAGATATTCCCCCAAGATAATTTATGTTTCTTTTTTTGCAAATTTCGACAATTTTTTTCTCTACAAAATAAAGATAACTATAATCCGGCTTTATTAAGTCAGCTTTTTCACCTCTAATAGGGATATATGGCGTACTACTTATATATTTAGCATTATGATCAGCACAATCTGTAACTATATCTACAATATGTGATTGGTTTAATTTAGTAGGCGTAATATTAGCTATTACATTCTCAAGTTTTTTAGCAACAACACTCAAATTATTATAGACTTTCGCTTTAATGTTCTGAGAGTGATATCTTTGATCTAAAGTAATATGCAGTGGCTCGTCAATACTGATTTGGATAACATCTTTATCATCCAGGAGTTCGACAAAATCTTCAATATAGCTATCTAACATAATTCCATTAGTAATTATCCTAATTGCAATATCTCTAGATTTCAACTTCCTTACTATTTCCAATATATAATCAGAGATTAAAGGTTCTCCCCCACATAATGTGACCTCTATTATATTCAATTCCGCAAGTTTATCAACCAATAAATTCATTTTTTCAATAGAATCCAAATAGTCGTCTTCTTCAGATATATTATTGTAGCAATGTTTGCAATTTAAGTTGCATCTCTTCGTAATGTCATATGATACTGAAATAGGGGTTTTGACATTTATCTCATTATATAAAATTTTGAAATGTTCTAATATTTTGTCTATTTTCAAAATATACCTCCTGCACATATCTGTGTACAGTTTAGATTTTGCTTACAATATGTACAATTCTCAGATATGTCATTTTTCCATATTATAAATTCATTTGCTAACTTAGAGTTCCATATTCTTTCTAAACTATCTTCATTTAGGTCACCAATTGGTTTAATATGATTTTCATAGAAAACACATGGATATACATATCCATCTGTAGAAACAGAAATCTTCCCAGTAAGAGCAGTACATCTCCTATGATAGTCATCATGTTCAGCAAATCTTTCTGTACACTTTATAGAATAACAATTCTTGTGCAAAAAGTTTTCATATATTTGAAAGTTTAAATTCTCTTCCTTTAACTTAATTGATAAGTTTCTTCTTTTTTCTAAAGGTGCTTGCAAGTTCATATTTTTCTTACCTATAACAGAACTTAATGTTACTGAACTGATATCAACTTCATTAGATAGAAAACGCAAAAAACTTAATATTTCATCACAATTATACTTTGTAATCACAGAATTAATTCTAGGTATTATTTTTTTTGAATTTAAATATTTTATTTTCTCAATTACTATATCACCTGGTATGTTTCTGTTTTTATAATTTTCTTGAGATAATCCATCTAAGCTTATTTGAATCTCATCTTTATATATATCAAAATAATCGTACATACTGCATATTTTTTCATCATCCAGTAATAAACCATTTGTTATAATATCAATACAATGATTATTTTTCTTTATTAAATAAACTATCTCATCAAAATTGGGATGTAATAAAGGTTCCCCTCCTTCTAATACGAATAAAATCGGGGTACTAACAGCGTTTTTTATCTCTATTAATAGCTTTTTCAACAATTTAAGAGAAAGAAAACTTTTCCCATTATTCAGATTTGTTTTATAACAGTATATACATCCCATTTCACATACATTTGTAACTTCTAAGTAAATCTCTATAGGCATAGTAAGTCTATTGAGTTCACCTTTATATAATAACTGCTTTACAGATGTAAAATAATTATTAGTATTCATTGCTGCCCCCTAATATTATATGAATATCAGTAAAATATTTAACTAAACTATCTATCTCATTTTCAATTTCTTCCTCTGTAGATTCAACGTATTTTTCCTTTAATAAATCTGAAATTTCATGTCTTTTTTTGTTCTCTTTTAATAACATTAGAAAATAATATGCTGGTTCATTTAATTTATACATTTTATTGTCAGAACCAACAAAAACATAAAATACTTCATTGCCATCTATATTTTCTTTTCTAATAAATAGAGATTCATTCAATAAATACGTCATAATTCAATAAGTTGATACGTTTCATATTGAAACATATCAACAACCTCCTCACAATATATTTTGATGATAAAAAATTTAAATGCTACTTAGAGATGATGGATTTTAAGATGTTATTATAAGTGTATCTTGAGTTACTTTAAAACGTAAAGGTCTCAAGATACACTTTATAATAACCTAGAAAATTAGCATATCTTCGAGCCACTAGACCTATGAGATTTCTGTGAAAGTATAGTAGTGCTTGTTTGACATAACTTTACTTCCTTAACTACAGGCTTGAATTTCATTGCAATTCCCCCTTTCTAATGTCTTGATACATATAGATAAGATATTCACTATATATCTACATGCTCCAATTAAACCCGTCTAAATACTATACGCCATCAATTTAACTATTGTTCACAGATTTTTAATAGTTCTTATTTGTATTTTCCATATTATTCATTTTTATGCATATTATATATTAATAATCACCTTCTGTCAATATAATACAATATTTTACTTAAAAACTATTTTATTCACTCAAAATCGTTTAATTGAAATAGTTATTTCCACCCCAAATTCATAGACAGTGGAATTTAGTTTTGCAAATCGCTAGAAATGAGAAAGGTGGAAGTTACTTTTGCAAAGATCACACTGTTCCTATTTTCTTGTGAATGCTGGAATATTGTCTCTCAAAAAGCTATGATATATATGGTGGTGCCTCTGAAGGGGGTACATATATGCGTGGCTTTAAACATTTGAGTCAGGAAGAAAGAAATATAATTGAACAAAGGTTAATCAGCAGGAAATCATTCAAAAGCATAGCACGCGAGCTTGGAAAGGACCCAACCACGATATCCAAGGAAGTGAAGAACCATATCCAATTTAGGAAAACCGGCTGTTATGGAAGAGTGTTCAATGATTGTAAACATCGTATTGGTTGCCCTGTTAAGCATCTTTGCGGCAGTTTGCGTTGTAGCCGTTATTGTCGCGCTTGCAAGTCTCGCATGTGTTCATCACTATGTCATGAGTATCAACAGGAAATTTGTCCCAAGCTTTCGAAGCCGCCCTATGTTTGTAATGGTTGTGAAGACAAACAGTCTTGTACATTAGAGAAGAGGATTTATTCTGCAACACATGCACAAAGAGAATACGAGACAGTACGCTCTGAGTGCCGTCAGGGTTTACAAATCACTGAAGAAGAAGCGATAAGATTGGATTCCATTATTAGCCCGCTGCTAATTAAAGGCCAGTCACTCCACCATATATGCATTAACCATGCTGATGAAATCATGCTCGATGAACGCACACTCTACAACTATGTGGACAAGGGTATCTTTACAGCAAAAAATATCGATATGCCAAGAGTTGTACGTATGGGCAGACGTAAAAAGGGAAAAGACCAGTTCAAAGTGGATAAAAAATGCCGAATAGGCCGAACTTATCAAGACTTTCTTAAATTTATGCAAGAGCATCCGGACCTTCCCGTAGTGGAAATGGACACGGTAATAGGAAGAATAGGCGGCAAAGTCCTGCTGACACTGCATTTTACTGTCCCACAGCTCATGCTCGCATTCATTAGAGATGCTAATACCTCCCAATCTGTCATTGATATCTTTGATCAGCTTTACCTGGAACTAGGCCCGGATACCTTCCGCAAATTGTTCCCGGTATTACTTTGTGACAACGGCAGTGAGTTCTCGAATCCGTCCGCTATTGAATTCGATTCACATGGGCAACGCAGAACCTGTGTATTCTACTGTAATCCGCTGGCTCCTTACCAGAAAGGCGCAGCAGAAAACAACCATGCTTTGATTAGACGCATTATCCCAAAGGGTACTTCTCTTGATGAGTTTACTCAGCGGGACATAACTCTTATGATGAACCATATCAACTCGTACAGTCGACTGAATCTCGGGGATAAAACCCCTTATTGGGCTTTTGGATTGCTCTACGGGGAAGAAATATTAAGAAGGATGAATGTAGAACTTATCCCGACAGATAATGTCACCCTGCATTCATCCCTTCTTAAGAAATAAATATTAAATAACCAGAGGCACCACCAGCCAAAACTCTATAAGCATTTACAAACAGGGTGGAAATTACTCTTGCAAAAAGTTAGTTAATCTTCACACCTCTAGTTTGATATACCCAAAAAAGGGCTGGCTTTGTTCCTCTACCTAATATTTTAACCTATTATTGACTGAAAAGCATTAAAAATTTGCCTAAATAAACTAATCCAAAACCCGCTGAATTACTATTTTTCTCAATGATGTCAACGCCGGGATATTTTTGACCGAATCGCCGGTTAAAAATTGACCCATTCGCCGGTCTTCAATCGCCGGTTTTTGTTTGAACACCCCGTGCCATATTATCCAATCCCGGGATATCAGCCGGGGGTACTACTTTGACACCGCCTTTTATCCTGTTTTTCAGTCTATAGCTCTCACCCCTTATGTTTATGATATGTGCATGATGCAGTAATCTATCGAGCATAGCTGTAGCTATTACTGTATCATTCATAAGCTCTCCCCAGTCTCCGAAGTATTTGTTACTGGTTAGTATTATACTGCCGTTTTCATACCTTGCGCATATAAGCCTAAAGAATAATTCCGCTGATGCACGATCTAGCTGCATATATCCCACTTCATCTATAATCAGTATGTCGGGCCGGGTATATACACGCCACCTGCGCGCTAGTTTTTCTTGCAGATTTGCCTTCTTTAAATCTGATATCAGATGCGCAAGGCTGGCATAATATACAGTCATACCGGACTTTAAGGCTTGCATTGCGATTCCCACTGCAAGGTGAGTTTTGCCGACTCCAGGTGGTCCTAAAAAAATTACATTCTCCTTCCTTGCCACAAAAGCAAGTGTTGATAACGCTCTGATTTGCCTTACATCTATGCTGGGTTGGAATCCAAAATCAAACTCTTCCAGTGTCTTTCTATGCGGAAGCCTGGACAGCTTAATCCTTGTTTCTTCGCTGCGGCGTTTTTTCTCTTGAATCTCGGCTTCCAGAAGTTCACTTAAGAACGACAGATAGGTTGAGTTTTTATGCATCGCATCTTCAAGCTTTGCATCCAAAAGCTCGGAGGCCGTATTCAAACCAAGCTCAGACAGAAGGCTGCGGGTATGTTCCAGCTCAACCATTGGATATCACCCCCACCAGTGTATCGTACACGCTTAAAGACCGTATCTCTACTGTTTCTGTTTCTTTCTTCCTGGCGAAGGGAAGGGGAACCGCTATGCCACCCCTTTCGGCAAGGCCTTGGTATTGGCCCTTAAGCCACACTATCTTGCCCGATGCGTACTCTACTTTGTGGCAAGCTATTCTTACCTCACCATAGTAAGCTTCAAAGAAATCACCACATGTCCTTACTCTTACTTCCCTGCCGCTATACTGCCAGGGTATACCGTATTTGGCACCGTCATAGCTTACAAATCCGTCCCTTGTTACATTTCTTGTTTCCCATCTGTATTTATCGCGAACAGCTTTATCTGGTAGTGGCAGAAGGGGTTCTTTGTTTAATGCTTCAAGAGGTATTTCCCCGGTAGTCCCGTGGATCTTACTGTCTACCTTCCTACACCATTCAAATGCTTGAGAGTTTAAATCATGCAGATCCTTAAACTGTCTTCCCGGTAGAAAGTTATCCTTCACATAATCCACTAGGCGTTCAACTTTTCCTTTTGTTTGGGGCCTTTTTACCCGGCATACCTTCGGTACAAAACCCATGTCTGCGGCAAAATCTTCAAATCTACTGTTCCATATCGGCTTTCCTGCCTCACTGCCGTTTATTACAGTCTTCATTCTATCTGTCAGAACTACCTCCGGTACACCACCGTAATACTCAAAAGCGTTTACTATGCATCTTAATAAGCTGTATATGTCGCAACGTTTAGTAAACTCAATATACTTACACCTTGAATTGCCCAGTATCATTATGAAAACCGGGGCTTTATGGGTATTTCCTCTCTCATCTATGTAGTGGATAATACCCCAGTCCATCTGAGCCTGTTTACCAGGTGGTGTTTCATACCTTCGAACTGCAGGAGCGCTTCTGGCCGGTCTGAACGGCTTTACATAATCCTTAATAATGGTTATACCGCCGGTATAGCCCATATCCTTTAATCTTTCTAAAATCACAACGCAGTTAAATATCCCATTTTCAATCATTTCATTTATTTCGGGTTTAAAAGGATCGAGTTTTGATGGTTTTGTCCTTCCTTTAAGCCCATGCTCAGCTTTAGGCTGGTTCATGTACTTTTTTGCCGTGTTTTTTGATATACCAAGTTCTTTACCTATGGCATATGCACTCTTTCCTTTTTGTGCACCTTCGTGTATCATATTAATTGTCCCACTCCTTATCATACGGTCACCCCCATAAAAGTATTTGACACACTTTTATGGTAACCGTTTGGTTTGGTGTGGGTCAATTTCTGTCCGGCGTTATGGGTCAATTATACCCCGACGGTGACAATGATAACAACATCCATGGAATTTACTTTTGCAAAGTGGAAATTACCTTTTCAATTGACCTTCACTCAAAATCTCTCATAAAGGAATACAGAAATTACTTTTCTAATTCAAGAGTGAAATTATTTTGCTAAATAAAAATAGAAACTCTATTTAAAAAGTTGATTTTACTCCTGCAAATGTTGGTATATTTTGTATGTGATTATCTGTCTGCTGAAAGGGAATTTATTATAAAAAAAGATAATTCCACATATCAAAATCATTTTAAATTGCAGGATAGATATACAATTGAAAAATGCTTGGACAAGGGTTTTGCTTTTAAAAACAATCACTGAGATACTCGGCAAAATCGAACAACCACTTTTAAGGAAATTCGAAGACATAGAATTACCGAATCCGCGTATAGCTCTGACCCCAATGACTGCATGCTTGGAAAACAGCGTCAAAAACGCAGCTTATGTAGTGAATGTAGTAGTCAAAAGAGATGCAGTGTATGTAAGTTAAGTGATTGTAGAAAGGTATGCAATGATTACATATCAGCTATGTGTAGAGAGGAAAGGGGGGCGGACAAAAAGCTGGACACTAATGACTCTGAAAGGAGTAGAAAAAGTGTATTCAAACGAACAACGAAAAATAGCATTGCAACTTTATGACCAGTGTAAATCTGTAAGTAAGGTCATTCAACATTTAGGCTATCCAACACGAAGAGGGCTGTGTAACTGGATTGCTGAGCGTGATTTACCGTCAAAAACTAAAGTTAGAGCTGAGCGAGAATGTAAAATTAGTTTCAGAGTAAATCGGATATAGCAAGGCCAGTATCTATACATGACGGAAAAAGTGCATTCTGAAAGGAACTACTGCACTTATGAATACCAATAACAATCCCTGTGGGAAATTGCCCCAAGGAGATACAGTCTCCTTAAAAGAGGTTGAACAGTTGAAAGCTCAGATACTGGATATGCAGTTAGAAATAGATATTCTATAAAGGAGATACTTGATGTCTTAAAAAAAGACCCGCGCGCCGACATGACAACTTTCAAGAACCGAGAAAAGGCAGTGATAATCGGTGCTCTGAAAGATAAATATCACTGCTGCTTCTGTGAAAACTAAGGATGTCGAGAAGGAGCTATTAACGTAAGCGGTAAATAATACCCACATTTAAATGCAAACAGGCTTATGAGATAATCTCTCCAGAAAATATACTGGAGGTATAACTTTATGACCAAAGCAGATCTTTATCAAAAATGGGCATCCATAATTGCAGAGTACAAATCCAGCGGACAGACGCAAACTTCATTTTGCAAATCCGCGGGGATAAGTCTTCGTCAGTTAAGCTACTGGTTGAGAAAAGAAAGACAAAACGGAATCATACAATCAGAATCTCCCAAATGGATTCCGGTAGAAGTAGATCATAAAGAGCATACAGGCAAAGGCCAATCAATCGAAATCAAATTTGGCCCAGCTGAAGTTCAAGTCAAACCAGGCTTTGACCAGAAGCATCTGTTGGATGTGCTAATGGTGCTGAGGGAATTATGCTGAGCATAGCCGGCACCGACAAGGTCTACCTTGCCTGTGGAAGTACCGACATGCGTAAGTCTATCGATGGCCTGGCTGCCATCGTCCAGCAAAGCTTCGCATTAGACCCCTTCTCGTCTTGTCTATTTGTGTTCTGCAATAAAAAACGTGATAAGCTTAAAATCCTCCAATGGGAACATAATGGTTTCTGGCTATATTACCGGAGGCTTGAAAAAGGCAAATTCCAATGGCCTAAAGAAAGTTGCGGCACTCCAATGAAGGTTGGTGTCCGTGAACTGGGTTGGCTGCTGGATGGACTATCCTTGGAGCAGAAGCAGGCACACAAAAAAGTGACAGTAAGTGCAGTAATATGAATACTTTCAAGACAAAAATATTTATATTTTTTATCATTTTCCTGGAAAAAACCGTAGAAAAATGATATAATAAAATTATGGAAAACACAGTGAAATCAACGGTTACAATAGAAAAACTCCAAACAGAAATTGAAATATTGAAGCAGGAAAAAGCCGAGCTTGAAGCAAAACTCAAATGGTTTGAAGAACAATTCCGGCTGCATCAGCATAAGCTTTTTGGGCGTTCAAGTGAAAAGACGGAAGTCCCTGAACAGCTAAATCTTTTCAACGAGGCGGAATCAGAAGCCAAGCCTGCAGTTCCCGAACCAACATTAGAGGAAATTACATATAAACGTCGTAAAAAGCAGGGGCACAGAGAAGAAATGCTTA
The DNA here is from genome assembly GCF_002896855.1 of Clostridium thermosuccinogenes. Classification (NCBI taxonomy): domain Bacteria; kingdom Bacillati; phylum Bacillota; class Clostridia; order Eubacteriales; family Clostridiaceae; genus Clostridium; species Clostridium thermosuccinogenes. The sequence goes on along the minus strand of NZ_CP021850.1, from coordinate 349,914 downwards.
AAGACATTCCTGTAGAGACCATAGAGTATCGCTTGCCTGAAGAAGAGCAGGTTTGTGATTGCTGTGGCGGCAAACTGCATGAAATGAGCAAGGAAGTAAGGCGGGAAATAGAAATTATTCCGGCTCAGGTGCGTGTAAAGGAACATGTGCAGTATGTATATGGCTGCCGTAATTGCGAGAAGAATGAAATATCTACACCGATAGTAACAGCCCCAATGCCAAAGCCGGCACTTCCTGGAAGCCTGGCTTCGGCATCCGCCATAGCTCATGTAATGACGGAGAAATTTGTAAAAGGGCTTCCTCTTTATCGTCAAGAGCAGGACTGGGAGAGGATGGGGATTGAAATATCCAGGCAAACCATGGCGAACTGGATGATACAAAGCTCCGACAGGTGGCTGCGGCCGATATATGAACGAATGCGGGAACACTTGCAGCAAAGGGACATCCTCCATTCCGATGATACTACCCTCCAAGTACTCAAGGAACCCGGGCGAGCCGCAGATTCAACCTCCTACATGTGGCTATACCGGACCGGCCGGGAAGGGCCTCCGATTATTCTTTATGACTACCAAACTACCAGGGCTGGCAAACATCCTAAAAAATTTCTTGAAGGATTCAAAGGTTACCTTCATACGGATGGGTATGATGGTTATAGTGGCATGCCCGGAATCATCCAGGTTGGTTGCTGGGCACATGCAAGGCGTTATTTTGTCGACGCCTTAAAAGCCATGCCTCCAAAAAAAGATGACAAGCCCACAGTAACAGAAGAAGGTTTGGCATTTTGCAATAACTTGTTTGAGATAGAAAAAATGCTTCATGATGTTACACCGGAAGAAAGATATGAGGGCCGATTGAAACACAGCCGACCAGTGCTTGATAAATTCAAGGAATGGCTCAAATACTGGAGTCCAAGAGTAACTCCCAAAAGTTCATTAGGAAAAGCAATCCAATACTGCCGGAACCAGTGGGACAAGCTGGAGGCCTTTATGCTGGACGGCAGGCTAGAGATTGATAACAACCGAAGTGAACGGTCGATAAAGCCTTTTGTAATCGGGAGGAAGAATTGGCTGTTTAGCAACACGCCTAAAGGAGCCAATGCCAGCGCAACAATTTACAGTATTGTGGAGACGGCAAAAGAGAATGGGTTGAACCCGTTTGAATATCTTACTTATCTCTTTGAACGTCTACCGAATATAAATATCAAGGATCAACATGCATTAGACACCTTGTTGCCATGGTCAGCAAATCTTCCGGGTCATTGCAAAGTGCCCAATAAATAATATATATTATGCCCCTGCTAAATCAAAGGTGGGGGCTATTTGACGCTTACCTATTAACAAAAACAGATGAATTCCCCTGATAAGTATATAGAGTTAAGCACTAAAGCAATTGAACTATTTGCTAAAGCTTAAGAGAGATATGGATACAGAAGAATCCTCGCTTTATTAGTTAGAGAAGGCACTCGCGTTTCACAAAAGGTAGTAAGAAAAACCATCTATAAATGTGGGTTGAAAAGTTAAAGTCAAACGAAAGAATAAGTATAGCTCATACAAGGGTGAAATAACGCCTGCAGTTCCCAATGTCATTGAGCGTGATTTTCATGATGATGCACCAAACCAGAAGTAGCTTACTGATGTAACAGAGTTTGCTATTCCATCTGGGAAAGTGTACTTATCCCCTATACTATAATTGACTGCTTTGATGGGATGATTCCTATATGGAAGATCAGCACAACGCCAGATGCTCATCTGGTCAACAGCATGCTAGATGATGCGATTGGTGTTTATTGCATAATATAATTGGACAAAGTTGCAAAAAGAATTCCCCAATTTTGCAATAGTAAATTCCACATAATTGCAAAAGGCCATTGAAGGCACCACCCCAGAATAATATCCTTGTAGTTAGTTGGGGAAAACGGCTACAAGGAGGAATGGAGGATGCTATCAATGACCCAAATTAAGGATATCAGAAAAATGTATTTTGAGGAAGGGAAAAATATTAGCCAAATAGCCAGAGAAACTGGTTACGACCGTAAGACAGTAAAGAAATACCTTGATAAAGATGACTGGAATAAAGACCAGTCAAAAGTAAGGGAAAAAACTACATTTCCAAAGCTTGACCCATACAAGCCGGACATTGATGCTTGGCTTTCTGAGGATAAAAGAACCAGGCGTAAACAAAGACACACAGCAAAACGAATATATGAGCGGCTGTTAGAGAAGTACAAGGATGACTTTGGCTGCTCCTACAGAACTGTTGCAGGATATGTGGCAGTAAAGAAAAAAGAGATCTTTGGTAAAAACAAAGGTTTTCTACCGTTAGAACATATACCAGGAGAAGCACAGGTAGATTTTGGTGATGCCGATTTTTATGAAAAAGGTAAGTTATACAGCGGTAAATACTTAAACTTATCGTTTCCATACAGTAATAAAGGATATATCCAAGTTTTCAAGGGAGAAAACCAGGAATGTCTGTTTGAAGGCTTAAAAACGATATTTGAACACATAGGCGGAGTGCCACCAAGGATATGGTTTGATAATGCAAGCACTATGGTTACCAAGGTAATGAAAAACGGAGAGCGGACTCTGACTGATGACTTCTTGCGGTTTATGGAACATTACCGTTTTGAAGCAGCCTTTTGTAATGTGGGAGCCGGACATGAAAAGGGTAATGCAGAAAACAAGGTTGGATATCATAGACGAAATATGCTGGTTCCGGTACCACGGTTTGAAAGTATCAGCAAATTTAATAAAGAGCTTCTGCTTCAATGTGAAGAGGATGCGAAAAGAGAGCATTACCGTAAGGAAAGGACAATTGAAGAGTTATACAAGGATGACGCTGCATCCCTTTTGGAACTACCCAGAGTAGCCTTTGATACAAGCAAATACATAAATGTAAAGACAAATGGATATGGTAAATTTCTGATTAACAATGGCTTACACGAATATTCTGTAGCACCTAAATATGCAAATACATATGTATTGGTTAGGCTAACTGCCTTTGAGGTAATAGTGCTTGATGAAAACTATCGTGAGATAGTGCGCCACGATAGGCTTTACGGTGACCATAAACAACAAAGCATGCAGTGGTTGCCTTACCTTAACCAATTGGCGAGATGCCCAGGCGCATTGAAATACACAGGCATATATCAAATGCTGCCACAGCCTGTAAAAGAGTATTTAGAAGATTTGAGCAAGCAAGATAAGGGAAAGGTGTTAAAGGCCATTGCCAATCTGACACAGAAAAGCAGCTTTGAAAAAGCAGTAGAAACAGTAAGCACTGCACTATCCTACGGCGCCGCTGATATAGACAGTTTAATAAATCTACACAGCCGGCTACATGAAAAAGTATTGCAGCTTGAACCGGTGCGCCTGCCTGATCATATACCGCAGTTAAAAAGGTATGAGCCAAATTTTATGGTCTACGACGAGAGTCTTAAGAAAGCAGGTGTAGATGGATGTTAGTATCTGATATTGCTGTTTGCTGTAAGAGACTTCGCTTAAGCAAAAACATCGTGGAAATGTCGGGCAAAATACAAGCAGAAAGCCATCAGGAGTATTTGCTTAAACTACTTCAAGCAGAGATTACGCATCGTGAAAAAGTAAGGAAAGATAAGCTGATAAAGAAAGCTGGTTTTTATACCATAAAGACATTTGAGAGCTTTAGGTTCGATGAAGTAACACTTCCTGGTGGTATCACGCCAGAATACCTTAAAGAATGCGAGTTCATCACAAACAAGACCAATATTGTTATGTATGGCAATGTGGGTACTGGCAAGACCCATCTTTCCATTGCATTAGGAGTAGAGGCATGTAAGAAAGGTTTAGAAGTTAGGTTTTTTAGGACATCGGCACTTGTAAACAAACTGGCAGAGCAAAAGAAAGCCGGAACATTATCTGCTTTTTTAAAAGCACTTAATAAAGCCGACTTATTGATCTGTGATGAGTGGGGTTATGTCCCTCTTGACCGGATAGGAGCGCAACTCCTGTTTGAAGTAATATCTGAGTGCTATGAACGAAAGTCGGTAATCATTAACACCAACATAGAGTTTTCAAGGTGGGTAAATGTGTTTTATGACGAGCAGATGACAGGAGCTATCATTGACCGGATACTTCATCATTGCCACTTGTTGCTCTTTCCTGGCCAAAGTAATAGGCTGAGGGAATCAACATTAAACACATGAGAATTTAGCAGATAAAACTACTGGGGTTAACATAAAAATTCCACATCGGTGCCTGAGGAAAAAATTTTGCAAAAGTGAGGAATTTTCTCTTGCAAAAAACAGCGATTGGTACACTTAGTAAAAAGGAGCATCCATTAATCCATATAGATCGCAGTTGTCACTATCGATGGCCTAGTTGGATATTCAGGATGGATAATGCAGGTCTTGTACGATCTATGTCAAGGAAAGGTTGTTCTCCAAACAATTCAGCCTGTGAGGGCTTTTCGGACGATTGAAAAACTAAATGTTTTACAACCGTAGTTGGTTAGGAGTAACAATAGAGTAGTTCATAGAAAAACTCAATGAGTATATTAGCTGGCACAACGAATCAAGAATTAAAATATCACTTGGTAACATGAGTCCATTGGAATACCGACGAAGCCTTGAATGGTAGTGTCATAAATTTTGTGTAAACTCAAGGTTAATATATTTTTTAGCGCTGGGATACCTGATTTTTTTGTATCCCAGTTGTTTTTAACTCTATCATTCGTTTACATCATAGTCAATACATATTTGAGAATTTCGATTAAACTACGAAATCCTGAAAAGGCGTTTATGCCGCGAAAGCCTCTTGATAATGAGTAAAGCAGCATGTTAGGCTATATGCCAGGCATCATCCACACTGTAGAGGATCACTCCCTTGTTCAGAATGGCTGGTGCCGGCAGATGCCTTTTAACATGCCTGCAGAGGCTCATTGTCAAGAGGATCGTGGAATAAATGCCTGTTGATTTATATATCTTTTTCTGATATACGTCCTTCAAAGTAGATCATAAGCTGATTAAGAATAGTGCCCCAACCTTGAATCCGTCCTGACCATTTTTTGGTAATATCTCGTACAGCCAGGTAAAGGGACTTAATAAGAGCATCATCAGACGGATATGCTGACTTTGTCTTTGTAACTTTCCGAAGTTGTCGATTGAAGTTTTCAATTGCATTGGTAGTATAAATAATTTTCCTTATTTCCGGAGGATATTTAAAAAATACACTTAGCTCTTCCCAATTATTCCTCCAGGATCGAACAGCATTAGGATATTTAGTTCCCCATTTTGATTCAAATGCATCTAACTCCTGCAGTGCCAAAGCTTCAGTTGCAGCTTTGTATATCGGCTTTAAATCGGCTGTGAATGACTTCAAATCCTTGTACGAAACAAATTTTGTTGAGTTTCTTATCTGATGAACTATACACCTTTGTATTTCAGTCATAGGAAAAACTGCCTTAATAGCTTCGGAAAAACCATTTAACCCATCAACTGAGGCGATAAGAATATCTCTGACACCTCTGTTCTTAATTTCGTTCATTATGGAAAGCCAGAATTTGCTGCTTTCTGCTTCTCCAATCCACATGCCGAGGATATCTTTCTGTCCTTCCAAATCTATTCCGATAGCTATATACACAGCTTTCTTTACGACAATCCCGTCTTTGCGAACAGAGTAGTAGATTGCATCCATAAACACTATCGGGTAGACACTCTTAAGCATACGGCTTTGCCATTCTTTGATTTCAGGTAAAATTCTATCTGTTATTCTTGATATTAGTGTTGGTGAAACTTCGATGCCGTATAATTCTTGTAGATGGGTCTCAATATCTCTGTTGCTCATTCCTTTGGCATACATAGAGATAATCTGGCCTTCGATACCCTTGATTTCAGTTTGATTCTTCTTCACTATTTGCGGTTCAAATTCACCGTTACGATCTCTTGGTATATCAAGCTCTATTTCGCCGTATTCAGAACGAACAGTCTTTTTACTGTATCCATTCCGTGAATTGTCGGTTTCTTTGTTTTGGACATCATACTTTTCATAACCTAATTCTTCATCCAGTTCACTGTTGAGTATCCTCTGAATGGTGCTTCCCATAAGGTCTTTCAGCATGTTCTTAATGTCATCAGTATCTTTGATATTGTACTCCTTGATAAGCTGATCCAGGAGTTCATTGGGTAGCTTCTTTTTGGGCATAGTAAAACCTCCAGTTTGATATTATTATTTTATATCACCTTGGAGGTTTACACAAAATTACTTACACTCTCCCTTGAATCAGCAGTTTAAGCTGTCCAAAATATCGTCTGCACCCCGTCTCGATAACCTCTAATTCTGCCATCTTAATCATATCTTTCCTCCTGTACGAAATGTTTGATCAACATAATCATACAGAATATTAGATTAAGGTAGCCTATTTTTTTACCGGTATATGGTACAATTTTAGAGTAGCATTAACACTTAAATATGTCTTATATAACCTGGAGGTGCAGACTTAAAAATGTTTTTACCATTATGGTCTTTTGGAAGTTTTCTGGGATTACATTGAGCTTGGTCTAATAAAGCTACTGGTAAAGATACTACCTGCGTAGAAAATAATTGCTGACCCTCATGGCGGTAAATAATCCGTTTATATGACTCTTTATATGGCGAAAAAGCTATAGAATCTCCATAATAGCCAGTATTGCAAATTACCACATTACAGAATACTAGCCTTGATATTGCTTCAGCCAAAAAGTAGTAAGAATTTGTATCCATATTGTGAGAAATTACAATCATGTGATGTATTTTCCCTTTATAAATTACAAACCTTTCTATATCAAAAAAATCAGAACATATAGCCACTCCAATATTTCCAAATGGTCCAGCATCGATTATATAGTTCACAGGCTCTGATAAAGGTGAATAGGCATGCAAAGGCTTTTCATAATCATTCAGCTTCTCAAATAAATCAAATTCCTCGTTTGAGAAGTGAGTTTTTCCGAAATAAAAACTTGATGTACTTGTAGATTTACGAATATTAGGCCAATTATTAGGTACGATAACAATGGCTTTGTTACTGATTTTATTATAAGCATTTTTTTGGAAATCTAGTCCTGCAATTACTACAGAACCTATAGTCATACTCAATTTTTTTAAATGAATAATACACCAATTCGGAACCGATAACTCTGGTAAAATAATAATATGAGGTTTTGTTTGATTATCGTTTAAATTACAAAACCCTTTTTTTATTTCTTGCCATACTTTTAATTGTGCCATTGGTTTCATATTAATTGATGGATATGGTTTATACCACGCATACTCACCGTCAACTACTGTTTGTATAAAACCAATTCTCAAATATTCCCGTAAATCCTTATTTATGCTCATTCTATACCATCCTCTATTTGCTTATATGGATTGTAATCCCTTGTTAACTGAATTAAGCTTACAGGTATCAGCTGTCTTGGGCTATACTCCTGTACTGTTAATTGGTAGCTCTCAAGAATCTTTTGAGCCTTTTCTATATTTTGTATAAAGTCTGAAATTGAAAAAATATGTGGAGGATCAAAAATTGTATCATCATCTGGTACCAGTTCATGTTGATAGATAGATAAAAATTTAGTTTCGATGTTTCTTTTAGATAAGCATCCATATATGATGCCTAAAGTTCGTGAAGATATTGGATAGTATTCAAGTTTCGCTTTCAAAACTGAAGTCCAAACTTTTTGCATACCAATTGGATTATAAATAGCTGGAAAACTAAAACTTTTTGATAATAATCCAATAAGTAAAATTCCAAGACCATGAATAACAGATAATTCACGATTCTCATATGAATAAGGATCAAGAATGACTGGAGTATATCTGTAGTCATAAATTACTTCTTTGAGTTTTCTTAGCTTAACCGTTTTATTATTTCGATGTATATCAATGGCATTCTTCCAATCTTCCCAACTCATATTACTTCGGCACTCTATCCATTCTTTTGGCAAAATATAATTGGATGGATGAACACTATAATATCGTTCATTTACATCCTCAAATAATTGACTATTATGAAGAAGTTCAATATTATGCACAACAGAATTGTGTATTTTTGCAACCCTTTTAACAATTTCCAATGCAGTCCATTCTGATAATCTGGGATCATAAGCCACTGAGTTCTTCTCAAATTTATTTGCCCATTCTGTCCATTCATATAAAGTAACATATTCATTATCAGTAAAGTTTAATATTTTACTAATTTTACGAACCATTTTATTTTGCATTAATCCATTATAATTAATCTGTTTGTCTTTTAAACTCACAAGAATATCAAAAAGCCATCCCTCATGTTTCAAATAATTGTTCATCTTTTTACTTGAAAACAGATAATCAATAATTTCAGCAGGCAAATTTTTAGGATACAAGGATATTATCGACATACCTGTTGGTGAATCAATGAGTTCTTTATTGTGACATAAATACTTCACAACATCATACCACATTTTTGGTGGTTCTATAGAAGACTTCTCAGTTATTTTACATAGAATCCACCATATCATATTAATAAATGAATATTCATCTTTACTAACTAAACAAGCGCCATCGTTATTTTTATCAAAAATGCTATTTCTAGTTTTATCAAAATATTCATATAAATCACAAGTCGGTTCTTCTTTTAAATAATATGCTATAACAGAGCATGTAAACATAAAAAGATTAAGGCATCCCATCTCATAGGGTTTGGTATAATTCTTTATTAAAGTTGCTTTGGATGTAACGAATTCTTTACTTATTAAATAATTTAAGAATTTTTTTGAACGTTCATAGGTAATAGGACTTCCTTTCAATTCACTTACCTCTTTAAAAGCTAATATTATTTGATCTGAAAGTGTTTTTAAAATAAGTGAGTAGATAAATCCTGCAGATAACTTGTTTATAGAATTTGCTTTTAACAAATCGTCGACAATTTCCCATATAGAATCAATTTCATTAATTCCAGATCTTTGACAAAATTCAATTGCACGTACCCATAATTTGGGTTTTTCATGATTATCTCTTAATGCTTTCAGCATTAACCTAAAAGAATGCTTAAAGGAAATAAGTTCTTTTTTCATTAGTTCATTCTTAATTCTTTCTAAACTATCATTAAGTTCTTTAATTTCAAAGTTTAGCTTCTCTATTTGTTTCTCTATTATTGTGTATTGATCAGAGTTATCTCTATATTTATTTATTTCTTTCTGCTTATACTCTAGTTCATTTATCTTACAACTTTTTCTCTTATCAATTTCATATATTTCAGTAATATCAACATGGTTTTTGGGTACTAATTTTGACAGCATAGTAGCTGCAAAAGAAATACGAGTATCTCGTCTTAACTCTTCATCAGGGAAATCAGTAACTAGCAAATGCTCAATATCTGATATTATTTGCTTCCTTTCAACCTCTTCTATCAGATCAAAATCAATTCTTACAATATTTGATATTTTTGCTAAGGTTTGTGTCATTAGTGGCGCAGGATAGTCAGGATCTAGTTTAGTACTATCATGAGCTAAGCGGTCAAGTTCTTGAGAGGTTTTAGCGTTCTTATTTTTATAAAAATTTCGATAGCGTCTTGTCAAGTGGTGTAAATTAGCATCTACTTTGGTCTCTGATATTATCGCTAATGTGGTTGTCAAGGGCCAAAAACAGGCTTTTCCTTGACAACCACATTCCGCCATGCCCTGTTTTTAGTGCCGAGGGATGAAGGGAAGAAGCAAGCTTAAGTTTACCACATCCCCCGTAATTTTCCATTATAGCATGGCGGACGCTGCCTATGCGGAAGTCCGTATAGGAAAACCACCTCAGGAATCAGCTAAAAAAGCAAGCATTTTATTTGTGCAGCAGTGATGTCGACGACAGAGTATAGGGAGCAAGCGCTGGATTTACTACCTTGTTCATTGATTCCTTGCTGAAATATCTACGGCCAATCTGCCACTCCTCATGCTGCTCAATGAGTAATGTCCCTACCAGTCGTAGTACCGACGGGCGGTTTGGAAATATGCTCACAACATCTGTCCTTCGCCGTATCTCTCTGTTTAACCGTTCCAACGGGTTTGTCGAATGGATCTGTGCCCAATGCTCCGATGGAAAGGCCATGTACTGCAGCACATTCTCGCACCCATTCTCCAGGATTTCCATTGCCTTGGGGAATCGGTCCTTCAACTGGGAAACAACCGTGTATAGTTGTTCTTTTGCAGCCTTCTGATCAGGTGCAGCAAAAATAGTCCTAACAATGGCCGATACCATTCCTTGTTGTTTGCGAGGTACCTGGCATAATACATTACGCATAAAATGCACCCGACACCGCTGCCATGCACAACCGCTTAATACTTCGTTTATTGCCCCTTTCAGGCCTTCATGGGCGTCACTGATGACCAGTTTCACTCCTCTTAGGCCTCGGCTTACCAAACGGCGTAAAAAGTCTGTCCAAAAAGGACCACTCTCTGCCATACCTATATCAAAGCCCAGTATTTCTCGTTCCCCATTTTCATTCACACCTACTGCAACCACCAGTGCCATGTTTTCTACATGCCCGCCTTCACGGACCTTTGGAAAGGTTGCATCTAGCCGTAAATATGGGTATTGTAATGTCAAAGGGCGGTGAACAAACCCTTGGACATGTTCGTCCAGCTCCTGACTGATACGGGATACGGCGCTCTTATCAATCCCTTCCATCCCAAGCGCTTGAACCAGTTCATCCACCTTGCGAGTGCTGACCCCATGGACATAGGCCTCTTGAATTACATTGACCAGTGCTTTTTCCCACATGCGGCGAGGCTCCAAGAAACTTGGGAAATAGCTTCCCTCACGCAGCTTCGGTATTTTTAGTTCAATTGTTCCCAGACGGGTCTCGTAGGGTCTGGTACGGGTACCGTTGCGATGGTTGTTCCGTTCATCGGTACGCTCATACTTTTGAGCGCCGATTTTTGCCGTTACTTCAGCCTCCATCAGCTTTTGTAGGATGAATGCCATGGTCTCACGCATAAAATCTCCATTTTTTACATCTCCATAAACCTTGAAAATTTCTTCGATTAATGGCATTATATCTTTTGTAGCCACGATATGACCTCCTCTACCTTATTGATTTGTGAGACCTAATAAAGTAGATGCCATATCGTGGCTCGTTTGTCAAAGGACAATATTTACCACCGGAATTACGCTGCCGATTTTACACCACTACATAAGACTATAACAAAATTTCTTAATTGCTCAGGCTCAATTTTATCGTAATTAATATCAACACCTATTCTACTTTCATTTAGTAAATCTTCAAATTGTTTGATCCAGGCTTTTAGCTTATCATAACTATCAGCTATAAACACATGATCATCTACAAACCTAAAATGAGCAATTCTTCTATCATTATTGAGTAAATTATTTATTCTATTATCTATATCTAAAAGTGCTAAATTAGCGAGAAATCCTGCGACGAAAAGACCTGTTGGAATTCCTTTACAGGTTTTTTCATTACCAATTTTTACAATATCCAGTTCTTCTTTAGTCCAACCTGATTTATCAATTGGGAATACTAACAAAGTCTTAAATAAACTTATTAATTCTGTTGTGAGTTTGTTTTGGGGGAAATACTTCTTAAAATTGTTAATAATAACACCAATATTTGTATTTGGATAAAACTCCTTTAGGTCAATACTTGCCCAGTATATTGTAAGCGCTTAATATAAGTGCGCATAGAAGTTTATCCGTCCATATGAGATAATCCATCCAAAAGTCTTTAGACTTTTTCGAGTTTTTCGACTCTGACTAAAAAGTCTAGAATCTCTAAGGAGGCTATCTCAATATGGATAAAATCACAAATGCCAAAACTGAATTCCGACTCAAGCAGTGGAGCAAGATTATCCAAGCCTGCCAAACCAGTGGAATGACAGTTGTCAGTTGGTGCAGCCAGAACAATGTAAAAATTAAATCGTACTACTACTGGCTGCGAAGAATCCGCACCTTGGCGTGTGAGACCGGATCACTTGTACCTCAGAAACCGGAACAAGAAATTGTCCCAGTACCATTTCACCAGACAAAGGTATCTGCAGCAGTCACAATCCACTTGCCTTCTTTTTGTGTTGATATACATGACGGAACTTCCAGAGAAACCATCGAGGCAGTTCTGTCGGCATTGAAAAGCATATGTTAGGCGATATTACAAGGGCAGAAGATATCTACATTGTCTGCGGGTACTCAGACATGAGAAAGTCAATTGATGGATTAGCGGCTATTATCAAAGAGACATTTGGCATGGATCCCTTTTCTCCGAGCCTGTTCCTCTTCTGTGGGAGACGTCGTGATCGTCTCAAAGCTCTCTTCTGGGAAGGAGACGGTTTTGTACTGCTATATAAGCGTCTTGAGAATGGGAACTTTAAATGGCCCCGTACACCGGAGCAAGCAAGACGGCTTACCCAGCAGGAATTCCGGTGGCTGATGGAGGGTCTGACGATAGATCAACCCAAAGCAATACGAAAAGCAAGAACAGGCGAAATCTACTGATAAAAAAGTGCGTAAAAGTATTGATTTTACAGCATTTAAGCTGGATTTTTCAGGTGAAATATGGTACAATTATCTTATGCAAAAGATAAATTTTACAGGGCTTACGCCAGAACAAATTGAATATGTTTCCACTCTGGAAAAAATAGTGGAAAACCAGCAAATCCGTATCAACCAGCTTACAGAGCTTCTTATCAAATCCCAAAAAGCTCTATACGGCCAATCCAGCGAAAAGCGTCGTTATGTTTTAGGAGAAGACAACGATCAAATCTCACTTTTCAACGAAGCAGAGGTCGAAGCGAACAACAAAGCAGAAGAACCTACCGTACAGACAATTGTGGCTGCCCATACCAGAAAACCTAAAAGAACAAAGGAAGAACTGGCACAGACAGTTCCTGTAGTGGAGGTTGTTTGTGACCTTGACGAGGACAAGCGCTCTTGCGGTATTTGCCAGGCTGACCTTAGATATCTGGGCAAGGAGCATGTCAGGGATGAACTTGAGATTATCCCTGCCCAAGTAAGAGTATTGAGATACATTCGTTTTAATTATGTGTGTACCGTCTGCGAGAAGGAAACCGGAGATGCCAACATTGTCAAAGCGCCGGTTCCAGCCCCGGTCATGAAACGCAGCCTTGCTTCTGCCTCAACAGTTGCTTATGTTATGTATCAGAAATATGCCAACGGAATGCCTTTATACCGGCAGGAGAAAGACTGGGCAAATCAGGGGGTGACACTTTCCAGAGCCACCCTGGCAAACTGGATCATACGTCCAAGCCATGAATGGCTTGAACCAATGTACAATGCCATTCATAAGCACTTGATTTCCGAACCCCTGATTCATGCAGACGAAACTGTACTGCAGGTATTAAAAGAACCGGGACGGAAAGCAACGACAGAATCGCGGATGTGGGTCTACACTTCCGGGCGAAGTCCAACCCCGGCTGTTTTATTTGAATACCAACCGACACGATCCGGCCAGCATGCCCGAAGATTTCTTGAGGGTTTTTCGGGTTACCTTCAGACAGATGGCTATAGTGGCTACAATGCAGTGCCTGATGTTATACATTGTGGATGTTGGGCTCATTTACAACGCAAATTCGAAGAAGCAATTCCCCAGGGGGCTGACACTAAGACTTCCAAGGCGGCTATCGGATATGATTATTGTAACCGTCTGTTTGCCATGGACAAGAAATGGGAGGAACTATCCGCTGAAAGGCGGTATGAAGAACGACTTAAAAATATGAAACCCCTTCTTGATGAGTTCTGGGAATGGGTGCAACAACTAAATCCGCTGCCAAACTCCAATCTGGGGAAAGCGATCACATATGCATTGAATCAAAAGGAATCATTGAATCGTTTCCTGTTGGATGGACGAATCGAGCTTTCCAACAATCGAGCCGAAAATGCCATTCGTCCGTATGTCACAGGCAGGAAGAACTGGCTGTTTGCCGACACAACTCGCGGAGCCAAGGCCAGTGCTATTGTCTACAGCATGATAGAAACTGCCAAAGCAAATCAACTTAATCCATATATGTATTTGGTGCATCTACTGACAAATTTACCAAGCTTAAAGGAATTGACGCATGAATCTCTGACACCTTATCTACCGTGGTCACCTGAACTACCCTCCTGGTGCCGTAATGATTCATACAAGGCACCCTAAAATTAAGCGCTTACAGTATATTTCTCTGCTTAAATCTTCTGACCAATATTCATTCTCAAGATATTTTACTTTTAAGTGTGAAGGTAGGGCATTATTATTTTCTATAACTTCAAGTTCTTTTTCATCAAATAAATTATCATTAGGTATTATATTTGAACCATCGCTAACTTTAACATGTGTCATTTTCTTTGTCACAATTGAAATGCATCTTCTATAAAACGGCCAACTCTGTTTCCATTTTCTATAGATATGCTTTGACGTATGCCTATAAGGCCCAAAACTCCATTTTATTTTTTCATTATTTTCTCCTTTTTTAGGAAACACGGATACATATAACCTATTACCAAAACTCCAAAATGGCATCACGCGATCTAAATGCGGACCAATTATATTGACTACTGCTATCCATGTTACCTGATCACGAACAGAAATCCAAAAAGCCTGCCTCGTTCTTGGAGTGTTGTCTTTCTTAGATTTTGGGTGGGCAACTGGCTTTATTGGTGATAGTTTGTATCTTTTACTCAAAATATCATTTTGAATTCTTTTAAGTTCCTTAGATAAATTTGTTTCAAATGCAGCTACTTCAATTTCATCATATAAGATATCACTCTGATTGTATGCTTCCTTAGCTTTCTCCCATGCCCAATATAAATTCTCGATATTCACTATCTGACTTATAATGTCATCCATAATTACTTACACCTACTTACTCTATACTCTGTAAGGTCCTTTACACCCTTAAGCTTTATAATTTGAACAGGTTTTCCGATTTTTCGAAAAGCTTTCTCTACAACAATTGCAAATTCATTGCCACTTATATCAGAATCAGGAATTATCCTAATTTTATAATCAGTAAAATAATTCGCCCATTCTTCATTAAAGTTATTTGCGCCCAAAATACCAACTGCATGTATACCCATTTGATAAGCAGAAAGGACATCTGGAATACCCTCGCATATATATATAAAATCATTCTTACCAATCTGATTCAGTACATTAAAGTTATAAATGTGTGTATTGATACCATTTAGGTTAATATATTTAGGCTCTCTATCACCTACTTGTCTTCCTTGGAGGTATTCAATTCTGTTATCTAAGTTATAAAACGGAAATAAAATAACTGAACTTGTCCAAATAAATACCGGAATATCTTTATCAGATATTTTTGCAAGACCACATTTTAAAAGTCTATCAATTCCCCATACTGATTTTGCATTAAGAAACACATTAGTAGGGTTTTCTATGGATTTAATATTAAAGTGTTGAATAACTTCATTGTTAAATTTCCTTTCATTCATAAGGTATTTGTAAGCACGCGTACCTAGAGAACAAGAATTTACAAGCCATTCATATACTTCAATATCAGGCTTATTTATGTTATCTTTTTCAGCTATACTTTTATGTCTTTGAACGAGTTTTTTCGTCTTTAGTATTAATTTTTTATTTTTTTCTGAACCAAACGGTATATTAAATTCCTTTGATAGCCAATAGCAAGCATCAATAAAATCACATGCAAATACTTTTTGTACAAGTTGAATTGAATTACCACCTTCATTACATCCAAAACAGTGCCAATAGTTCTTTCTGGTATTAAAACTTAGACTAGGAGTTTTTTTATCATGATTATTAAAGCACATAGCTTTGTTTTTCTTAACATTTATCCCCAGTTTTTCTGCAACTTCCACCACTGGAATACTTTTTAGTTCTTCAAGATTATACATTTTACCTCAAATAAATCAATCTCTTAAACACTATCGTTATACTTGAATATTCTACACATTTATCTAAAATCCTCCTAGCAATTACATATTTTCACATTAATAGTGTTAATCATAGTTAAAAAACAACAACATATCTAACTTATTGCACCCCTCAACCAAGGCCAAACTATACCCTCATCCTTACCATGGATGGTCTAAAGCACAAAAATCGGCACACTAGAATGAGCTCCACATTCCGGCTTTACTACTTCGTCAAGCTTCACGTCTGCGGTACTCACATATCTCATATGCTCCGCTCCTCCATGCTTGCTTTCCTTGTACTACTTGCTTTTTGTGTCACATGCTCTGCCGGCAGAGCGCTTTGTCTAAGTGAAGTAATCAGTTATTCGTACACAGATTCAAACAAAAAAGACGCATCCTTATCGGATACGTCTTTTCAAATTGGAGCCCTCAACCAGAGTCGAACTGGTGACCTCATCCTTACCATGGATGCGCTCTGCCTGCTGAGCTATGAGGGCAAACAATGGAGCGGGTGATGGGAATCGAACCCACGCAGTCAGCTTGGGAAGCTGATATTCTACCATTGAATTACACCCGCAGACCTAAGTCTGCATACTGTAATCACCACAGCGAATATGATTATACCACAACCATAACAACAAGTCCAGTACTTATTTTTTCTAATTTTCGAAGTTATCACTTTTCTCCTTCGAGATATTTCTCCAACTTCCGTTTTACTCGCTGTAGGGCGTTGTCAATCGATTTTACATGCCTGTCCAATTCTTCGGCTATCTCCTGATAGGACTTGCCTTGCAAATACAAGGACAAAACCTCCCATTCGAGATCGCTGAGAATTTCACCCATTTTATCTTCAATACCTGCAAATTCCTCACGGTTTATTATCATCTCTTCCGGATCGGTTATGCTTTCTTCACTTATTACGTCCATAAGCGTGCGGTCGGATTCTTCATCAAAGATAGGCTTGTTCAAAGAAACATAGGAATTCAGAGGAATGTGCTTTTGCCTGGTGGCCGTCTTTATTGCGGTAATAATCTGACGCGTAATGCAAATCTCTGCAAAGGCGCGAAATGATGACAGCTTGTCCTCTCTATAATCCCTTATTGCCTTAAAAAGTCCTATCATTCCTTCCTGGATAATATCCTCCCTGTCAGCGCCAATAAGGAAATAGGTTCTAGCCTTGGCACGTACAAAGCCCTTATACTTGTTGATTAAATATTCAAGGGCTCCAATGTCACCAGCCTGTGCTTCTTCTATGATTTCTTCATCAAGCATAGTACTGTAAGATCCAACTACACCTATACGTGTATTCGAATTCAAGATAACGCCCCCCTGCATTAAGTGCATAACCTATATTTTATATTGCTTGTTTACATAAGCAATGACATAATATGAGCTGATAACAAGTCAGAAAGGTCACATATTAATAATTATAAGAAAAACACGCTATTATGTCAATTAAAACTTTTCATTCCAATTTTTCCCTAAAATTTCGAACAAATCAGCGTGGCATTTGACATAATAGGATTCCTTTTTTGCAACTATTTATCCATTGCTTCTTTAACAATCCTGATAATCTTTATATTTCATGCCTCAGTCCCATCGGAGGCATTCTTGTCCTATCACTGGCCAATTATACAAACCCCTGTTCAAAATGGTCGGAGACCTTCAATCTGACTCTGTACCAGCTGCCCTATGAATAGAAAAAAATTATGGTAAACAAGCCTTTATATATTTATCGGCAGTTTCCTTTTCTTTTGAATATATATTTCTCAAAAAATCATAGATTTCTGATTCCCTGCCCGTTTTTAAACATATGGGCATAGGATGCGATTATAATATTTTCTAATTGAATCCCCCGGTTAGCTGCACATCATCCAGCAGGGTTTATCCCTTCAGTCTTCCAGGGTGTCTTTTTTTAAGATATGGATACGCCTTTCCCTGCGCTAATAGCCATAGACAGGTCCTTGCCACTGTTGGTTGAAATTATCCTGTTTTTAGAGCATCAAATCAGATTATAACAAAATGTTTTCAAAACATTCGGTTATTTTCAACCGGCTCTGCAAAGAACCATCAACGAACAGATATTGCTGTTTAAACCTGTCGTCTTAGTTACATTATTTGTTACGCTGTTTTAATATCTCATACATGACAATTGCTGCCGCAACACCAGCATTTAGTGAGGACACATGGCCTTTCATAGGGATATTTACGATAAAATCGCACTTTTCCTTGACGAGCCTTCCCATGCCTTCTCCTTCGCTGCCTATCACAAGGGCGATCGGTCCTTTCAAATCGCTGTCGTAGAAAGGCTTCTCACCGGTCAAGTCCGTCCCTACGATCCAGACACCGTTTTTCTTGAGGTAATCTATCGTCTGTCCAAGATTTGTAACCCTAGCTACAGGAACATATTCAGCCGCTCCGGCTGACGCTTTTGATACCGTAGCCGTAAGGCCAATAGCCCTCCTCTTGGGTATGATTACCCCATGAGCACCTGCCGCATCTGCCGTTCTCAATATTGAACCAAAATTGTTGGGATCGGTGATTTCATCCAGAATTATTATAAACGGTGCTTCTCCGGCGGAAGCAGCAGCTTCCAGTATATAATCCACATCCACGTATTCCTTGGCCGCTGCAAAAGCAATGACTCCCTGATGAGCTCTGGTTATGGACAGGGTGTCCAGTTTGGATCTGTCCACCTCCTGCACCACTATACCCTTTTCCCTTGCCAGCGCTATGATATATTTTATTGATCCTTCCTTTTCGCCTTTGGATACGAAAATTTTATTGATTGCCCTATCCGCTCTGATAGCCTCTATCACAGGATTTCTGCCCTCTATTCTTTCGGCAGCTTCCTCAGGGGAAGGCTCATAGCGGCCGGTACCATCCCTGAAATCATCCGAGTCTTTATGTTTTGATTTATATTGAGCCTTTTCGCTGTCATATCTTTTATCATCAGATTTTTTACCATCAAATCTGCTGCCATCTGCTCTTCTATTACCCTTCTTTTTATTAGCCAACATCTGTCACAACCTGCCTTCGTGTTATTTTAAATTGGTTCCGGTACATGCTCGCCACCATACCAAAATCCAGGTTAGCTCTGGGCTGCATCTTCAGAAACAGCCATTTTTAAAACCTCCACCAAACGGTCATAGGCATGGGTGAGGTACAGATAGCCTATGAGAGACTCAAAACCCGTTGCATACTTATACTCTGTCACATCGGCATTTTTAGGAATAGTACCGGATTTGGCATTTCTGCCTCTCCTCACAATATCCTGCTCTTCCTCCGTAAGATTCCCCATTATCCTGTGCAATATGTCCGATTGGGCTTTAGCCTTTACAAACTTTATTGAATCTACATGCAGTTTATGGACATGGGCATTGCTCCTGGACACCAGGAGTGCCCTTATATACAGCTCATAAACTGCGTCACCGATATAGGCCAGCACCAGCGGATTTATCTGGGACGGATCCTTTTTGTCCGTAATTTCTTTGTTAAATTCCTTTATAACCTCTTTAAACACTTCTTCCAATACAAAGCACCTTATTTTCAATAGATTAAAATATCCAAAATCTGCATCAAGCCTTATTCCGGCTAAGCACTGCATTGCCACATTGGATAGCAATGACTTCCAATCATCCTCGACTTCTCTATGCGTTGCTTAATCCGCTTGTCGAAGCCGTAAGAACTTAGCTTTTTGTGGGTCAAAACCACACTTCGGGTTGGGCAAGCTTTTCAATATTTGCTTTCCATGTGGTACCTAAAAGCAAAACAAATTATATTATTCAAAATTTTAATTAAATCAAAGTTAAATCAAATATAGTCCAAATTTATAACCTATCTCAAACTTGCGGAACAGCATTAAGCTCGTTCCAGGCTTAAGATCTGATTCAGGCTTACGGAATGTCTGAAGCTCAACCTAAACTTAAAATGCTAAGCCAGGCATGTGAAATACCCGAAGCTAGGCCCAAGCTTGAAACCTAAAACAGGCCCGTAAAACACCTGAAGCTTGACCCAGGCTTAGGACCTAAACCAGGCTCATGTAACACCTGAAACCCAGTCCCAGCCCAAATCAAGTCCATGGAAATCTGGCGAGCCAATGCCCGGTTATTCTCCCCTTTTATTTTACACAGATAATCAACGGATAATCACCATATCCGATTAATTCTCCATAACTCCAATGGCATTTCACTTTTTCCAGGGAAAGCTGGAAATCCATGCTCTTCGGACAGCTCCAACAAGCGACAACAGCAAATATCTAACTATTGTCACATATCCCCATCCAGGTCTTGAAAGGGCTGAACAATCAAATTTGCTGTATTATATCTTCTCCCACTTAACACCTTCCGGGGTATCCTTAAGCAGTATTCCCATTTCTTTAAGCTTGTCCCGGATCTCATCAGCCAGCTTCCAGTTCTTTTCCTTTCTGGCCTGCTGCCTTTGCCGTATCAATTCCTCGATTTCTGGATCGATTTCTTCCTGCTTTTCCTCTTTGGGCTGCACCTTATCTATATTCAGTCCCAGTATCGAATCCATAAGCACGAGGAGATCAAACAAATCCTTGGATTTTTCATGGTACCGCACTACATTCCATACAATACCAAGGGCTCTGGGTATATTCAGGTCGTCATTTATCGCCTCTTCAAAGTCCTGGCGGAATTTTGCGATCAGCTCCGCATCAACAGAAGCCGTGCCATTTTTGTGGGCAAGAGCTCCTTCAAGCAGCCTGTCCAGGGATACCTGGGCCGATTGTATCGCATCCCATGTGAAATTCAGCTTGTTCCTGTAATGGGCATTCAGGCACAAGTATCTGAAAGCAAGAGGGTTTAATCCCCTGGCCTTTAAGTCTTCTATTGTATAAGTATTCCCGAGGCTTTTGGACATTTTGCCATTGTCCACCAGCAGGAATTCCCCATGCATCCAATATTTCACCGCCGGATGTCCCAGCAGGGCTTCCGACTGGGCGATTTCATTTTCATGATGTACCGGTATATGGTCGACACCTCCGGTATGTATGTCAAAAGTATCCCCCAGATACTTTCTGCCCATGGCGGAGCATTCTATGTGCCATCCCGGATATCCCATGCCCCATGGGCTTGGCCACTGCATGATGTGCTCCTTCGGTGCCTTCTTCCACAGTGCAAAATCCGCCGGGTGCCTTTTTTCATCATTAACCTCCACCCTGGCGCCGGCCATTTGGCCCTCCAGGTCAATGCCCGACAGTTTTCCGTAGTCCGGGAGCTTTGAAATATCGAAATATATCCCGTCACTGGTCTCATAACCATAGCCCTTTTCCACCAGGCCCTGCACAAACTCAATCATTTCATCAATATGCTCTGTGGCTTTTGCAATAATCTCAGGCTTTTCAATATTCAGAGCAGCTATATCTCTGAAAAAAACGCCGGTATAGTATTCCGCAATCTCCCAAGGCGATTTTTGCTGCTCTTTTGCCGTCTTCATCATCTTGTCTTCGCCCTCATCGGCATCGGATACCAGATGTCCTACATCGGTTATGTTCATCACATGCTTTAGCTTGAATCCGTTATATTTCAATACTCTCCTTAAAATGTCCATAAAAACATAAGTCCTGAGATTTCCTATATGGGCATAGTTATAAACCGTAGGACCGCATGAATATATCCTCAGCTCGTTGTCTGTAATTGGTTTCAATTCTTCCTTGCGTCTGGTAAGGGTATTATATATTTTCATATGCATCACCTTCCGTACATTGTTATAATATATAAACGCAAAAGCTCCACCGGCGTAAACTGCCACAAGGGTAAACTGCATGGCTCCAAAGCTCTGCCAACCTACACCCAAAGTGTTAACAATTTCAATCCATAACACCATCAGGGAAGCCCGTCTTGGTTAACCCTATCATTTCTGATCGGTCTGTTTGTCTTTTTCCTTCTCAATTTTCAGCTGGGCCTCAAGATGTTCAACCCTCAACATCAGCTTGCACATCTCCTGAGCCAGCGGGTCCGGATAGTGTATCTGGTCGAGATCCATGGAAGGAGCCACCCTCTTGCCATTTCGTTTGACAAGTCTGGCTTTTGGCCCTGTAACAGTGGCGTTGGGCTCCACCTCTTCCATAACAACCGAACCGGCACCGATCATGGCGTTGTCTCCTACAGTGAAAGGCCCGAGAATTTTTGCACCGGCACCTATCAGCACGTTATTTCCTATGGTGGGATGTCTCTTTCCCTTATCCTTCCCTGTTCCACCAAGAGTAACACCATGGTAGATAGTGCAGTTATCGCCTATCTCAGCCGTTTCACCTATTACCACTCCCATTCCGTGGTCTATAAACAAGCCGTTTCCGATAACAGCCCCCGGATGTATTTCAATCCCGGTTATAAACCTGCTAATCTGGGATACAAGCCTTGCCAGGAAAAACCTCTTCCTCTTGTAAAGCCAGTGGGCAATCCTATGGAAAAAAATAGCATGAAAACCAGGGTACAACAATATCACTTCAATGGTGCTCTTAGCCGCCGGATCCCTTTCTGCGATAGACCTGGCATCGTTCAACAAACTTTTTAGCATAGCAAAAACCCCTCATTATCAAGTTTGCTCAAGATTTATAAAAATATTTGCCATAATTCATTGGTTGTTCTGGTATTTCGATAGTTATCGCCATCTTAATCCGCCAGCCTGTAAATAAATCGTGGCAGTACATATTCATCAACTATGTATATTTACCCATACAGGCACATAAAAAACCTATCTTTAGCACATTATATAAATAATCTTATGCTTTGGATGCAAAACTTCCTTGGAAGAACATTTATTGGAATCGCCTCTGAAATTTCTTCCGTTGTTTTAAAAACCCCGCCTGCATACTTGACAGAGGCGAGGTACTGATGTCGCTCCTAAAATCATAATGTTATGTTTAAATTATATTCAAATCTCAAATAATTTTATCAGATTTGCATTTTAAAGTAAACAATATTTCAAGCAAGTGTTCTATATTTTATGTTAAAATTATGCGTTTGCATAATTCACATTTATTTTATAAATAATAATACTAAGCCAAAATGAAAGGATGTGATTTGATGGCTGATCAATATACTGAAGGAAAATCCACAGGCTTTGGTATTGCCCATTTTATTATCAGGCTGATAGTAAGCGCAGTTGTTCTCGGTATTACGGCAGCGCTGACGCCGGGCTTTAGTATATCAGGAATCTGGTCATTGCTGCTCGGTGCACTTGTTCTGGCTGCCTTGGACTATGCTGCGCTAAGGCTTCTTGGTGTAAATGCGTCACCATTTAGCAGGGGGATTCTAGGGTTCATTATGGCAGCCGTAATTATATACGTAACTCAGTTTTTCGTGGCAGGATTTAATGTGACCATATGGGGAGCTATTATAGGAGCCCTTGTTTATGGTATAGTAGACGCTATTATCCCCGGCAAATCAATGTAAAGCTCTTAATAGAAGGGGCTATCTCAAAGCACTTTGAGATAGCCCCTTTTTTAGCTTCGTTTTGCCCTATATGCCATTGCTTTCTTTTTTATTTCTTATGTTCTGTATGCTATTGCTTTTCTGCCTTAGCCGCTTAATTTCTTGCTTTTATGCCGCATTAGCACCGTGCGCTATTGCTCTCCTCTACCTTTCTTTCCCTTCATGTCTTCTTCTGCTTCAACAGCTCCCGGAAAGTCAAATATCTGGGGCGGGAAGAATTCATCCAGCGGGAATTCAATTGTGTCAAACAATTCGCATGGATTTTCCTCCGTTGCTGCAATGCATTCCTTGTTGGTCGGGCAGTAGCTGAAAGCCGGAATGAGGAGCTGTACTAACCTGACCAGCTTGATTATTGAGAACAGGCCTACTGTCGCTACTACTCTTCTGGTTGGCAGTTCTTCATCACGAATGTCGCGGGTGTCACCATCGTCATCATAGTTGCGCAGAAGCTCTGCTACATTGCGGGGCAGGTTGCTCACACAGCAGCAGTTTTCAAACAGCTTGTCACGAATATCCTGTATGTCTGCATCCAGGCAGATAGGCTCTGCCACTTCGACCTTGGATATCGGCTGGTTGCCCTGCTGTACCCTGTGGGAAATAGGCTCGTCAACATCTCCTTCCACGAAACGTGCCCTGAATATCTTGACATTTCCTTCGGAACCGAAGAGTATTACTTTCTTATCGAACAGGATAACTCCCGTCCTCTGGATAATATCGGTTCCGGCTACGCTGGTTGGAACAGTCCCGGGCCTTCTGGGAAGAAAGAAATCCAGAGTAACGCCAATAAAGAATTTTATATCTACAGTGAAGAAGCCTCTCTTAAACGGAACAGGCTCTATATCTGCAAATACATCGAGTACTTCCGCTCTTCTGCACTTAACATTTACTGCGTTGTTGATTATCCAGCGCATTTTTGCACTGTCTGGGAAAAGCACAGGAGCGTTTTCTATGCAATCTTTTTCCCTACAGGAGTCGAAAACCTTTTCGACCTGCACGCAGACAGCTTCTCTTATCTTGCCAAGATCTCTTTCATTGATCAGCCCCGGAACCACTCTATCATGTTCATATCCCATATATGCATATCCTCCTTCTTCATGTATTGTTTACTTCTCTAATTACATGATATGTGCCTGATTACTTTGTGTGATTGTTTTGTTTAAACTTTTTACAACCAGAGACATATATTAAATATGAAACTACTTTTCTCCATTACGTGGTTTTAGAAGGGTGATGTTGATGTACAATAAAAGCAACAGGCAGTATATTTTCAAGCAGTCAAATGATAAGATATGGAATTTTTTCCATGATGAAAGAAACGGCCTTTGCTACAGTATCCTCACAAAGCGCAATACATGGTCCGAGCCGGCCTCATTGTATAAATACGCACATAAAGCTTTTTTTGTGGACATGGATGAGGATGACATATTCCATATACTCTTTCAGGACATGAAAGGCAACATTTTCTACTCCCGGCTAAGCAGGCAAGGCTATGAAACAAAGCCGATACTGAACAGCAAAATACCCACCCAGTATGATAAACACCTTTTTTTGATACCTTTTAAGGACGAAGTACATATATTCTATATGCTGCAGCATAATGACAACCTGATACTTGCCCATCAGTTATTAAGCGGCAACAGTATGGGTACCCCCAAGGTTGTGGACTATGTTGCCGACAAGGATCATCCGTATTCCATTATAAATGACAGCGCCGGGAACATAAATGTCGTCTATCAATCCTCTGACGGAAGGAACCTGCAGTTGGGATATAAAATATATTCTCTGGAAAAAAGAATGTGGAGCGAGTTTACACCCATCACCAAGTATAACGGCGACTGTGAAATGCCACAGTTGATATGCGACAACAGCGGGACGATCCATATGTCTTTTCAGCGCCGCTCCAACCGGCAGTATGAACTGGTTTACATGCATAAAATGCCCGGTAAAAACACGTGGTCGGACAGCATGGTAATCCACAGCTCCGCTTACGCGTTTAACAACTCCTCCATCGTAAACATCGACGGCAAGATCATAATTTCATGGGTCAGGGACGATGTAACTTATTACAGCTATTCACTGGATGCCGGCAGCACGTGGACAAAACCTGCCCGGTACAACTTCCCTACAGGCAAGCAGCTGTTGTGCATGTCATACAAATCCAATGCAGCTCATGAGAGGGATAAAATACAAGCTCCCTATATTCCCGGCAGCTACATAGGTGGACTGAAACTTGCGTTTTATAATGATGTTCTGAGTACCAGCAGCGCAAATATTTCAGCCGACGAGCTCAGAAACATGCTGCTGGACAGCCTGAAATATCTAAAATCCACTGTGGAAGATCTTAAGGAATTTCGGGCAAACACTGAAGACACTCTGACAAAGATGTCCTCTTTCCAGCAGGAGGTGGATAAGGAAATTGTAAAAAGCACCGTGAAGCTCAATATGCTGGAAAATGAAATAAACCGTCTGAAAGAGCAGTTAAACTTCATAGCTTCAAGGATGAACAGCACAAGTGACGATAAAACTTGAAAAGGCTTCCACTTTCATGGAAGCCTTTGGTTGGAATACCCAAAATGCCGTTCACCTATATTTTGACACCTAGCCTTCGCTAGGTGGGTGCCCTGTTGGCAACTTCAGCCTTCCCCTGCCGTTGCACCCGGCTCTCGGCCGGATGTCGGAATTATACTGAGGCCTGACATCCATTACCAAAACTCCAAGCTCCCTTATGTCAGATGTAGGTTCAAAATTATAGGCTTATCCGCACATTTCAGGATTAGCTCAACTTGTAAGCTCATTATACACTACGAATATTCCTAACACAACAAATGCATTAAGCTTTATAATGTATTAGCAAAAGTATATATTTATATTTCTTTATATTTCTCTCAAAATCAACTATTACTTGCCTTTTAAGCACTTTTTCAAAATAATCCCATTACACAAAGCGCAGGCGGATGAAGATTTCTTACTTATCAATTGCTTTTCAAAGCACCTTTCAGAGGTCCTAGTATATCCTCACATATCTGTTTTTGGTCACTTCATTGACTACTCTATATATTTCTCTCACCGGAGTCAGATTTGCAAATCCCTCATTTATCACCAGGTCTTTATATTTCTCCGGGAACCTCAAACAGTAACCGCATCCTCCTTTAGCGATCTGGCATGGTGTGGATATAACTTCAAAAACATAACCTTTTTTTTCCAATGCTCTGCAAAGGCTAAGTACGAAATTCCCCGAATCAAGAACCGCAACACAATACATAGCCATCAACCTCCTTATATATACATAATACTGGAAGTTGGCATAATATGTTACTTTGCTTGCAGAGTTAGGATTAATGCTGCTTTTTTACTCCTTAATTTAGCACCTTTTATTTTGTGCCTATCCTGTTCTCCCGGGCGTAATAAAAAAGGTACTGCTGGGCAAAGCCTGCCAGGTCTCCGAAATATGATGATGCAAAATCCTGGATTTCCTTGAAACTCGCTTCACGCTTGAAGTACAGCTCTTCCATCACTCTTTTGACCCAGACATCCGTCGGAAATACATCCTGTTTTGTGCCGCTGTAAAGAAGCACGCAGTCAGCTACCTTGGGACCTACACCCGGAAATTTCATCAGCTCTTCCCTGGCCTTGCCGGTATCCATGCCTTCCAGCTCCTCCAGCCGTACTTCACCGTTTTTCACCATCCGGGCTGTGTTTAGTATGTATTTGCACCTGAATCCTCCTCTGCATGCCTCCAGTTCTTCTATGCCGGCTTCGAAAAGCTTGTCCGCACCGGGGAAACTGTAATATGCCATACCGTCATACTGAATCTCATCCCCGTACAATTTTGACATGGCCGCCACAGTTTTCATTATCATCGGTATTCTGTTGTTGGCTGATATGATGAAAGATATGAGAACTTCCCATAGATCCTGTTTCAGTATCCTTATTCCATAGCCGTACTCCATGGCCTTTTTCATGTGCTCGTCCTTATCGAGAAGCGCTTTTATCTCGCCGTAATCCCTTCCCAGATCGAGGTACTCGAACCATATATCCTGAAAATCCTTTAAGCTGGAATTTTTTATAACCAGCGTCCCATTCTGATAACTAATATTGGCCACCTTGCCCCGGACTACACCCGTGAAGCTGTTATCAGGCTGCCGGACCCAGCGGAAACACTGCCCGCATTCAAAAATATGCACCGGGTCAAAATCCTGCACGTTCTCCACAATAACTCTGTCCTTTTCTTCCTTCACTTTACAGCCTTTGTAATCCAATTAAACCGTCTCCTTCTTCATGAAAAATGTACATTAACAGATTAGTGATTCTCAATCAGTATATATATTCCCTTTTTTTCTGCTATAATATAAAATAATAATGGATTAAGCTGTGATAATAAAGAATCAACCCGTTTTAACGATATTTTCGGTAAAAATGGCCGGGTTTTGGAGCAGTGAAGAGGGAAAAATATTATAAAATATATTGGAAAATATTTCGGCCCGCCGACATAGCAATTAAGTTTATATAAATGGTTTCATAGAAGGCAATAAGCTTTCAAAAACATATTAAGGAGCTATTAGCTTCAAAAGCCATGCATAGAAAATCTGCAATTTCAAATAAAACACTCTAAGGAGAGCCATATGAAGGAGAAGATATACACAATACCCGTTATGGAGGCTTTTAAGGAAGACTGCGAATGTCCCTTGTGCCTTCTTGAAAAAAAGCTGGAAGATGAGTACATAGACTACATACTGGGTCCCTCCCTTATGGAGCCTGACGGAAGGGAAGTGACCAACGAAAAGGGATTTTGCAGGAGGCATTATGAGCTTTTGTTCAAAAGGCAGTCCAACAAGCTTGGCCTTGCCCTGATTCTGGACACCCACCTTGTGGAGCAGAACAAAAAACTGAAAAAGCTGTTTGACAGCAGCATATCTGCAATCAAAGGAGCTCCTGGCGTTTCCGCCCTGAAAAACCTTCTGAGCCGCTCCTCCTCGAAGCAGACCGGAGCAGGAGAATCTGTTGATGATTTAATTTCTGCTTTGGACAATCTGGAAAGCAAATGTGCCGTATGCAGCAAACTGGATTACACCATGGACAGGTATATTGATGTAATATTCTATCTGTGGTCAAAAGAGAGGGATTTCAAGGATCTTTTCCAAAGTAAGAAAGGATTCTGCCTGAGGCATCTGAAGATGCTGCTGGCTGGTGCAAAAAAACACCTGCGTCAAAACGAGTTTAATGAGTTTGTGGTGAAGGTTCTGGAAATGCAGCAGGAGAACATGGAGCGCATTCAGCAGGAAGTCAACTGGTTTACGAAAAAATTTGACTACCGTTATAACGACGCTCCCTGGGGTAATTCCAAAGATTCGGTATCCCGCAGCATACAAAAGCTCGCCGGATATATGGACCTGAAATAAAGCCTGCAATGTCAGTTTGCAGGCTCTTTCTTTTCCACTATCAAGCTTTTTACCGTGATATTCATGGTTTTAATATTGAGCGCCGTAAGTTTTTCTATCTCTTCGGTCACCTTTTTGCGAATCTCAGCCAGCAAAGGCCGTATCACATATCCATATATCAGGACGAGATCCATGTCTATATATATTCCATCCGGATGGTTTTCCGCCCTGAACCGCGAAATTCTGGCCACACCTTCAATATTGGACACCACATACTCAATTATCTGGTAAATCGTATAATCAGAAATCGTATAGCTGCCCATATAGCTGAAGGTAGGCCTTACCACTGATTTTTCACCCACCAGCTGGTAACTTCCCTTGCCCTTTCTCTTGAAAATCTGAAGCGGATCAAGAAAATATCCTGAAAAATCCTTCTTTATCTCAAAGGTGGGAACCGGTATGACATGTTTGCCCTGCTCCTTCCTTGTATACATAGCCTGCCTGATTTCCAGCTCGCTTGCCACTTCATTTATATATATTTTCTCGGTGACATTGGGAAGCTCAAGCTTTTTCGCTATGCTCTCCACCATCCCATCGGAAGTGCCGAGGATTAAAATAGCCTCCGGCTTATAAAGCTTCAATGCGCGCTTCACGTCTTCGGCATGGCTTTCTTCTGTAAAAAGCGCGCGCCTTATGGAACCGATCTTCGTTTTTTCTTTTTTGGCGGATGTTCCGGCAACTATACTGTTTCCTTTTATGAGAAGACCGTCATCTATGATGAAATCTATATCCCTTTCTCTCGCCACCCAAGTTGCCCTGTGGCTTTTTCCCGAACCACTGGGACCAATAAAACCTACAACTCTCAAGTCAATTCCTCCATACCTAGAAAGGCTATAATTAATATTATCATATTTTGGGCAAAAAAGAAACGGTGCTGAATTGGATCAGAAAGGAAAAAAGAGAGTCTTGGACTCTCTTTTTCCAAATCTTTTACTGCTTTATCCAGTGTTTTTCTTCTGCGGATTTTACTTTTTTCCTTAGTAATTTACAAATTTCATCTTTTGTATAAATATACATCCCAACTGTATGTACTGATTTCTACACGATATATTGTACCATTACTGCCAGTATTGTCAATATCTACGTAAAAATAAAATGTAGGTAATTAGTACTATATGACGTACTATCTCAGCACTATTTATACATTTATGCATAAAAATCATGAATTTTTGCATAAAAGCAAGAATAAGCAGGAAAATTTGGAGGACATAGCCTCTACCTGCCACCTTTGCCTTACCGGCCGGGCATGCGCATTTCCCCCTTAAAATCTCAAAGCTGCTTTTTATCTTCACTTTTTGATACGGATGCCATACAGGCTTCACATCCGTTGCAAATAACCACTCTCCCGGGAAAAACGTTTTTTATCGTTTCCAGAAGCTCCTTGTTCTTAAACAGGCCGGAACTGTGAATGACTATCTTTTTTGGGGCCATGGTTATCAGAGAACTCACCAGGAGATCATCATAATTGATCTCACCTTCAGAAATCTCATTGACAAATTCCCGTATGCATTCGTTGGTGATCTCATTCCTTTTTTCGTCCTGGAGTATATACCTGTTGTCATATCCCACTATTACATGAATTATCTCAGCTTTTGGGTCCTGTATTTCGACAAAGTACTTAAGCAGCCTTATAAATTCCCTGTACTCCCTCTCCATCAGGAACTCATCCACAGCTTTTTCAACTATCTCTTCAAGATCTTTTATATAATCCTTCAGGCGAAAATTCACAAAACCATCGAGGATCAGACTGTTGGAGTTTTCAAAATACTCCATCAGCTTCCGAATAATTATATTGCGTCTTCGTATCTGGAAAAGGCTGTTTAGAAAGTTCTTGTCTTCGTTCCTGATTATTTTAAGGGATATCCCCAGAATTTCCCTGCGCTCTACCGAGTTAAAATAGCAATAATTAGTATTTATTATTCTAGTTATAAGCTTCTCCTCATACCGCCTTATTATAAAGTCCGCCAGTGCGCTGGAAACATGCAGCATCAAAATATTATACGCCTGGGACGACTTTTCATTATCCGGTTTGTCTTCTCCTATGCTGCAAATTATTGAGGTCGAATTATCGGAATTAACTTCTTTAACTGAATAATTTATTTTATTTTTAACTTTTTTAAGCTCATCATTTATATGTTGAATAATGTCGTCAGCGCTCTCGTCAACTCCAATACAAAGATACTGCATCAACTTCACATCCCTTCAAGTGTAGTATATGTTCTCATAAAATGTTGTATGCAGCGGCTCTTGCAAGCAATTTATGCCACCTATCAACGATTTTTTGCAAAAAATATATATTAATGGGTTATAATTCAATTTTATTGTCCTTTATCGATACTATTCTGATACATTATATGAAACTTAGGAATGTAAGTTACTCCTGACGGCAATATTATTTTACCAGCAGCGGAATAATTGAGCCTATATCCGTTATCCGCCCCTCGGACAGGGAAATAATCTCGATGTTCCTGTCCTCAAGAAAACGCCGGATACGGTCGGCAGCTCGAAAGAACGCAAAATTTCCTGCAACCGCCCAGCAGTATTTATTGAGCATAGCTGTGCTACCTCCGATAAATCCGTTGGAAAGTCCGGGAAGCAGTATCTCTTCCTCCGGTTCTATCAACAGCACTTCTACCCCTTTTTCCTGCGCAGCTTTGGCAATACCCCTGTCGGCTGTTATTATTGAGTTCTCATCTATGACGGATACAGAGCACTTGGAATATCCCTGCTTTACGTGAACAAGCTCTACGTCCCGTTTTTCCAGCTCATTTCTTAGCACCGGGTCGGTGTATTTTAAATTATGGAAGGCGAATTTCCCGACCCTGGCCACATTGTATGCAATATCCCATGGATATTTTTCCTGCAAGGTTGTACCGCCCTGTATCAGCTGGAATCCGCAATCCGACAGGGCATTTTTTATTGAATACGCTACTCCGGGGGAGTATACAATGCATTCATCACCCAGGTGGTGCAGCATCATGTCGGGATGATACGAAACTGCCTCATACAAGCCCGTATGCCTATCGGTTTTTATGAGCTTGACCTTTAAATCCAACAGCTTTGCTTCCATCGCTTCATCAAGCCTGCCATCCACCACCGCAAGGCTTACCTCAGCCTCCGGAAGGTTGGGTATGCGCACATAATTCATAATATCCTCCGGCCTTATGTATTGATGGGCACCGTCTTATTAATCCAACTCCGTATTCTCGCGCCCTGTCTAATTATTTTCCGATATCTGCCGCCTTCTGTCAACTTCTCCCTTTTTAGACCAACAAGCTCGTGGTTTTCTGGAATTTGTTATCCATTTCAGCCTATTAGCTCAAAGCATAGCTTTGAAAATGCCAGCATAACCGCATATGCTTGTAAAGCACAGCCAATTAACGAAAGTAGCATTTTTATTTTCGTGTCTACGAGTTAATTATTTAGTGTCACCCTTTATCCATGGCCCTCATATTATAACTAAGGAAAAACATAATAAAGCTCCCGGGCCAAAGACACTGCGTCGCAAATATTTCCTCAGGCTTCGGAATATATAATAAATTCGGACATAATAATATATATTAGGACTAACTGCCGGTTACCGCGGGGACCGGTGGTTATTTAGATAACCGCGTCCGGTTTTCCGGACGCGGCTGTTCTTTTTCGTCATCTTCCGTACACATTTTTAAAATCATATTCCGACTGAATATATTCTTTCCCATAACCAAAAATAAAATTAAGATGAATTATTTTTTTATTTCTGATAAATAATAATTTTAAAAAAAAGAAGGAGTTGTAATAATGAGTAGAACACCTTTGGATAGATTAGCTCTCGTTCTGGTGATAATAGGTGCATTAAACTGGCTTTTGATGGGCATTTTCAGCTATGACCTGGTAGCTGCAATATTTGGAGGCAATAACACCTTTTTAAGCAGAACGATATATACCCTGGTAGGCCTTGCCGGTTTGTACTGTATCAGCCTGCTGTTCAGAGAAAGCGAACCTGCAAGGGACACCCAATAGTATAAGGCATCAGTTTTATACGGTTCATATTATACCGTTAACCTGCATCAGACAGAATAAGCAAAAAGGTTATCGATGAATTTGCATAGCAAAACATTATATTGGTTTTGGATTTAAGGTTCCGCCAAAATAGCATAATTTACCGTAATATTTTTAATAAAAACTACAGAATATAAAAATACACTACCAGTCATAAGACGGTAGTGAATAAAAATTATAAGGAGGCTATGTAAATGGCTAGAAACAGTAAAACATCCTTTGAAAAGATGAAGTATGAAATAGCTTCTGAAGTTGGAGTAAACCTGAAGCAGGGATACAACGGTGACATTTCTGCAAGAGATGCCGGAAAAATAGGTGGAAACATCGTAAGGAAAGTATTCCAGGCTTACACTGGAAACAGCTATCCTACTGAGCGCAAAGGAGATACTTCCAGATAATCACGGAAACTGATGCAGTAGAACACTTCTTGGAAATATAGCTAAAAATAAAAAGGGTTGCCGTCTTAGGACAGCAACCCTTTTTATTTTTCAGCTAGCTATTCAGATACATTCCAATTAAGCGCCGTACCATTCCTTCATATCTTCAGGAGCGGGGTATCCTTTCGCTTAATTGATTTCCACTTTTTAAATCAGGCGTTCTTCACAATAATAGGTATAAATTGTTCCCGACCATAGTAAATAAATAATAGTATTAAATAATGCAGGATATCGATATGGAAATCACTACTTTTTTCATAATAACAGCTTCTTTACTTTTGATTGTTGTATTCTTTCCCGATTTGTTTCCGCGGTGCTCCAACTGTAAAAAGATAAAACCAAGGTTTATGTTCAGAATACATAAAAACGTAAGCCTGCGCTTGGGCTACAAAGCCAACCGGTCGGTATGCAAAAAATGCTGCCGGAAATATGATTTATACACTTTAAACGAATACGAAAGGTATGAAAGCCTTCGGGAAAAAGTCGTATACCGCTTGAAAAACAAGCTGTGACAATCCCGGATTTCCCTGTTATTCCTCATCCTGCTCCCAGTTATGCCATACGTTCTGAACATCGTCGAGATCTTCGAGAGCTTCGATCAATTTATCCATAAATTCTATTTGCTTCGGGTCCTCAAGTTTGGTGGTAGTGACCGGTACCATTTGGACGCTCGCATCCATAAATTCATAACCCTTTTTCTCCAGAGCTTCCCTCACAGCGGAAAAATCATTCGGATCAGTCAGGATTTCATAGTACTCGTCCTCGACACTGAAATCCTCAGCGCCAGCATCCAGAGCCTCCATCATAAGGGTATCCTCGTCGGTTTTTTCAGTTTTCTCAATCAAAATGACACCCTTTTTATTGAACAGGAAGGATACACATCCGGTCTGTCCGAGGTTTCCGCCGAATTTATCGAAATAATGCCTCAGGTCTCCGGCTGTCCTGTTGCGGTTGTCGGTAGCAGTCTCAACTATGACCGCAACTCCTCCCGGACCATAGCCTTCGTAGGTGATTTCTTCATAATTCTCAGCTTCAGTATCCCCCGAAGCCCTCTTTATACTTCTCATAATAGTATCATTAGGCATATTTGCAGCTTTCGCTTTTGCTATTACATCACTTAGTTTGGAATTGACATTTGGGTCCGGGCCTCCCTGCTTGACAGCTATGGCAATCTCTCTTCCCAGCTTTGTAAATATTTTGCCCCTCTCAGCATCGGATTTACCTTTTTTACGCTTAA